>CAYUJX010000026.1:0-13364 GCA_964445125.1 uncultured Microbacteriaceae bacterium
TTCATGGACGCCGGTGATGCTGTTATCGATGGGATTCTGGCGGGTTTCTTTAGTCTTTTGCGCACATCACAGACATGGGAACGTTCCGACGTGCACACTTTCGTGAGCAATAAGCTACTCACCGTAAATCGCGCGGTTGATGTTGTCCCGGTCACCGGTGAGTCATGGCGCGGTGTGGCGCGGGGTGTGGACGGGGAGGGGCGCCTGATTGTCAGAAACGCACACGGGGTGGACGTGGAGATCGTGGCGGCTGATGTCCACCATCTTTACCAATAGGGTGTTTATATGGTGCGCGTAGGGGTTATCGGAGGCGGTCAGCTGGCTCGCATGATGATTCCTGCCGCTCTGAACCTCGGTATTGAACTGAGGGTTTTTGCGGAGTCTGAGGGCTCTTCGGCAGCGATGGCAGCGACCTATGTCGGGGACTATGCGAACCTGGAGGAGCTCACCTCGTTTGCTCACAACTGCGATGTAATTACCTTTGACCATGAGCATGTCCCCATCGCCCATCTGGAGGCTTTGTGCGCGGAGGGTGTCGGTGTTTACCCACCCCCTGGTGCGTTGGCTCTCACCCACGACAAGATTGTGATGCGACGAGCTCTTCAGGACCTGGGCGTTCCGCAGCCCAGGTGGACTGTCATCGAGTCGTCGACTCATCGAGACCAGGCCCTGGGTGAGGTGGGAGGTTTCCCTTGTGTCGCCAAGCTTCCTGTGGGTGGCTACGACGGCAAAGGGGTGCGGGTCATTGCGAGCTGGGCAGAGGCCGAGGAGTGGTGTGCGCTGGGCCCGGTGCTGCTCGAGGAAAAGGTGGATTTTCGCCGAGAACTTGCCCAACTGGGTGCCAGAAGGCCCAGCGGTGAATGGGTCGCGTGGCCTGTGGTGGAAACGAGACAGGTCAACGGGGTGTGCTCTGAGGTGTTGGCTCCAGCGCCAGGCATGAGTACTGAGGGCGCACGTCAGGCAGAAAGTATCGCCAGCACGATTGCTTCTGCGATTAATGTTGTGGGGGTCCTTGCCGTGGAGCTTTTCGAAACGGCAGACGCACGAATTCTGGTGAACGAATTAGCCATGCGCCCACATAACTCGGGTCATGTTTTTACCGAGCTTTCCCTCACGAGTCAGTTCGAGCAGCACTTGCGTGCGGTGGCCGGCTTTCCCCTCGGTGCGCCCCAGCTGATTCAGGAATTCGGAGTGATGGCCAACATCTTTGGTCGTCTCGATGGACACTTAGCGAAGCTCGCCGCGGAGGAGTTTCCTGCCGTTAAGATTCATGACTACCAGAAAGCTCCGCGGCTTGGCCGGAAAGTTGGACACTGCGTTGCGGTGGGAAGCGGTGTGGAAAATACGCTGTCCGCCGCGCTCGCTGCTCGAGCAATCTTGGAGGGGGACAACTACGATGGTCAACGTGGGAGTTCCTAAGGTTGCCGTCATCATGGGGTCAGATTCTGACTGGCCCGTCATGAAAGAGGCCGCAGAGATTCTGAGGGATGCCGGGGTTGAGGTGGTATCTGACATTGTGTCGGCGCACCGAACCCCGGAGAAAATGGTGGAGTTCGCTACGAAGGCAAGGGCTCAAGGCTTTGAGGTCATCGTGGCGGGAGCGGGAGGAGCCGCCCATTTACCGGGGATGGTTGCGTCGATGACGATTCTGCCCGTTATTGGTGTTCCTATTCCCCTCACGACCTTAGACGGGATGGATTCGCTGCTGTCGATTGTCCAAATGCCCTCTGGTGTTCCAGTGGCAACGGTGGGAATTGGCCAAGCACGAAACGCAGGTCTCCTCGCGTTGCGAATTCTCGCTCATTCATATGCCAGCATTGCCGACTACCTTGAGGCTTTTAGCGAGGCTCAAACTCGAAGCGTTTTGGATAAAAAGCTTCCGCGCTAGATCTTGGTGTGCCTGTTCTGTGCCAGTCGGGATGCGATAAGCGATCGGGTTGTGAGGCCGACTTTGAGAACTGCGCGCAAGAAGATATGCCGTTTCCTCGGATAGAGGGCTGAGAGAAATCTCGCGGCACTGCGGTGGTGAGCAGAGATCATGGCCGGCATGTCCGATTGAGTTGCGTGAGCGCCGCTATGCGTCACTTCCGCTGCGGGGACGTAGACGCTGCGAAAGCCGCGTTTCTTGAGACGGAAACCTAGGTCAACGTCTTCAAAAAACATAAAGTACCCCTCGTCAAACCCTCCCACAGCGTCAAAGGCTGTCCGGCGAACGAGAAGAAATGCTCCGGAAAGCCACCCGACAGAGTGTGATTCGGTGCGTTTGTAATCTCCGAGGTACTTGTGTGACCAAGGATTGGTGGGCCACACATTGCCCAAAAGTGCGTGCCCAATGCCAATTCTTATCCCCGGAATTGCTCGGGCAGAAGGGTAGACCCCACCCCTTGCGGTGAGAAGTCGGGGTCCCACCGTTCCTGTGTGCACGTCTGTTTCCAGGGTGGACAGCAGCCTTGCCAACGCCTCGGGATGCAGGGTCACATCGGGATTGCAAATGACAATGTGAGCAATGTCTTGGCTGAGAGCTGCAACTCCAGCGTTCGCTGCCGTGCCGTAACCAGGGTTGTCGCTGCGGTGAACGACGGTGATGGGCAGGTCCGGGAAGCGCTCAAGGGCGGGAGATACGGCGGGAGAGTTTTCGACCACCACAATGGCGGCAGGGGTGATGGTGGAACTTCGGAGACTGTCAAAAAACGGTTTCCAGACCTCGTCAGAGCGATATCCAATGACGACAAGGCCTAACGTCTCCGGGACTTTCATGTGGTTAGGATGCCTTGGCCCATTGGTGGATGAAAGACTCCCACGCTTCACCGAAAGCGCTCTCCCAGGGCCGCGGGAGTGGCAAAGATGCTTTGTGCCAGTGGGCGTGGCCCAGGACGGACCACGCCGGCCTAGGGGCTGGTCGAGGGAAATCTACGCTTTGTGTCGCAAGGACGCGCTCGGGGTCCCAGCCGGCACGTTCAAACAGGTGCTGGGCGAAAAGAAACCAGCTGGTGTGGCCGGAGTTGGTGGCGTGGAACATTCCTGAGGGAATGGACGATTCGATGAGGTTCTTGATCATACGGGCGACATCCATCGTCCACGTGGGTTGGCCCCTTTGGTCCTCAACAACACTCACTGTGGGATTTTCCTGGCCTAAGCGAAGCATGGTGCGGGGGAAGCTTGAGCCATTCTCCCCGTAGAGCCACGATGTTCGGAGAATTGTCGAAAGGTCTCCATGTTCTTCTTGCACGGCCTCGTCGCCCGCAAGTTTTGATGCTCCGTACACCGAAAGCGGGTTGGTGGGAGCGTTCTCAGCGTAGGGAATAGAGGCGTTTCCTTCGAAAACGTAGTCAGTGGAAACGTGGATGAGTCGAGCGTTGGCCGTGTGAGCCGCGCGAGCGATGTTGCCCGCACCCTGGGCGTTGATGGCAAAAGCTAGTTCGCGGTGGCTCTCTGCTTCATCAACCCGCGTGTAGGCAGCGGTATTGACGACCACGTCACATCCCAAAACCGCGGCGTCAACATCGGATGCCTCCCGGATATCGAGGTCTGCGTGGGTCATCCCGCGAGGATTGAAAGACGAGAGAGTGCGCATCACGTCCGTGCCGAGCATTCCGCCTGCCCCAATGACGAGAATCTTTGTCACGGGGTGGTCTGCT
Organism: uncultured Microbacteriaceae bacterium; assembly: GCA_964445125.1. Lineage (GTDB taxonomy): Bacteria > Actinomycetota > Actinomycetes > Actinomycetales > Microbacteriaceae > Pontimonas. Next base: position 3,639 of record CAYUJX010000026.1, read on the forward strand.
CCTTCAAGGGCTCCCACCACGCACGGTTTTCCCGGTACCACTGCACAACATCGGCAAGGCCGGATTCAAAGGGAACCTGCGGTTCGTAGCCGAGTTCGCTTCGAATTTTACCGATGTTGACGCTGTAGCGGCGGTCGTGACCTTTCCGGTCCTCGACGCGCTCAATAAAGGATTCATCCCGCCCGGTGGCGTCCAGAAGAAGGTGGGTGAGCTCTGTATTGGTGAGCTCGGTTCCTCCTCCGATGTTGTAGGTCTCACCGGGTGTGCCCCCCTCTAACACCAGGGCAATACCCCGGCAGTGATCATCAACGTGAAGCCAGTCTCGAACATTAGCCCCGTCACCGTAGAGCGGAATTTTTAGGCCATCAAGCAGGTTTGTGACAAAGAGCGGGATCACCTTTTCGGGAAAGTGGTGGGTCCCATAGTTGTTGCTGCACCTCGTCGTGGAGGCATTCAACCCGTGGGTGACGAAGTAGCTGCGCACCAGAAGGTCGCTTGCTGCTTTGCTGGCCGAGTAAGGGGAGTTGGGCAACAGCGGCTGGTGTTCATCCCACGATCCCTCATCGATGCTCCCGTAGACCTCATCTGTCGACACATGGACAAACCGATTAATACCCAGGGCGAGCGACTGGTCGAGAAGAGTTTGGGTGCCTAGCACATTCGTTTCCACGAAGATTCGTGAGTCCGTCACGGATCGATCAACATGGCTTTCCGCAGCAAAGTGGACGATGGCGTCATGACCGGCCAGGGCCTCACCGACTGCCGCGCTATCGCGGATGTCGCCACGGATAAACGTGTAGCGGGGGGAATCCTGAACCGCCTCCAGGTTGGTGAGCGTTCCCGAATAGGTCAAAGCGTCAAAAACGGTGATGTGAGCCTCTTCGAGGCCCGGTAATTGTCCAGAGAGTGCCATTCGCGCAAAGTTTGACCCGATAAACCCTGCTCCGCCAGTAACAAAGATTTTCATGCGCGCTCTCCTTCGGACAAGCCACAAAACGGGCCTTCAATCGCGATAAGTCTAGTTGGCCCGCGTGAGGCCCCTCGGTGCTCTCATGCTGGAGAGTAGATTGAAGGCGTGCCTAAAGACTCCTCCCCTCGCTCTGAGGCACAGAGCCAGCAGGAAATTTCCCTCGTGTTTGCTTACTACGACAACCCGCAAATGCTTGCGCTCCAGTGGAACAAAATATCCCAGTATGAGAGCCGTGTGCAAGACCGTATTGAGGTCATCATTGTGGACGATGCTTCACCCCACTCAGCCGCCGCTGAGGTAATGCGGCCCGCACCGCTCCCTCACGTATCTATCTATCGCGTTGCAAAGGACATTCGGTGGAACCAGGACGCGGCGCGAAATATTGGCGCCCATGAGGCGCGGTCACGGTGGTTGTTGCTCACGGACATTGATCATGTTGTTCCGGCGGAAACACTTAGCGCCTTGATTAACATGGAAAAGGACCCGTCGGTTTTTTATACTTTTGGCCGAATCAAGCTCGATGGGGGTGGAGTCAGAGAACCTCACCCGAACAGCTACTTCATGTCGAAGGAGCTGTACTGGTCCATCGGGGGCCATGACGAAGATTTTGCTGGGATATATGGAAAAGATTTCCTGTTCCGCAAAAGAGCGCTCAAAAAATCAAGGGAAGTGGCTCTCCCCAGTCTTCCCCTTGCTCGGGTGGGGTCAACGCTGATTCTGGATGCTGGCACCACCGGTATCTCTCGGGCCAACTTTCTTTCGGCGAGGGTGTGGGGTTATCTTCTGGTGTGGCTCAAGGCCGCAAAATTGTGGCGAGGGATTCAGACCTTGCAGCACGCGTACCGGAAGGTGGTCTGATTTTTGAGCTGCCCCCACTCCATCGTTGACGGATTGGTAAGGTGTGCTGGTGGATATTGTCTCGTTGCGCATTCCGGGTTCTTTTACGGTGTCGAATCGGAGCCACGTTGATGAGCGCGGACACTTCGTTGAATGGTTTCGCTCAGACCTGATTCGTGAACACACCGGGCTGTCTTTTCATACCACGCAGGCCAACCTTTCGGTCTCCGCTCAAGGTTCTCTCCGAGGCATCCACTTCGCAGATGTTCCCCCCGGGCAGGCAAAGTATGTGATGTGCGTGGTGGGGGCAATCCGTGACTATGTCGTGGATATTCGAGTGGGGTCGCCGACGTTCGGGCAGTGGGATGCTGTCACCATCAGCGCCGCCGAAAGAAACGCGGTGCTCCTTGACGTCGGATTGGGCCATGCTTTTGTTGCACTTGAACCCGAGACCGTCGTCACCTACTTGGTTACCGATCACTACAAACCCCACGCCGAACACGCGATTAATCCGCTGGATCCAGAGATAGCTTTGGACTTTCCTTTCGGCCGAGATGAGTTGCTGGTGTCCCCCAAAGACCTGGAGGCCCCGAACCTTGCCGAAGCCCTGCAGCAAGGGATGCTTCCCCGGTGGGAAGGGTAGTACGGCGATGAAGGGCATCATTCTTGCGGGCGGATCTGGCACACGACTGTGGCCCATTACTCGAGGTATTTCCAAACAATTGATGCCGATTTACGACAAGCCGATGATTTACTACCCGCTATCGACGTTGATGATGGCGGACATCCGGGATGTACTGATCATTTCGACACCCGAGCACCAAAGCCAATTTCAGGATCTTCTCGGGGATGGATCCAACTTGGGAATATCTCTTTCGTATGCCGTTCAAGAACGACCTGAGGGACTTGCGCAGGCCTTTTTGATTGGTGAGCACTTCATAGGTGATGATTCTGTGGCATTGGTTCTGGGCGATAACATTTTCCACGGGACCGGTTTGGGGAAGTCGTTGCGAGCTCATTCCACCATCGAAGGGGGGCTCATTTTTGCAACCCATGTTTCCCACCCGGAGGCGTACGGAGTTGTGGAATTTGATTCCGACATGAAGGTGCGCTCCATCGAAGAGAAACCACGCAAACCCAAGAGTAATTTTGCTGTGCCGGGCCTCTATTTTTATGACTCGTCCGTCGTTGAGGCAGCTCACACGATTACTCCCAGCGAGCGTGGCGAGCTGGAAATCACAGCCATCAACGACCATTTCTTGCAACGCGGCGCGCTTACCGTTCAGGTCCTTGATAGGGGTGTCGCCTGGCTAGACACCGGGACATTTGAGTCGATGATGCAGGCTTCTGAATATGTGCGCGTCATTGAAGAACGCCAGGGACTAAAGATTGGCTGCATTGAAGAGATTGCCTGGCGGGCGGGCTGGATTGACGGTCAGGCGCTGTCTGACTTAGCAGCGCCGTTGCGCAAGAGTGGCTACGGCACCTACTTGGATCGGCTACTCGCCCCATGACATATGTGGGAGACATTTGGCGTTCCAGGGAACTTCTTTACAACCTCACCAACCGCGAGGTGAGAGGCAAATACCGTCGCACGGCTCTGGGGCAACTGTGGTCGTTAGCTAATCCCGTTGCGGCAATAGTAATTTATACCTTCATTTTTTCTTTTATCTTCCGGCTTCCCGCACAAGTCGGCGATCCCAGTGGGATCGACAATTACGCAATGTGGTTGGTCTGTGGGCTGTTGCCCTGGTTGTTCTTCAACCGTGTCGTGAGTTCAGGTACGGACGCCTTGGTTTCTAATGCCGGGTTGATTCAGAAAGTTTATTTCCCCAGAATCATGCTCCCGCTTTCTCTCGCGAATGCCACATTTTTCACCTGGCTTTTGGAAATGGCCGTTCTCGTTGTTGCCCTGTCCTTTCTTGGTTCTTACGTTCTTCCATGGATACCGCTTGTCGCGGTATTTATGGTTGTCTTTGCTCTATTTTCTGTTGGTCTTGCGATGATTTTTTCCATCATCAACGTCTATTTCCGGGACTTGGCGTATCTGTTGACGATTGTTTTGCAGTTCTGGTTTTATCTCACCCCAATTCTCTATCCCGTGGAACTGGTAAAAACCCAGTCGGACGCTTTGGGCGGGCTTGCCGGCTCGCCCATCACCTTGCTCGACCTTTACACGCTCAATCCCGTTGAGGGTTTCATAGAAATATTTAGGAATCTTCTGTACGACAACAGGGCGCCTGACATGACAACGGTGCTGATTGCCGTGGGCTGGACACTTGTCGCTCTTGGCGGAGGGTTATGGATGTATGCCCGCAGGGAGAAAGAATTGGCGGAGCTTCTATGAGTGATTGGGCAGTTCGAGTGAGTGATGTCAGCAAGAAATTCAGGCTCTATCACGAGAGAAACCAGACCCTCAAGTCGGCTATTTTGCGTGGCCGGACTTCTCGCCACGAGGATTTTTGGGCTTTGGAGGGAATCTCTTTCGATGTGCAGGAGGGTCATACACACGGCCTGATTGGCTCAAACGGTTCTGGTAAATCCACGCTACTTAAGTGTCTTGCGAAAATTTACTGGCCGACCCAGGGAACAGTTGAGTATCGCGGGAGGATGGCATCGTTATTGGAGGTGGGTTCCGGTTTCCACCTTGAACTCTCCGGCCGGGAAAATATCTATCTCAATGGATCGATACTGGGGATGTCAAAGAAAGAAATTGACGGAAAGTTTGACGCCATCGTGGATTTCTCTGGAGTTGAGAGGTTTCTCGACCAGCCGGTGAAGAACTACAGCTCGGGGATGTATGTGAGATTGGGCTTTTCCATCGCGATTCATGTCAACCCCGACATTCTTGTTGTTGACGAGGTGCTCTCGGTGGGAGATGAGGAATTTCAGCGAAAGTGCTTTCAGAAATTCCGGGAATTCACGCAACAGGGGCGGACCATTATTGTCGTCAGCCATTCGATGAGCGTGATGGAGGACCTCTGCGACCAGGTGTCATGGATTAGCTCTGGTCATCTCCTGGGAACAGGAACAGCCCAAGAAATGGTGGCCAAATACCAAGCATCGATTGAATAAGCGTTTCCCGCCTATCTCACGACCCTCTCGAGGTCTTCTACTCGCTCGCTTGCTTCTATTTGTGGGCCCATTCTCTTTACTAAGAGAGCCCACAGGACGAGTGCGAAGGAAAGCGTGCCGATAGCCCACACGAATGTCGGGCTGATGAGCTCAGGCATGAAGGGCCACCACCATTCCTGGGGCGACTCTAAGTTGAAACCCTCCACGAGTGTGCCGGTAACATATCGCCGCAGATTGGTGTGAAGAGCAACCGCATTCGCCAAAGAAAGCGCCACCACGGCAAACCATTGCTGTCTCACACTGAGAGTGAAAGGCCGCTGCGCTGAACCTAAGACCAAGATGCCGACGGCCAATACGGTGAGTGGCAGGAGGTAGCGGGGCTGGATTTCCTCTCCCACTTGGAAGCCGCCCAGTTGAAGAAGGTAGAGCGGCATGATCCAGAGCGCACCCATCGCGACCGCAAGTGACAGGGATTTTTTTGTGTCAAAACTCTTGAGGGCTGCGAAAATTACTCCCGCTAAAACCGTTAAAGTGCAGAACAAGACAATCTGTGGAAGCTTTGTGTCGAGCCACCCGAGTGACCCCCAGGGGTGTCCCCCAAAAGTTCCGAGCCATAATCCCGGGACACTCCACAGGTTATTCCATAGGAGGGACCAGTCGAAAGCTCCGCTTTCCAATACTTCGGTTGACTGAGTCCACGGCAACGGATTTTCGTTACCCCCAGATCTTTGACCCAGCCCCTCGATGACCCGCTCGAGGTTGGCTGGGTTTGCGATGAGCCTCGCGACCACGAATAAAACTCCCACAAGTGCAATCCACATCTTCTTCAGCAGGAGGACCCCTCGAGTCTGGGAAAGAAAAACTGCTAGGAGCGAGGCGAGCCCCAGATAGAGGACCGAGTCAACCCGGGAGCTAACGGCCAGGACTGCGCAGAGTAGATAGAGGCTGGCGAGGACCCCCGCCCGCGCGCCTCGTGTCTCCAAATATCCCAGGAGCGCAAGCCATCCGCCTCCCACTGCAGTCAGGGCCCACGCGCTCGGGTTGCTCGATGCGACGATAAACATCACCATGGGAACCATGGTGAGCGCCCACATCCACACCAAAGTGTTTCTTCTGTGCAGGGGGAGAGCCCAAAACAGCGCGATACCCAAGGTCAGGAATACACCGATATTGAGGAACCTGATTGATAAGGCCGTCCGTTCAATATTCTCTGTCTTAAGAAGGTTGCCGACTTGGTAGTACGTGTCGGGGTAAAGATTTCGGCTGGGGTTGTTGTGAGCAAAAGGGACATCTGGTCGGGAGTCAGAACCGTCAAGGAAAGGCTGGCAACCGGCGCTGCGGGTCGGTTGGTGGTAGTAACAGTAGATCCCTTCACGCAGCGCTTCGGGAATGAAGACACCCTCTCCGTTTGGGTCAACCTCGCAGGTGTCTCCCGAGAAACTTGAGCACCAAACGCTCGTCAAGTGGTAGTCATCATCGGGACCGCCGCCGACCGCAGAAGCGAAAGCCCAGCTCCCAAGTGAGAGAAGGAGAAGTAGTGAGATGGCCAAAGTGGAGAGAACAGGACCACCGACACCCTTGGTGGCCAGTGTCACGCGGTCTCTTATCCTCAGGGCCCACTTGCTATCACGCCCGGATAGTCTGGCCTTCATGATTTCTACTCTAGCTCTCTTGGGAAAATAGCTTATTGAGCAGGGAACTCGCAGCAGCCGGCGAAAATGTGTCAAGCGCCGCTGCCTTCGCCTTGCTCGCAATTCGTTTGCGCGCCTGAGGACCGATGCTTTGAATCTCCTCGAGCTTGGAAGCCCACTCGGATGCGGATGCCAAGAATCCTGTATCGCCGTCAGAAATCGATGCGCTAAAGACAGGTGCTGGGGTCGCGAGTGTGAGCGTCTCAACGAGTGCCGCTTCGAAGAACTTCAGCTCGGACTTTGAAAAGGTGAAGGGGCTTGACTGCAGTGGCACTAGGTTGACGTCGACTTCGGCAATGGCCGACTGGAGTTCGAGGAAATTCATGTAGGTCTTCTCCACTATTCGAGACCCAAAAATTGCAAGCTGCTGGGGCAATTCCAAGTGGCCCAAGATGGTCAGCGTCGAATCCGGTGACCCGGAGAGAAACGCGGCTATTCCTGCTTCGGCGACAGAGAAATCTTTCGCGTGCGTCGGACTTCCACTGAAGTATCCAAGGTTTAGCCCCTTCCCACTCTTTGGCCCCTTCTTTTCGACGCAAATGCCCCGGGAAACCTCGAGTTGCTCCTGATTGACAAAGTTGGGAATGACGGTGGTGGGAAGGCCAGAATACTCTCGCACCCTCTCCGCCAAGAATGTGTTTGTCGTGATCACCTCATCGCACAGTTTCATGCAGGCACCGGTGTTGGCGAAGTAAGAAAACCAGGAGTCAATTCCGCCTCCCCACGATAGTTTGTGGTTCAAACTGGAGGCTACAAGAGGGGCGAAGCGTTCATCAAAAACGAGGTCGTCAATGTCGAAAAAGACCTTCTTTTCAGCCCTGCGAAACTTAGAGATAAGACGATCTACGTCAGTGTCGTATGGAGTTCTGAACACCACCAGAAAGTCGGCGTGGTCACTGAGGTCCTCGATATGGTCCAGATCGCTCAGGAAAAAATAGGATGCTGACAGCGCAGGGCTGTGGGAATTAATGGCCTGGGCGGTGTTGTAGCAACGGTAACGAAAACTACCTGAATCTGGCTTGGGGGCAAAATATGCCACGCGTCGCGTCCCGAGCTTCAGCATGGCGAGCCGCTCGCGCAAAGACTTTCCCCATGGCTCCAGTGCGCTCATCGTCGGCTTTCCGCCAGTTCTGTAAAGCGATGATGAAGGGCTTCCAGCCCGCGCGCTATTTCTGATGCACTCGGTGGTGCCGAAAAGCGCGCGGCACCAGAGGGGTCGATGGTGAGGCAGGGTTCAGTTTGCCCGGTTGAAGAGCTCACTACATTCACTCCGCGGGAACAGAGGTCATCGGCGAAATCAGAGCACTCCGCGGCGAGAACCATGACGGCGTGCACCTTGGCCGCTGGCTTCCCGGACCCCTCCAGGCCAAGGAAGACAGGTTGGATCTCCTCAAGGAAGGACAAGGGTTTCGGCTCCTCGGAGACAAAAAATATTTGGACTGGACATTCGTCGGGGTGTGTCCTCGTCAGCCACTGAGTGATCGCCTCGATTGTTAACGCGTAATTCCCAGGATTCGACTGGGGTGTGGCGATTACTCCGAGACGCCAGGGGCCGCCCTGCCCAGGTGCGAGCTCGAATGCTTGTGCGAGATTATCAGGGGCTTTCGTGGGCAGAGGCATCACCTGATTCCTCCAGGCCTCCCTCAATTCACGCGTGTTCCTTGCGAGCGCTATGCCCGGGAGGAGAGAGGCCTTCGGGGCGAGGGAGCTGTGATCCTCCCCATCAGCCGGCGCTGAGCCCGCTGTCACGAGGACGAGAGACGATGGGCCATCGCTGGCAAATCGCATCGCCTGTGCGCTACTCCAGGACGTGGCAAGGGAGACCTCATCATCAAAAAATGGGATATCTGAATAGGCCCGTGTATTGGGAGCGCGAGTAATTTCAAGGGATCTGAGGAATTCGGCCCCGAAGGGGTCAAGCGCCCGAGAAATCTCAGCGGCATCAATCTCTATCCCGCGATACAAGACTCGAAGGGTTGCTTTTCGCTGAAGGGCAATTTTCGCGGCAAGGGAAAGCGCGTCGCCCGTCTTTGAGTCAAGATTTTCCGCAGAAAGCGAGTCCAAAAGGATACTCACGCGGTGTTGACCCAAAGAAGGCGTGAGGAAGGTGCGGAGGTCTGCCGCGTCGGGGAGGTAGTAATCGATGGTTTCCTTCGCCGATCGAAGCGGCAGCCGTTGCTCTGCCCTCCCATGAGCGAGATAGTGGTGCAAGGGATTAATTCTGGCTGCCCTAACATCGTCGTTCTTTGTCTCATAATATTCAGGGTCGAATAGTGGGGAGGGAGCCAGATGTTCCCTCCAGCCGAGGGCGATGTAGTGCCAGATTGGGTCCTGAATTTTTGACAACCCGCGAAGCTGGTTTTTGCGATACCACGGCGCATCAAAGTAACGTGATTCTCTAAAAAGTTCATACGCTGCTCGGGCAACTTTTCGCCTTAGCCAAGCGCGCGGAGCAAACATGGGGGAGGCCCTTCGTCTTCCAAGGCCAAGGTAGACCGTAGGCTAATTATGGCAGGTTGCCTTAACACTAGGTCGTAGGGAAGTTTTCATGGCGAGCAATCCCCGCGTCAGCGTGGTGTTAGTGAACTATCGGGGTGCCACGGACACCCTGGAGGCAATCGAATCACTGAGTTCTCTGGCGCAGTACCCGGATGTCCTTCAAATCGTTGTGGTGGATAACGCCTCGGGCGACGACAGCGTGTCGAGGTTGAAAGGCTCCCCCCACACCATCACTCTCGTTGAATCACCCACAAATTCTGGCTTTGCCGGTGGCTGCAACCTGGGTGCTACCCACTCCACGGGAGACATCGTGGCGTTTCTCAACAGCGATGCTAAACCCGATGAACACTGGGTCAGCGCCGCAGTGGAAAGCTTTGACACCTACGAAGCGGTCGGGGCGGTGGCGAGCAACGTGGTGAGTTGGGATGGGACACGAATTGACTACCAAGGCTCGGGCCTGACCTGGTACGGCATGGGATATCGCCCTCACACGGGTGACAAGATGTCGAGCAAGAACACGCAAGAGTCACGCCCTGTTCTTTTTGGAACCGGCGCTGCCATGTTTGTGCGCCGCGAGGTCTTCGATCAGCTGGGCGGCTTCGATGAGTCTTTCTTTATGTTTTTTGAAGACGTCGATTTTGGATGGCGGGTCAA
>CAYUJX010000027.1:0-13302 GCA_964445125.1 uncultured Microbacteriaceae bacterium
TACGACAAAGGACGGCGTTGCGCGCAGAAGTGGTAACCCTTTTTCGCCGTTACTGCACCCAGTTTCGAGGCCAGCTCCTGATCATCGTGGGACCCAGCGGTGTGGGCAAAGGAACTATTGCTCGGTGGATACTCGACCACCAAGAGGGGTTTGCTCTTAGTGTCTCAGCAACGACCCGAGCACCGAGAGTGGGGGAGAAAGAGGGAGATCATTATTTCTTTGTCTCAGAAGGTCAGTTTGATGACATGGTTGCCCGGGATGAGTTGCTCGAGTGGGCGCTTGTTCATGGCCAGCACCGCTACGGGACGCCCCAAGCAGCGGTGGAGGTTCAACTCGACCAGGGCACAGACGTCATTCTGGAAATCGACATCCAAGGCGCAAAAGCCGTCAGACGGGCCATTGGCTCAGCGTTGACGGTCTTTGTCGCACCGCCAAGCTTTGAAGAACTTGAGCGCCGCCTAGTGGGCCGTGGAACCGAGGATGCGCCCCAGCGGAAGAAACGTCTGGCCACTGCTCGGCGAGAACTTCGCACGCAGGAAAGGTGGGACGCCGTGGTGACCAATCACGACGTCGCGCATTCAGGGCAAAGCATCGTAGACTTAGTCCGTGCCTCACGTGAGGCCAGAGCTTCCAAGGAGTAAACATGTCGTTGAATCGCGATGGAATTATCAAGCCGCCTATCGATGAACTGCTGAGTGTTGTTGATTCGAAGTATCAGCTTGTGATTTTTGCGTCCAAGCGTGCGCGCCAAATCAACGCCTACTATTCCGATCTTGGTGACGGCAGCATCTACGAGCACGTGGGACCTCTGGTGTCCTCCACCATCGAAGAAAAGTCTCTCAGCATCGCTCTGCGGGAAATCAACGAGGGCAAGCTCGTTCTGCACCACAACGCTGCGTAAGGACGTTCATGGCGCCCGCTGCGGCACCCCTACACCCCACAATTGTGGTGGGTGTATCGGGAGGTATCGCCGCGTATAAAGCGGTCAGTCTCGTGAGAGATCTTGTTCGTCGAGGAGCAGACGTCACGGTGATTCCTACCGAATCTGCCTTGAAATTCGTGGGAACTCCTACCTGGGAAGCGGTGTCGCGCAATGCTGTTGCCACCGAGTTGTTTGATGATGTCGCCACCGTGCGCCACGTGGCATTAGGTCAAAACGCTGATCTAATAGTCGTTGCCCCGGCGACCGCCCACACGATGGCGTCTATGGCGGCTGGCCTCGCCGGAGACCTACTGGGCACGACCCTTTTGGCTAGTTCCGCTCCCGTCCTTATCGCTCCGGCCATGCACACTGACATGTGGGAGCACCCGAGTGTTCGAGCGAACGTCGCCACTCTCACCCAGCGTGGTGTTCATGTGGTTGGGCCCGCCACGGGCGAGTTGACCGGTGGTGATGTGGGCGCGGGGCGCATGGTTGAGCCGGAGGAGATTGCCGAGATTGCCTGGGGTTTGCTGGCTCCGCAAACGCTGGCGGGGAAGACGGTCCTGGTCTCCGCTGGCGGCACCCGAGAGCCTCTGGATCCCGTGCGCTTTATCGGGAATAGGTCCTCGGGCGAGATGGGTGTGAGCCTGGCCCGTGCTGCACAGGCCAGGGGGGCCTCGGTGATTTTGGTAGCAGCGAACCTTGAGGTGCCACCGCCCGCTGGTGTGAGCGTCATCGATGCCCCCACAGCACACCGCATGCGAGAGGCGATGATGGCTCATCGCGACCACGCAGATGTCGTGATTATGGCTGCCGCCGTTGCGGACTGGGTCTCCGCAGACGAGTCCTTCCAGAAGCTGAGCACAAGAGACCTGGGCGAGTCGTATTCTCCCCACCTTGTTCGCACACCCGACATTTTGGCGGAGCTGGGAGCCAGCAAGCCACCGAAGCAGCTCCTTGTGGGTTTTGCCGCCGAGACCTCTGCGGATCCGCAAGACCGCGAAAATAGCGCCAAGAACAAGCTGGAAACCAAGAAGCTCGACGCGATTGTTTTGAACCGAGTGGGACACGAGCTAGGCTTTGGTCCTGTTCACACGACAGTGACACTGTTTTTCAGCGCGAGCCCGCAGTCATTGTCGGTCGAGGGAAGTAAACATTCCATTGCAGGTTATCTTTTGGATGCCCTGCTAGACCGATAGGTAGGGCTAATGCGGTATTTCAGTTCAGAGTCAGTGACCGAAGGTCACCCCGATAAAATGTGCGACCAAATCAGTGATGCGCTGTTGGATGCTTTTCTCGCCGGGGACAAAGGCTCGCGCTGCGCAATTGAATCTCTCAGCGCGGGCAATATGATTCACGTTGCCGGAGAGGTCACGTCGTCGACAGATGTCGATGTCGAAAAAGTGGTTCGTGATTTGGTGCGTTCCATTGGGTATACGAAACAGTCCTTCGGTATCGATGCTGATGGTTTTGACTGGCACCTGTCGTTAGGCAAGCAATCACCAGATATTGCTCACGGTGTAGATCAAGCTTTGGAATCCCGTGACGGCTCGTCTCGCGACCCCTATGACGCTCTGGGTGCGGGCGACCAGGGAATCATGTTTGGGTACGCCACGAATGAGACAGATTCTTACATGCCGACCCCCCTGTGGCTGGCCCACCGCCTTGCACAGCAACTCTCTGTCGCGCGAAAGACCGGACTGGTCGACTACTTACGCCCCGACGGTAAGACCCAGGTCACGATTGGCTTGGACAACGGGAAACCGGTCGAAGTTAACACCGTGGTCATTTCCACTCAGCACCACCCCAACATTGACCACGAGCAGATCGCGGAGGACGTAAAGAAGCACGTCATTTTCCCGATGTTGGAGCTGGTTGATCTGGATAGTTCCCAGACCCGCTATCTCATTAACCCCAGCGGTGACTTTGTCACCGGGGGACCCGATGGTGACGCCGGCCTCACGGGGCGAAAAATTATCGTTGACACCTACGGTGGAGCCGCCAGGCACGGGGGTGGGGCGTTCAGTGGAAAAGACCCCACAAAGGTCGACCGATCTGCCGCGTACGCGTTGCGTTGGGTAGTGAAAAATGCGGTTGCTGCGGGCTTGGCCGACAAGATGGAGATTCAGGTGTCCTACGCGATTGGGACCGCTCACCCGGTCAGTATTTTTGTGGAAACCTTCGGTACCGAGAAAGTGAACGTGGATCGCATTGAGAAAGCTGTCCTCGACACCTTTGATTTGCGGCCCAGGGCAATCATCGAGGAGCTCAATCTGCTGAACACCCCATATCTTCCCACTGCGGCATACGGCCACTTCGGGCGAGCAGATCTCGACCTTCCTTGGGAGCGTCTCAACAGGGTGGAGGAATTGCGCCAAGCTAGTGGATTGTGAGCCCCCCACGACGCATAGCGCAGGTCATCCTTGATACGAGGCTCCCGCAACTTGATCGGGTTTTTGACTATGAACTGCTTGACGGAGTCGTTGCGCCCATAGGGGCGAAGGTTAAAGTTCCCCTCCGCAGTCAAAAATCACTGTCCAGCGGCTACGTGGTAGGTCTTTCAGACTCCACCGACCACGGGGGGAAGCTGGCTGCCCTTGCAGAAGTCACCACGGCGGTGCCGTTGCTGTCTCCAGAACTCTGGCAACTGGCAGAATCCATCGCCAACCGACAGGCCGGCAGTGCGGCCGATGTTCTCAGGCTTGCGATACCGCCGCGATACGTGAGGGTGGAAAAAAAGTGGCTCGAGGGCGATGAGTCTGCTCAAGCCATCGCCCCCCATCAGGTCGACCTCCCGGTCGTGGAGGGCTATGAGGCTGAAGTCTGGGGTGACCTTCTCCGCCCCCAGGGCCGCAGCGCCCTGTATCAAAGCCACGGAGTCGTGGGCACCCTCGATGGAGGCTCAGTGCCCCGTGCAACTCAGAGCGTCTCCGCACTCGCTGCCGCTGCTTTGCGGGCCGGCTCGTCTTTGGTGGTGGTGGTCCCCACGTGGCGGGATATTGCCCACTACCAGGATGCCTTGCGGGCGGTAGCAAGCGAGGATCAACTCTCCATTTTGCAGGCAGAGGGGAGCCCATCCGAACGGTATGGAAATTATCTTCGAGGACTCTCCCCTCGACCCGTCGTAGTCCTCGGCACCCGACATGCCGTCTTTGCTCCGGCATGGAATCTCGCGGGAATTGTGGTCGTGGATGACGCAGACTCTGCCCATGCTGAGCCCTTATCTCCCTATGCGCACACGAGGGATGTGGCACTGTTGCGCCAGCAGATTGAAAAATGTGCGGTGGTCTTTGCCAGTTTGCTGCCCAGCCTCAGTGTTAAACGCTGGATAGACCAAGGATATGTTGTGGCCCATGCCCCCTCGGTGACCTACCGCGCTCAGGTCATCCCCACTGAACTTTCCGTGGGCATGGATCGCGACCAAGCGCCCGCGAGACTTCCGTCCCAAGCTTTCCGGGCCGCCAAAGAGGCCCTCTCCCAGGGACCTGTCCTGGTGCAAGTGTTCCGCGCAGGCTACAGCTCCGGCCTCGCCTGCGCGAGCTGTCAAGAGCGGGGGCTGTGCAAGCTGTGCCACGGTCCTTTACGTATCGTCTCAGAGGGCCAGCACCCCCTCTGCACCTGGTGTGGCGTGCCCGACGCTGCGTGGCGCTGCGCTGCCTGTTCGGGGCGCGAACTCACGCCCAGGGGCAGGGGAATTGGACGCACCATCAGTGACATCGGTAAAGCCTTTCCGACGGTTCCCGTGGTGCGCTCCGATGGCGAAAACCGTGTGCTCGAGGTGTCCTCTAAGCCCGCTCTGGTGATCGCCACTAGGGGAGCAGAGCCCCTCGCCGAGGGTGGCTATCGAGCGGCCTTACTTCTCGACGGAGCGGCCATGCTCTCCCGGGAGTCACTCGGCGCGCTGGAAGATTCTCTCCACGCGTGGGAGCGAGCCATCTCTCTGGTGCATTCCACGGGAGTCGCGTACCTGATGGACGTGACCGATGCTCCCGCCCTGGCGGTCGCGTCTGGGAGGTATGAACACTTACTCGCCCATGAGCTTTCCGAGCGATCTGCTTTGCGGCTTCCGCCGGCCATCCGCTTGGCAAGCGTTTCTGGTCCGCCCCACCTGGTTGTCCAGGTCAGAGAAAGAATGGGGGAAATGTTTCCCGCGGTTGACGTTCTAGGGCCTGTCGATATGGGTGGAGGGAGTATCCGGATTATTGTCCGCTTTCCCTACGCCGATGCCCACTTGGTCACTGGTGAGCTGCGCGCACTGCGCAACAAATTAGCGCTGAGTTATGGGCGTAACCCCACGCAACGCTTGCGCATTGTGGTCGATGATCCCGACCGCCTTGACGCTCTGCTTGGTGAGTAATCTCGAAGGTGTGGCGACAGTAGGCTCATAAGAGTGAGAGTGCTGTTTGCCGGAAGCCCCGATGTCGCTCTTCCTGGTTTACGCGCACTTCTCGAAACATCCTGTGATGTTGTGGGGGTAATTACGCAGCCCGCTCAGCCGGTGGGAAGAAAGCGAATCCTTACTGACACCCCGGTCGGCCGCTTTGCCCAGGCGGAGCATTTACCTCTTGCAACACCTCGGGATACTCCCGGAATCCTGGAATGCGTCCGGGAGTGGAAACCTGACATTGCGGTAGTAGTGGCGTATGGGCGCCTATTGCCGCCTAGCGTGCTCGAGGCAGTTTCCCAGGGATGGTGGAACGTTCACTTTTCACTGTTGCCCCGGTGGCGAGGTGCTGCGCCCGTTCCCCACGCGATTCTTGCCGGTGACGACACCACTGGTGTCACTCTTTTCCGGCTCGATTCTGGGTTAGATACCGGAGCGGTCGCGCTCACCCAGCGGCATCACATCGCCCCCGACGACACCGCGACGACGTTATTGACAAAGCTCTCCGAGATAGCGGTGGGTCCTGTTGTGGAGCTGGTGGCGCGCCTGGAGGACGGGGACGTTCCTCTCACACCGCAGAGCGGTCAGCCAAGTTTTGCCCCCAAACCTGGCACTAATTTCGGACAGCTCGATTGGCGTGAGGATGATGCCGCGCTCTATCGCCGGTTTCGTGCCGCCACTGCGCAGCCCGGCGCTTTCACCAGCCGCCTCGATTCCTCTTCACGCGTCAACATCCTTTCTCTGGCGCCAGCTCGGAACCACGCACCCGTCGCGCCTGGTCACCTGGCCTTACGCGAGGGTGACGTTTTCGTGGGCACCGGGGGCGCCCCGCTTCTTCTCGACACGGTGCAACCCGCTGGCAAAGCGGCGATGAGTGCCCAGGACTGGTTCCGAGGGCTGCCCCGGGGTGTGACACTCGGTGGCTAAGGGGCAGACTGCCAGAAGCCTGGCCTACGAGGTGGTCCACGCTGTTGAAGCGGAGGGCGCTTATGCGAATCTCGTCCTGCCTTCGGCACTGGGAGGAAGTTCGCTGAGCGAACGCGACCGCGCCCTGGCCACAGAGTTGGTGTACGGGTCGCTGCGACGCGAGGGTGAACTCGACGTGGTCATCCGGCACGCTGCCAAAAGAAACCTCGATACTCTCCAATCCGAAGTGGTCACCCTTTTGCGACTGGGGGTCTACCAGATGTTGTATCTGCGCATTCCGGATCACGCGGCGGTGGATGAGACCGTCAATCTGGCAAAGGAGCTCTCACTGCAGCGCGCAGCGGGTCTTATCAACGCGGTGCTCCGCAACGTCTCACGCCAGAATTCAGAACACTGGGCGCGCATCGTTGCTGAAGATATGAGTTCAGTCGATGCTCACCCGGCATGGATTGCCGAAAAATTTGAGACCGTCCTTGCTCAGTCGGGGGGCTCAGCGCTGCTTCATCAGGCCCTCGAAGCTCATAATGAAGCTCCGCGAGTGACTCTGGTCCACCTGCCAGGGTTTTCCACCCCTGCGGGTGGTTTGTGTGTCTACTCACCCTTGGGGTCGACGCTGGAGGGCGGTAATCCCGCAATGGCTCCTGGAATGTCGGAGGATGCGGTGCGTGTCCAAGATGAAGGTTCTCAGCTGGCAGCTCTCGTGCTTAGCAGGGTTGAACCGCTGGAGCCGGGTTCCATGATTTTGGACATGTGTGCAGGTCCCGGAGGGAAAACCGCTGTCCTCGCCAGCGAGGCGATGGCTGTCGGAGCGAGGGTGGAGGCTTGGGAGAAAGCACCGCATCGCGCAAAGCTGGTGGCACAGTCAGTCTCAGCGCTTTCACGCGCCAGTCCGACCACCGTGACCATTCGTGTCGGGGACGCTCTTACTCTTCCCGCGGAGGAGGGTTCGTTTCAGCGCATTCTGGTCGACGCTCCCTGTTCTGGTCTTGGTGCTCTGCGCCGACGCCCTGAGGCGAGGTGGCGAAAGACGCCCGAAGATCTCGATGAACTTGTTCCTCTGCAACGCGCGCTCCTTGCCCGGGCGCTTGACCTGGTGGCTCTGGGTGGGGTGGTCGCGTACGTGACGTGCTCACCCGTGGTGGAAGAAACGAGCGAGGTCGTGTCTTTTGCAATCGGGTCCCACCCAGATATTGAGCTCATCGATACGCCCGAGGTACTTGATCGTGTTGCGAAGATTCCTGTTGTGGGCGCCAGGCGAGACCAAGCGGTGCAGTTGTGGACGTTTCGTCACGGCTGTGATGACATGTTCATCCAACTTCTGCGCAAAAAGTCCTAGGTAGTGTTAGGGCGTGCACATTCGAATCCATCCCAGCATCCTCTCGGCAGACTTTGTAAATTTGGAGTCCGAAGTCGGTCGTATTGCTACCGCTGACGCCGTTCACGTGGATGTGATGGATAACCACTTCGTCCCCGCGCTGACCTTTGGGCCTCAGATGGTCAAGCGTCTCGCAGAGGTCTCACCCATCCCACTCGATGTGCACTTGATGATTGAAAGAGCCGAGGAGAGCGCCTGTGTATATGCGGACATGGGGGCGCAATCCGTCACCTTTCACGTGGAAGCGGCAACCGACCCGGCGGCCCTCGTCGAAGCGCTGCATGACCGCGGCGCCCAGGCAGGACTTGCCTTTAAACCCGGAACACCGATCGAGCCGTACCTCGACCTTCTTCACACGGTAGACATGGTGCTACTCATGACGGTGGAGCCCGGCGCGGGAGGGCAGGCCTTTATGCCCGAAATGTTGCCCAAACTTGACACCCTTGTGTCCTACCTTCAAGAACACCACCTCACACCGCTGGTTCAGGTGGACGGGGGAATTACGGCGGGAACGCTTCCCACTGCTTTCGCGCACGGCGCGAACACTTTTGTCGCAGGCTCCAGCGTCTACGGACACGGCGACCCCGAAACCAATATCCACACATTACGCATCGCTGCCACCAAAGGACACCCATGATGAAGAACACCAAGCCCGAAATTGAACCCCGCATGGAGGCTGCTCCGACGCAGCTGGTGTGGGTCGATGTGATCGAAGGCTCGGGCGAGCAAGCTGCGCCCGGAGCTGTTGTAGAGGTCCATTACCTGGGTGTTGACTACGAGAGTGGCGAAGAGTTTGACTCTTCCTGGAACCGCGGAGAGAGCATCGAATTTCCCCTCTCAAGCCTCATCAAAGGGTGGCAGGAGGGCATCCCGGGAATGAAGGTGGGGGGCAGACGTGAGCTTATTTGCCCACCGGAGTGGGCTTATGGTGCAGCCGGGGGCGGCCATCGCCTTTCGGGTCAAACCTTGGTTTTCGCGATTGATCTTCTCGCCACCACGAACCCGTAACCCCGGTACTCTGGGGGCGTGAAGAACTTTGATGACCTTTTTGAACACCTGATTCGGACCCGTGAGGCGCGGCCGGATGGGTCGCGCACCGTTGAACTCTTGGACGCGGGAGTTCACGCAATCGGAAAAAAGATTGTCGAAGAGGCGTCTGAAGTGTGGATGGCTGCCGAACACGAAAGCTCTGACGCCCTGGCAGAGGAGATTTCTCAACTGATCTACCACCTTCAGGTGTTGATGGTGGCAAAAGACATTAGCCCCGAAGATGTGTATCGCACTCTATGAGCTCACAACCTTTGCGCGTCGCTGTTCCGAATAAGGGAACGCTGTCCGAAACCGCCGTCGAAATGCTCGTCGAAGCCGGATACGTCGGACGACGTGACCCCCGTTCCCTTACCGTTCCCGACGTGAAAAACAACGTCGAATTTTTTTATCTCCGGCCCCGCGACATTGCCACGTATGTGGGCTCTGGAGCTCTCGATGTGGGGATTACCGGTCGCGACTTACTCGCTGACTCACCCAGTGAAGCGAAGGAGATTGAAGCTCTCGGATTTGGAGCATCCACCTTCCGTTTTGCTGCACCGGAGTCGCTCAACACCATTGAACAACTCGACGGTCAGCGGGTCGCCACGTCGTATCCGCTTCTCGTGAGCGACTTTCTTCGCGAACGCGGCATTACCCCGTCAATCGTCACACTCGACGGGGCGGTCGAGTCGGCGGTCAAGCTTGGTGTTGCGGATGCGGTGGCGGATGTCGTCTCCACCGGGGCGACACTTCGAGCTCAAGGCCTTGAAGTCTTTGGGCCCGTCATCCTCGAATCTGAAGCGGTGCTGATTGCGCGCGACGAACAGGTAGCCGGTATTGAAACTTTGCGGCGCCGACTCAGAGGAGTGTGGGTCGCCAAGCAGTATGTCCTCATGGACTACGACCTCCCTCTTGCGCTCCTGGAGCAAGCCTCCGCCATTACTCCGGGGCTCGAGTCACCCACGGTGTCGCCCCTGAAGGATCCCGACTGGGTGGCCGTTCGGGCCATGGTGACGAAGAGCGAGGTGAACACCGTGATGGATGATCTCTACGCTCTGGGAGCAAGAGCCATCCTCGTGTCGTCCATTCACGCTGCCAGAATCTAATGTCACTATCGCTTCGTGTCATTCCCTGTCTCGATGTTGATGCCGGGCGCGTGGTGAAAGGTGTCAACTTTGAAAACCTTCGCGATGCCGGTGACCCTGTGCAACTCGCGGCACTCTATAGCGAACAGGGCGCGGACGAACTGACATTTCTCGATGTCAGCGCGACCGTGGAGGCCCGAGCAACCACTTTCGATCTCGTCCGCCACACCGCGGAGAACGTTTTTATTCCGTTGACCGTGGGCGGCGGCGTTCGCAGCGTGGCGGATGTGGGAAAGCTGCTGGAGTCTGGAGCGGACAAGATCAGTGTTAATAGCGCTGCCCTCGCGAACCCTGCACTACTCGACGAGATTGCTGCTCACTTTGGCTCCCAGGTCTGCGTAATCTCGGTTGATGCTAAGCGGGACGCCTCCCAACCTTCAGGCTTCGTCGTAACTACACACGGTGGTCGGAGGAGCGTTGATAGGGATGCGCTTGCCTGGGCAATCGAGGCGTGCGAGCGAGGTGCGGGGGAGTTGTTGTTGAACTCTATTGACGCCGATGGCACCAAACAAGGTTTTGATGTGGAGATGCTGGAGGCTTTTCGCCGACACATCCATGTCCCCCTGGTGGCTTCGGGCGGAGCGGGAGCGGCCGCAGACGCTGTGGCCGCCTATCAGGCGGGCGCTGACGCTGTCTTGGCCGCCTCCATCTTTCACCACGATAAAGTGAGTATCGCTGAGGTCAAATCCCATCTCGCATCAGCAGGAGCAACCGTTCGATGACATCACCGCGCTGGGCTGTGGAAGCCGAGAGTACGCTGCTGGATCGCGTGGTTTTCAACGACCAGGGTCTGGTTCCTGCTATCGCGCAAGATGTGACCACGCGCGAGGTGTTGATGATGGCCTGGATGAATCGTGAGGCTTTGGAGCTCACGTTGCGCGAAGGGCGCGCATGGTACTACTCGCGTTCGCGCCAGGAGCTGTGGCGCAAAGGGGACACCAGCGGCCACACTCAGCACGCCCAGCGCGTTCGACTGGATTGTGATGGCGACGCTGTTCTCCTTGATGTTGTCCAAGTAGGTCCCGCCTGCCACACGGGATCGGCGTCATGTTTCGATGCGGAGGCTACCGGTGACTGACACCACACGGGAATCATTCCTCGCCGATGGGGCGACGCGCCGAGTGATGCCGGTCGCACGCCGACTCTTTGCCGATAGCGAGACGCCCATGGGGCTTTATCGCAAGCTGGGTAACTCGCTGGGTTCGTTTTTGCTGGAATCGGCCGACCAGGCAGGGCAGTGGTCTCGCTATTCGTTCCTGGGGGTTTCCGTCCACGGAATCCTGAGCGAAGAGAAGGGGAAGTCACACTGGCGCGACTGTGGAATGACACGTGAGGAAGCCTTTGGAGGCGACATGCCTGAGGGTCCTCTGAAAGCGCTCCAGGCCTTGAACACACAGTGGCGCAGCGAACCCGTGCCAGGGCTGCCACCCTTTGCAGGTGGTTTGGTGGGTCACATTGGGTGGGAAATGGTGCGCCACCTGGAAAACTTGCCCGATGCGCCAGAGGTAACCCACGAGGTTCCCCCGATGTTTCTCTCCTTGGTCAGAGACTTTGTTGCAATCGATCACGAAAGCTCAGAGGTGGTCCTGGTTGCTCTGGTGCATTCCCGAAAACAGGTCACCGGCGAGGACTTCGACGAAGCGCAACGCCGGCTGGACGAACTCCACCGTGCTCTCGAAACACCCACACCTTCGACTCTCCACCGGCGTGTCGAGCCGGAAGAACATGCACTTGAGCCCAGCATCGCCAAACCTGATTTTCTGGCAATGGTTGCCACAGCCAAGAAACACATTCGCGACGGTGATGTCTTTCAAGTCGTCCTCTCCCAACAGTTTCGCACCGAAGTTTCGGCGAGCGCACTCGAGGTGTATCGGGTGCTTCGACAGCTCAACCCCAGCCCCTATATGTATCTTCTCGAATGCGAAACCGCCGAGGGCGTCCCCTACCAAGTGGTGGGATCCTCCCCTGAGGCGCTGGTGACCATCCAGCAGACTCGCGTGGTGTCTCATCCCATTGCAGGGTCAAGACCTCGCGGGGCCACAGCGGAGGAAGACTCTGCCTTGGCGCAAAGTCTTCTCAGCGACGCTAAAGAGCAGTCTGAACATTTAATGCTCGTGGACCTTGCGCGAAACGATCTGTCGAAAGTGTCTGAGGCAGGGTCGGTGGAGGTTACGGAGTTCATGCAGGTGGAGCGTTTTAGCCACATTATGCACCTGGTCTCGACGGTGGAGGGACGCCTGCGCGAGGGAGCGTCCAGCGTGGACGTGTTTGAAGCAACGTTTCCCGCGGGCACACTCAGTGGCGCCCCTAAACCCCGCGCGCTCGGCATTATCGATGATCTAGAACCCGTTCAGAGAGGGGTCTATGGCGGAGTCGTGGGGTATTTCGGTCACAGCGGTGACGCAGACCTCGCCATCACTATTCGGACCCTCTGGATGAGCCAAGGCGTGGCAATTGTGCAGGCGGGGGCCGGGATTGTTGCAGATTCAGACCCTGAAATGGAGTACCTCGAAACACTTCACAAAGCCAGCGCCCCCACCCGAGCAATTCGACTCGCCAATGCTTTACGGCCGGGCCAGCGGTGAAACTCGCTCACCACGTGCTGAGCCTTGCAGGGGGTTTAGCAGTGCTTATACTCGGGACCGTCACCTGGTGGCAAGGAACACTCTCCACAGGGGGGGAAATCGTCATCTTAGGCAGTGAAGCCGAACCCTTGGTGTGGAGTCTCACGCTGGCAGCGGGCGCAGCGTATGCCGCTGCCCTTCTTTTACAGCGAGCAGCACGCAGAGTGGGGCAGCTGGTCCAGGCTGCGGCCTCTCTGGTCGGAGCGATACTGCTTCTAGCGTCCTCTGAATTTCCGGCTCAAGCCGTCGCCAAAGCTATTGAGACCCAGACAGGACTCGTGGGCCCTGCCGCCACGGCGGGTCTTTCCTCCTTGAGTTCCACAGGTGCCGAGGGAGCCACTGCGGTGGCCTTAGTGGCGGTGAGTATTGGCGGTATTCTCGGCCTGTTCACAGCCTCGGACCGCGCCGGGAGCGACAAATATGCCAGAAACACTGAGGCAAGTCAGCCTGGAGACTCCATTGGAACCTGGGATTCTTTGAGCGAGGGCCGAGACCCGACCACCTTGTAGAATGGGCACTCGACCTCGCAAGGAGCATGATGAACACCTCTACCGAACCTGGCCACGGACACTCACCGGCGGCATGGGCCGCTGTCATAGTCATGCTGGCTTCCTTGTCGGTGGCCACGGTGGCCTTCTTCCTCGGAGTGTGGTGGCTTGTGGTTGCGAGTGGCGTGGCGACCCTGATGGGCTGGGGCCTAGGTTTCGTGTTATCGGCCGCCGGATGGGGCGTCAATGGCCCCAAATACCTACCCAAGGAACACTCCTAGGTGCTGGACGGGCTTTTTCACGGCGCCCGAGAGGATGCCGCCGGACGTGAAGCAACGCTGCCCAGAACTGAGATTGAAGCACTCGCCCGGGAGGCAGCTCCCGTACGATCGGCGCTAAGCGCTCTTC
>CAYUJX010000028.1:0-7559 GCA_964445125.1 uncultured Microbacteriaceae bacterium
AAAAAAGATGCACTCAGGGCTATTCGCGAATCTGAGTGGTTTGCCCGCTAGGAGCTGATTGAGATGCCCTGTGTTTCTGGGGCGTCTGAATAGAGTGCTTCCAGCTCAGCCTCAAAGTCGCGCAAAATTTCTGCTCGCTTAATACTCATCTTGGGTGTGAGGTGTCCGGATGCTTCGGTGAACTCGGTGGGAAGAATTGCAAACTTCCTCACCGACTCTGCCCGAGACACTCTGCTGTTCGCGACATCTACCGCTCGCTGCACTTCGGCCACCACAGTGGGGTGCTTTGTTGCCTCATCCAGTGAGAGCTTTTCGGACACACCGTTGTTGGACAGCCAGGTGTCAATCATCTCTGAATCCAAGGTGATGAGGGCGGAAATAAAGGGCTTTTGATCTCCGGCAACAACGACCTGACTCACGATGGGGTTGGAGCGAATGGGGTCCTCCAGGTAGTTGGGGGAGACATTTTTACCCCCCGCGGTCACAATGATTTCTTTCTGGCGCCCCGTGATGGTGAGGTAGCCATCGTCGTCCAGTTCGCCAATATCTCCGGTGCGGAACCAGCCATCGCTCGTAAAGGATTCCGTGGTTGCGGCCTCGTTTTTCCAATACCCATCAAACACGTTAACGCCCTTGATCTGAACTTCACCATCATCGGCTGTTCGCACAGAGACGCCGGGAAGTGCTGGCCCGCAGGTTCCAATCTTGAACTTGGTAACCAGGTTTTCTGTCGATGGCGCTGTGGTCTCTGTGAGGCCGTAGCCTTCAAGAATTTTGATTCCCAGAGATCGATAGAAATGTCCCAGTCGTGTGCTTAACGGTGCAGAACCTGAAACGGCGTAGACCACGTTGCCGCCCATCGCCGCCTTGAGCTTGCTCAACACCAAACGATCAAAGACCAAGAATTTGAGCTTGAGCCCCAATGGTACAGAGCCCGCATCTAGCGCTTCGGAATAGGCCACAGCGGTGTCCGCGGCGGCACGGAATATCTTGCCCTTCCCGCCGACTTCTGCTTTTTGCTCGGCAGAGTTGAAAACCTTTTCGAACACGCGGGGGACAGCCAGCAAGAAGGTCGGCTTGAACGACCCGAGGGACGCCAGAAGCTGCTTGGTATCTGCCTGGTGACCAATGCGAGTTCCGGTGTGTACGGCCAGGATGGAGATAAATCGCGCGTAAATGTGGGCGGTGGTAATGAACAACAGCGACGTGGCGCCTGGTCTCACAACTTCCTTCATCGCCACTGCTGAGTTGCGCACGAGTTCGACAAAGTTGGAGTGGGTAAGTATGCAGCCTTTGGGTTGTCCGGTGGACCCTGACGTGTAAATCAGGGTCGCCATATCGCTTCCTTGGGCTGTGGTGCGACGCGCCTCCAGTTCTGCGTCGGAGATGCTTGACCCGCCAGCAGAAAGCTTGTCCAAATCACCCGTGTGCATTTTCCAGACGTTTTTCACGGCCGGAGCATCACCGGCAATCTCATCAAAGCGTTGAAAGTGGTCTGCGGTCTCCACAATGATGCCCACGGCCTCTGAATCCTCCAAGTTGTACTGAATTTGGCTGGGAGAGGAGGTTTCATAGATCGGAACCATGATGGCGCCAGCAAACCACAAGGAAAAGTCGACGAGTGTCCACTCGTAGCGGGTTTTACACATGAAGCCGATTTTGTCGCCCGCTTGCACGCCGGCAGCCATAAAACCTTTGGCTAGCGCCACGACCTGAGTGTGAAA
Organism: uncultured Microbacteriaceae bacterium; assembly: GCA_964445125.1. GTDB lineage: Bacteria > Actinomycetota > Actinomycetes > Actinomycetales > Microbacteriaceae > Pontimonas. The sequence goes on from CAYUJX010000028.1 coordinate 1,725, forward strand.
CTCTGCAGTGGTGAGGTCTTGCCAACCGCCATCAGCCGTGGGAAGGGCAAAAAGAGCTCCGTGGGGGTCCTTCGCGACGCGGTCAACCAGCAATTGAGAGGCATTGATGCTGGGATCGGCGGGAACTACAGCAGGGGTGCTGAATTCTTTCACGGTAACTCCTTCGGTACCTAGAGACAATTTCCTCTACTCTAGGGGTTTCTGTGGACACCGTGCCAAGATGTTAAAGTCGCCTCCACCCCATAAGATTGTCGCTTGTGGATGCCCTGGGAATAGATATTGGTGGCACCAAAATTGCTGCGGCGCTGGTGTCCCCGGACGGCAACGTCACCACCGTGCTTTCGCGTCCCACCACCGCTGATGACCCCGAGCGCATTATTGCCTCGGTGGCTGAATTGGTCGAGGAACTTTCCGGGCCCCACGTACTTGACATCGTGGGGGTTGCAGCGGCTGCTTTTCTCGATCGCGGGCGGGACAATGTCTATTTGGCTCCGAATATCTCGTGGACAAACTTTCCCCTTCGAGCCAGGCTTGTGGACGCACTAGACAGGCCCGTCTTATTAGAAAACGACGCGAACGCTGCGGGGTGGGCTGAGTTTCAGTTTGGCGCCGCCCGCACTGCTGAGTCCATGATCATGCTCACCATCGGGACTGGAGTCGGGGGGGCAATTGTCGAGAGCGGAAAGCTTCTTTTGGGGGGTTTTGGAGCGGGGGCAGAATTGGGGCACCTCATCATTGAGCCTGGTGGCAGGCTTTGCGGGTGTGGCACGCGAGGATGTCTGGAGCAATACGCCTCAGGAACCGCGTTGGTAAGAGAAGCGCGAGTGCTCCTGGGGCGCGATGACGTGAGCTCCGCGGAGTTGATGGAACTTTTCGAACACGGTGATGAGCGCGCTCGCGATGCGTTAGAGAAAGTCGGTGCCGCTCTCGGCGTGGGAATTTCATCGCTCGTCGCGGTGATCGACCCCGAAGTTATCGTCATTGGCGGGGGAGTTGCTGCTGCCGGAGAGCACCTCCTTGAACCGGTGCGGCGCAGTTTCCAGGCCACCTATGGCCCTTATGGTGGCCGTCCTACCCCGGACATCCTGGTGGCCACCCTGGGTAACACTGCGGGGGTGGTGGGTGCTGCAGACTTGGCGCGCCACGCCCGCGGTGGCGCACTCTAGGCTAAGGCAATCATGTTTTATTGGCTGATGAAGCACTGGGTGATAGGGCCGCTCTTAACGACGGTATTTCGCCCCTGGGTGACGGGGTTAGAGAACATTCCTCGAACGGGTCCCGTGATTGTGGTGTGTAATCACCTCTCTTTTGTTGACTCGGTATTTTTGCCCCTGATGGTGGACCGCCAAATGGCGTTTCTTGCCAAGAGCGACTATTTCACGGGCACAGGAATAAAAGGGTGGCTGATCAGGTTCTTTATGACCTCCTCGGGTCAGCTCCCCATTGACCGTTCTGGCGGAAAAGCCTCGGAAGCCTCGTTGAACGCCGGCTTAGCCGTCCTTCAAGAAGGCAAAGTTCTCGCTATTTATCCTGAGGGAACCCGATCACCCGATGGTCGCCTCTATCGGGGCCGGACAGGTGTGGCACGTATGGTGTTGGAGGCAGGGATACCTGTCATTCCTGCGGCCGTGATTGACACCGACAAAGTTATGCCCTTGGGCGCCACACTTCCCCGAGTTCATCGCGTCGGTGTGGTTATCGGAGAGCCTCTGGATTTCCATCGTTTCCAGGGCATGCAGGGCGACCGTTTTGTGTTGCGATCAATCACTGATGAGATACTTCGCGAGATGCACAAGCTTGGCTCCCAGGAGTATGTCGATGTCTACGCCTCGACCATCCGCAACCCTCAGGGTTAGGGGGCAAGTCGGCTAGGCTAGATGCTGGCCCGCAAGCGTAAAGGATAAGTGTTTTTCAGTGGATTCTTCTGAGCATGTAATGGCTCCAGCCCCCGGAGTGCTGGAAGGGCTTGACCACTGGCGGACTCTCGAAGCGAAACAGCAACCCGCGTGGCCCGATGCCTTTGGCGCCCAGGCAGTTGTGTCTGAACTTTCCACTGTCCCTCCTCTCGTTTTTGCCGGGGAAGTGGACATGCTTCGCGAAAGGCTTGCTCGCGTGGCGCGCGGCGAAGCATTCTTGTTGCAAGGCGGCGACTGCGCGGAAACTTTTGCCGGGGCCACCGCCGATCAGATTCGCAACCGGGTCAAAACCATTCTCCAAATGGCCGTGGTGTTGACCTACGGCGCCTCCATGCCAGTTGTCAAGATGGGCCGGATGGCGGGACAGTTCGCTAAGCCCCGTTCCAGCGATAACGAGACGCGAGATGGAATTACGATGCCGGCCTATCGCGGCGACATTGTCAATGGGTATGACTTCACGGAGGAGTCCCGCACGCCCAATCCTGCCCGGATGCTGAAGGGGTACCACACCGCCGCCTCAACGTTGAATCTGATTCGCGCTTTCACGCAGGGTGGTTTTGCTGATTTGCGCATGGTTCATAGCTGGAACAAAGGTTTTGCCGAAAACCCTGCAAATGTTCGGTATGAGGGCCTCGCCCGTGAAATCGATCGCGCTGTGCGCTTTATGGAAGCAGCGGGTGCAGATTTCGACGAGCTCAAACGCGTCGAATTCTATGCCGGCCATGAGGGTCTCCTCATGGACTATGAGCGCCCTCTCACCCGTATCGATTCCCGTAACGGGCTGCCTTACGTGACGTCCGCCCATTTTTTGTGGATTGGCGAGCGCACCAGGGATTTGGATGGCGCTCATGTTGATTTCTTCTCCCGCGTGCGCAATCCCTTGGGAGTGAAACTGGGACCGAAGACGGATGTGCCCACGCTGCGTTCCTTAATCGAGAAACTTGATCCCAACCGGGAACCGGGTCGCCTCACGTTCATTACCCGTATGGGAGCCCATCACATCCGCGACGTGTTACCTCCGCTTCTCGAAGCAACCAAGTCGCTGGAAGTTCAACCACTCTGGGTTACCGATCCCATGCATGGAAACGGAATCACGACGCAGACCGGATACAAGACGCGTCACTTTGATGATGTCGTGAACGAAGTGACAGGGTTCTTTGAAGCGCATCGCGGCGTGGGAACACACCCGGGAGGCGTGCATGTGGAACTTACCGGTGATGATGTGACCGAATGTTTAGGCGGCTCTCAAAACATCGATGAGCTGGGTTTGGAAAACCGCTACGAGTCGCTGTGTGACCCTAGGTTGAACCACCAGCAATCCTTGGAGCTTGCTTTTCTTGTCGCCGAGGAACTCAGCGCCTCCTAGATAAAGCTCCGAAGGATGACTTTTGTCCCCTTCTCCACCTCTTGGCCAGCGTTGGGGTCAACGCTGGTAACCCGAGCGAAGGATCGATCCCAGTCAGACTCGGGGTATTCGGAGCGCACTTCCACGCTAAACCCAAGGTCCTCTAGAGTTTGCTTTGCCCGAGCAATGGTGTCGCCCACGACGTCGGGCATTGTGACGAGTTCGGGGCCTCGGGAGACGACGAGAGTGACGGTGTCACCGGGAGTAAGAGTTCTCGTTGTGGCGCCCAGAATCTCGACGACGGAGCCTTCGGGAATTGAATCAGAGAACGCGCCATCCCCGCCCACGACACCTGTGAGTCCGACCTGGTCTAAAAAGTTCCGAGCCTCGTCAACGGTGAGCCCCGACACTTCGGGGAGGGTGCCGGCAGAAAACACGGCGTCGACGGTGCTGCCCGCGAGGATTTCGGTCCCCGGGGAAAGCGTCACACCCGCGGTGTCGGTCAGGCGCAGCAGGGTTCCCTTCGAGGACAAATTGCTGAATTCTTCGCGGGAAATGCCAAGAATGAGGTTGAGCTCCTGAAGGAGCGCTTGGGTACTGGCCAGGGTCTCACCGGCTAACGAGGGAACGCTGACAGGGTTGGGTCCGAGGGACACGATGAGTTTCACCTCTGTGCCCTTATCGACGGCTTCCCCGGCTCCTGGGGAGGTGCCCTTGACAATTCCTTCGGGAAGCACCAGGTCAAACTCATTCAGTGACGTTGCAGACACCACGAGTTCAGCTTCTGCCAGGGCGCTCGTGGCTTCGCTCACGCTGACGCCGGAAACGTCAGGAATCGCGGTCAAAGCCCCGGGACCGGTCAGCCACCACCAAGCCCCAGCGCCGCCGCCACCCACAATGAGGAGGAGGACAAGCGCACTGATCCACGCCCAGCGGGAGCCTCCCTGCCGGGGGCGACGAGAGACAGGTTCCTGGGGTGGAATTTCGTCATCAACCTGAACGGTGGCAATGGATGCTGTGGGCTCCAAGCCTTGAAACACGGTGGACTTGTGGTCTAATACTTCTGTTTCTTGCAGATCCATCGCAGAGATTCGCTGCGTCATTGCCACCGTCTGGTTTAACGGTGCGGCGGGCCTCGTGGCCGTGGGTGGACCCGCCAAGCTCTCAAGAGCTCGAACGTGTTCAAGGACCGCGTGCGCGTGCGGGGGGCGTTCATCGGGAGAGCGCCTCGTGCACCAATCAACCAGCTCATCAAAGGGTGCGGGAACACTGGGATTCTTAGAACTGGGTGCGGGAACAACGTCGTTGGAGTGCTGGTAGGCAATCGTGACGGCATGATCGCCCTGGTAGGGCTGTTCACCAGTCAGCATTTCAAACATCATGATGCCCAGGGCGTAGATGTCGCTTCGCAGGTCCGCCTCGCCCCGGGCGATGAGCTCGGGGGAGAGGTAGGCGATTGTTCCCAAAAGTGCTTGGGAGGTGGCCGTGTTGTGGGTGGAAGCGCGGGCAAGGCCAAAGTCCGCAATCTTGATGCGGCCATCATCCGCCATTAATACGTTCTCTGGCTTGAGGTCCCGGTGGACGATTCCCGCGGTGTGTGCGGCACCCAAGCCGTTGAGCACAGCGGTCACAATCTGGAGCGTTTGGGCGACCGTGAGAGCACCAAAATCTGTCAACAATTCGCGCAGAGTAATGCCGGGCAGGTACTCCATGACGATGTAAGTCAGGGCGCCTTCTTGTCCCTGATCAAAGACGTTGACAATGTTGGGGTGGGCCAGTCGGGCCGCGTGCCTGGCCTCTTGAATAAAGCGCTTCGTGAATTCCGCGTCTTCGGCCAAATGCGGGTGCATAACCTTGATGGCGACGGGACGCGCCAAGCGCTGGTCAAGAGCCTGATACACGGTAGCCATGCCGCCTCGGGCGACTCTGGCTTGGATGAGATACCGCCTATCCACCAGGAGGCCCACGAGCGGGTCAGTGGTAGGGGAATCCATTCTCTGAAGTGTACTCAGGCCGAGACGTATTTCCCGTTGCCACTCCCTTAGGTGAGTTCATAAATCCACGCCCAAGCACTAGCTTCCCACTTCGCGTAGGCGTTGGGGTGGGCAGAAATTTGCACTCGCTGGGCAGCATCGGTCAGTGCCATGTTTGCCCAACCGCTGAAATCCAACAGCCCCCGCGTTTTTCCTTTGTTGGGGTTGGACGGCCCGCCAAAGAAAAGTCTCGTCGCGTAAGCCTCGTCCATAATTTGTTCTGCGCTTCCCCACCCTGCTGAAGGGCGCTGTTGATACAGCCCCAGGGAGTCGCGATCGCCCCAATCCAGGTTACGCAACGAAGACTCTTGCATCGCTGTCGCCAGCGCGATGACGATGCCGTAGTCAGGAACACCGAGTTCTCGACCGACGTTGATGATTATCTGCGCGTTCGTTCTGCGCTCGTCGTTCAAGGGGGTAATGCTTCCGCTCACGGGCTGACCTACGCCACTCGGTGCTTCAGCTTTTTCTTCATCTTCTTTGGCGGCAGCGGGGGAGGTCGCCGGTACCGGCTTTGCGACGACGGGAGCTGCCGCGGGGG
>CAYUJX010000028.1:7659-13282 GCA_964445125.1 uncultured Microbacteriaceae bacterium
CCGGCTTTGCGACGACGGGAGCTGCCGCGGGGGCGGTGACGACGACGGGTTTTTTCACAGGAATCTGCACCTTGATGAGTGCGGGCGTTTTCACAAGTTCAATGTCGGCTGCGTCAAAGATTTCCTCGGTGTCGTCGGGCGACGATGAGGTGCCGTCTTCATCGGGTGAGGAGACCGATGCCGGAATAATCGTGGGTGTGGAGACCAGGGGAGCAAATGACGCAACGTTTCCCCTTTCAACAACGGGTTTGATGACGCCCGGAAGCGCGATGAATTGACCCGCATAAATGACAGTGTCATGTGTCAGATTGTTGTGCCCGAGAAGAGCGTCGGTCGAGATTCCCAGACGATCAGCAATCTCACTCGCGGTCTCCCCGTTTTGGACCAAATATCCCTCGTTGACAACGCGAGCAGGAGAAGCTTGACGTTTTTTGGTGGGTTCCGCGCTGAGTTTGAGAATCTGCCCTTCATGCACGATGGCGTTCCATCCAAGACCGTTCAGGGCCAAGACAGCCGGGGTGGGAATTCCAAAGCGATCAGCGATACCCGATACGGTGTCACCGGATTGGACGGCGTAGGTGGCGGGAAGGTCGGGTCTCGTCGCCCCGAGGACGAGCTGAGCCAGAGGTAAAAAGGAGGTGTGCAAGCGATCGGTAAAGCTAGGCCTGGCGTCCAACGCCTCGGCTTGGGCGCCGTGGCTCCCCGGCAAAGACGGAGTGAGTGACGCTGCACCGGGTGAGGCGATGACTCCGGCAGCCAAGGTGCCGGTCATCAAGATAGGGATGCTGCTCATCACACCGTGGCGAAAACTACCCAGCCCGCTCGTGCAGGGAACCTCAAACTGCATGCTCCGAGGGCTTAAGCCCTTAAAAACGGCGTGTTCCAGGGTCTCTTGAGGCTCCTCCGAAGAGGAGCGTTCTCCGTGGATGGGTGCCATTAGGTCCTATCGTGTCGCTAATGCGAGCTAAAGGAGTTAGCGACTCTCCGATTTAATCGTGTCACAGCATGGTACTGGAGTCAATCACCGTGGCGCGTGAGGTTGGCGTTAACATGATGGAAACATTTTGTGGAGTAGCTGGTAATGGTGCAGCGCGGGCTTCAGCGTTTCATGGCACGATTATCTCGTGATAACAAGCAATGACGTGGTCTGGTTGACGGTCCCAGATGTGGGGCAGAGGCTGGGGCTTAGCCCTGGGCAAGTGCATCGATTAGTCGAAGAGCACTCTTTAATGGGAAAGAAAATTGACGGTATTTTCCGCATTCCCGAATTATTTTTGGGAGAGGACGAACCGGTCAAAGATGTTCGGGGAACGATTATCGTGCTTCTGGACGGCGGGTTCCCTCCCGAGCGCGCGCTGGAATGGATTTTGGACCATCACGACATGTTGGGAACGAGCCCCATCGATGCGATTCGCCAGGGAAGAAAAACCGAAGTCCGCAGAGTCGCCCAGGTGTTGGCGCTCTAAAGACTAGGAATGACGCTGTGTTACTGCTGAGGCTAAGCGCCCCAGCTCTTTCTTTGCTCCTGCGCTAATGCGAGCGATCGCCAGAGCATCGCGGGCCTCGTTGGCATAGCGGTCGATGAGGACTTCGACCTCTTCCCTCGCTCCTGTGTCGCTCAGTGTTGACTGCATAACCTCGATTTGCTCGACGGTCAATGATCGGTCGCCCAGGAGTTCATGGAGCAGTGTCTTAGCCCCGGTGGGCATTGACCGCTCCGCCAAGGCAATCAGTGCGGTTCTTTTGCCTTCCCGCAGGTCATCGCCGGAGGGCTTGCCCGTCACCTCAGAGTCACCAAAAACCCCTAAGAGGTCATCTCTGAGTTGGAAGGCAATGCCTAAGGGGAGGCCAAAAGCAGCGAGGTCATCGGTGACATCTTTGGACGCTCCGCCGAGGGAGGCGCCGATAAGAAGCGGTGCTTCCATGCTGTATTTGGCAGATTTGTAAGTCACGACCTGGAGAGCTCGATCGAGTCGGTGTTCCTCGGCGGTATGAAGCCACGCTGCTTCTTCGTGAATATCGAGATATTGGCCGAGCGTCACTTCTTGCCGCATCGTGGAAAATTCGGCGCGCGTAGCGGCGATGACCTGTGGGCTTTGGTCGATCAAGGCTTCATAGAGGAGGTCGTCACTCCAGGCCAACAATAAATCTCCCAGCAACAATGCCGTGGACTCCCCAAAGCGGCCCCCGCCCCCGGAGTAGGAGCGATCACGGTGGAACGCTTCGAACGCGCGATGTGCGGAAGGAAAACCGCGACGAGTGTCGGAGTTGTCCATGATGTCATCGTGAACAAGCGCTGCGGCGTGGAAGACCTCGAGCGACGTTGCCAAAGCAATTACGGGCTCAATGTCGGCCATTGTCTCGACGCCACCGACCTGGTCAAGGGAGGGCTCCGTGCCTTGTGCGGCTCGCCATCCCCAGTAGCAAAACCTCGCGCGAAACCTTTTGCCGCTGCCCAACAAGTCGTGCGCGTAGCGAGTCAGGTGGTCAAGGTCAGGAGAGACCCGCTCTATTTCTGACGCACGAGAGGAAAGAAAGGACCAGAGTCGCGCGTCGACGACATCGACTAACTTGATTTGCTCAGGCACCCGTCTAGCCTATCTTCAGGAAACCTGCGTAAACTTACCTAACACAGGCTAGAACGCGCGGGAGAAATAATGCCACTGTCCGAACATGAGCAACGCCTGCTCGACGAGATGGAACGCAACCTCTATAAAAACGAGGCTGATGTGATGTCCACGAGTGGACTGCGTCGCGCCCCCAACTACACCGCCATCGGAATTGGTGTTTTGATGGGTCTTGCGGGACTTATCACCATGGTCGTTGGCGTGTACCTCGATGTGACGATTCTGGGCATCGCGGGCTTTGGTGTTCTGTTCGCTGGCGCGATGGTTGCAGCATCCATGCCCAGCCCCTCGTCAACTGCGGTTTCCCCTGCGGCCTCCAAGGCTTCTGCAAGCGCCTCGGCTTCGAGTGCATCCTTTATGGACCGCCTCAATGAGCGCTGGGATCGTCGTGAAGGTGGAGGCCGTTTTTAGCCCCTAAGTGGAGGGAACCTCCGCTGCACTCGTTAGATGAGCCGGCCCCTAGGGGCCGGTTTTTTTGTTGCGGTCGGCTCCTTCGCCGCGGAAACACAGGGTGGAGAGAGGTGGTGCGCTATAGGAAAGATATTTGCCTAAAGTGGTGCTATTTGGAGCAAAGTGGAGTAAAGTGGCGATTGCTTCCGTAGGGCCGGTACACGAAAGGGGGGCGAAATGTTTCTGGGAACGCACGCCCCCAAGCTTGACGACAAAGGTCGCGTCATTCTTCCCGCTCGGTTTCGAGATGAGCTTGCTAACGGTCTCGTCCTCACCCGAGGCCAAGAGCGATGCATCTATGTCTTCACCGCTCACGACTTTGACACCCAGGTGGAGCGCCTGCGCGAAGCGCCGCTGACCTCGAAAGCCGGACGAGATTTTCTCCGACTCTTTCTTTCCGGCGCAAGCTCCGAGATTCCGGACAAGCAAAATCGTGTGACGATTCCGACCGCGCTTCGCGAATACGCCGGGCTCGAACGTGACCTCACCGTCATTGGCGCCGGCAACCGTGCGGAGATTTGGTCCACCACAGCGTGGGACCAGTACTACACAGATCGCGAACAAGCCTTCTCTGAAACTGAAGAGGAGGTGATTCCCGGACTCCTGTAACCCCGTGTTCGAGACTCCCGTCCGTTCGCCCTGTATCACCTTCCCCGGTTCCAGGTCGATGCAACGGAAGGGAATCTCGGATCCGGGTCCGGGAAGGGCTCTTGACGATGAACACTTACCAGCACGTCCCCGTCATGAAAGAGCGCGCTCTTGAAATAATGGCGCCGGCGCTCGTTACGCCCCGTGCGTTGTTGGTCGATGCGACGGTGGGACTTGGCGGCCACGCCGAAGCGTTCTTGGAAAGGTTCCCTGAACTTCGATTACTGGGCATCGATCGTGATGAGGAAGCCCGCGATCACGCGAAAGCCAGACTCGCTCGCTTTGGCACCCGGGTCATGTTTCACCACGCACGATATGACGCTTTAGGAGAGGCGTTGGACGGCCAGCTGGCCGGAGAAGAACCTGCGGGCATCCTGTTCGACTTGGGAGTGTCTTCACTGCACTTAGACAAGCCCGAGCGCGGTTTTTCGTACTCCGTCGACGCTCCCTTGGATATGCGAATGGATACTCGTGACCCGGTCACCGCTTCGAGCATTCTCGACACCTACTCGGGCGATGAGTTGGCGGATATTTTCCGCACCCTGGGAGATGAAAAACTCGCCGGTCGATATTCACGGGCAATTGTTGCTCACCGGGTAAACTCGCCTTTTTTGCGCACAAGTGAGCTCGTTGACGTGTTGCAAAAGGCGACCCCGTACGCATTGAAAGACCGCGGCCACCCCGCAAAGCGAGTTTTTCAGGCGCTGCGTATGGAAGTAAATTCTGAACTTGATTCCCTCAAGGTTGCCATTCCGATCGCTCTGGACCGGCTCGCTCTCGGAGGTCGGATCGTGGTCATGTCGTATCACTCGGGTGAAGACCGCCTAGTTAAAGCAGCACTGCGTGAGCGCACGCGCTCCAGCGCACCCCTAGGGCTGCCGGAAGAACTTCCCGAGCACCGCAGTGAATTTGTTGACCTCACCCGGGGAGCAGAAAAAGCATCCCTCGAAGAAATAGCGGACAACCCTCGGAGCGCGTCGGTGCGTACCCGGGCCGGTGAGAAAATTAGAAAGAGGCGCTCATGAACGCTCGTGTCATTCCTCCATTTCAGCCGAGAACTCCCAGGAGCGCTCACACCCTCTCTGCGAGGCGACACGCGACGCCCCCGAAAGCCGTACCCAAGATGCGGTACGCAGTTGCCACACTTGTGGGAATCTTCGCAATTTTGGGGGGACAACTCCTGCTCTCGATTAGCGTCTCCAGCGGCGCATACACAATTGCGGGGCTCAAAAGTGACGTGCGCACCAGTGAACAGTCGCTGCAGATTGTCGCTGAGGACATTGGCGCTCTGACGGCTCCGGATACTCTTGCCTCGCTTGCCGGGTCGATGGGCATGGTCGAGGACAATAATCCTGCCTACCTGCGCATCTCCGATGGGACCGTCTTGGGTGAGGCAGCGCCCGCTGACACGGCCTCAGAAACTCCGGTCTACACCGTGACCGCGGGGACGGAAGACCGCGTTCCTCCCAGAATTGTCGACGACGTGTATGCCCTGCTTACGGCCCAGGTCACACCGGAAATAAGTGCTGAAGAGGCGCTCCTGGCCGCCGTGGTCCCCGTCGCCCAGAACACCACGAGTGCTGTGGTGTCTTCTGCCATGGTCAAGACCGCAACTCCTGTTGCCGTGGGCACTTTTGGGGGCTCTATTCCTTCGCCCAGCACCCGCTAAGTCCTCGAGAGGAAGTTATGACCCACCAGCGCATGTCCGGTCGTCGTATCGCGTGTGCGTTGGTAATGGTCTTCATCACGGCAACCCTCTTGTTCACCAGACTGGTGGATGTTCAGGTGGTCCGAGCCAGTGAGTTACAAGAGCAGTCCGCCGCAATTCGAACCACCGACGAGACGGTGTGGGCCTCCCGGGGTTCCATCATCGATAGTTTTGGTAATGATCTCGCCCT
>CAYUJX010000029.1:0-9869 GCA_964445125.1 uncultured Microbacteriaceae bacterium
CCGATGGCACCAGTAACAGCGTGACACGAGGCCTGGACCGAGAGATTCTTAACCTTCTGAGGTCACTGGCCGATGGTGTCGTGGTGGGAGCGGGCACTCTGCGAGTTGAGCGAATTCCTTACCCCACAGCTTCCCCACTGGTGATTCTCTCCGCCCGTGGAGACATTGCGACCCATAACCTCGTCCCCACGGCTGACGGGGACGATGACCTTGTGGTGATCACCACAGAGCAGGGAATCGCCACCGCCAAGGAAAAGTTGTCAGGTATCCGTCACCGCATTTTCATGAGCCCCGAAGCCTCACCACCCGAGGATTTAGCCCAGCACATCCGTCATATCTTGGGCGCTGGCCATCTCCTCATCGAAGGAGGTCCACAAGTGTGGAAACTCTTGGCTCCGGTGACGGATGACCTGTGGCTAGCAGTGGTTCCCCCCCCATCGAGCAACGCCGAGGGGATGCCTGGATGGTGGCCACGAGGCTCAGGCGACTGGGAGCTTGGCTCCATGTTTACGGACGAGGCCAAAATGCTCTATTTTCTCCACCGCAGACTCCGCGGCGCGCCCTCAAAGCCCTAACGCGCGCCCACCATAGTGTTAAAAGGTGGATGTAAAAGACCCCGAGACAGACGTGCCCGCAGAATTTCGTGATGCGCTGGCGTCAATAACTTCTGTGGCCTTCCGACCCGAACTGCGGGTCTTTGAAACATCTGCGCCGCAGGGCCTGGCCCCCTTCCAAAGCGCCTGGGCCGCCGATGTCGAACCCGGTCACACCAGCGACGACCACGAGTACGGCACCGGTCGCCTGGTTTTTCTTTGCGACCCAAGCCGCCCTGAAGCTTGGAGTTCTGTCTACCGGATGGTGGTCTTTGCCCAATCCCCCATCGACCAAGATATGGGCTCGGACGAGTTCCTCCCTGATGTCGCGTGGTCATGGTTGATTGACGCCCTCGACACTCGCCAAGCGCAGTATGTGCGATCCGCAGGAACAACCACGACGGTTCTTTCCACCGGCTTTGGGGACTTAGCCTCTGAGGGCTCTGGAGCGCAAGTAGAGGTGCGGGCGTCGTGGAGCCCCACCACGAGTGATCTTGGTCCACACCTCGAAGCGTGGAGCGAATTTGTCTGCATGTTGGCGGGTTTTCCGCCCACTGACGATGGTGTCTCCCACCTGCAGCCGGGCCGCCGTGCTGTATGACTGATGGTGAAGAGGCCGCCGAAAAGCTGCCTGACGCAGAACTCACCGCTTCGATTGTGTTGGTGGAGACTGGTGATCAGTGGCGCGCGGCACTTGATGATCTTGCCGGGGGCGAAGGCCCTCTCGCGGTGGATGCGGAGCGCGCGAGTGGATTTCGGTTTTCCCAGCGCGCTTATCTTGTCCAGCTTTATCGTCACGGGGCATCGAACTACCTCATAGACCCCATCGCGCTTCCTGACCTTTCGGCTTTGACAACTGAGCTGGGACACCTGGAATGGATTATCCATGCTGCTCACCAGGATTTGTCGTGCCTGCGCGAGGTGGGCATTGACCCTCTCCACCTTTTTGACACTGAGCTGGCGGGCCGTCTTGTGGGGTTGGCGCGAGTAGGACTTCAAGGTGCTGTGGAGGACCTGATGGGCCTCGCCCTGGCAAAAGAGCACTCCGCGGCGGACTGGTCAACCAGACCTCTCCCCTCCTCTTGGCTGACCTACGCCGCCCTCGATGTTGAACTTCTTCCCTCGCTTCGTGACATTATCGCTGCCCTTGCCGAGGAAAAAGACCTCTGGGAAGTCGCTCAAGAGGAGTTTCAGGCAGCACTTTCCGCACTGCCTTCCCCCCCGCGTGAAGAACCCTGGCGCCGCCTTTCTGGTCTTCACCAGGTGCGAGGGGGAAGACAACTCGCGGTCGCTAAGTCGCTCTGGGAAGCCCGGGACTCATACGCCCGAGAAATCGATCGAGCCCCGGGACGTTTGGTTCCCGACCGCTCACTCGTTGCGGCTGTCTTGGCTAATCCGACGAGCCAGCGGGAGCTTGCGGGAATTAAAGCTTTTCACGGTCGAGCATCGCGTAGCGAGCTTCCTCGGTGGTGGGCAGCCATCGCTGAAGGCCTGGCAACCGAGGACCTCCCGCCGGCCAGAGCTCGCTCCAACGGCCCCCCGCCGCCGCGAATGTGGGCGGACAAAAACCCGGCGGCAGCTGTTCGTCTCAGTGCGTCAAAGGAAGCGTTGGAGGAGGTCTTCCAGGAGACAGGAATCCCTGTTGAGAATCTGCTCACCCCGGACCACCTGCGACGGGTGTGTTGGTCCCCGCCAGAGGATCTTTCCCTCGAGTCACTCAACGTCGCCCTGAACGCTATGGGGGCGCGAGCTTGGCAGCGAGCAAGAGTGGTGCCGCTGCTTCTCAAGGCTTTTGTCCCCCAGGACCAATAACCTCCTCGCTGAGCTCTAGTCGGATTGTGGAAAGACGGAAAGCGCACCCCGAGTAGGGCATAGTTCCGTAGCATGGAACCCTCACAGGCGAGAGGTGTGTCATGAAACACGAGCAAATCGTATTTGTTGATGGAGTGAGAACTCCCTTTGGACGAGCCGGCGAAAAAGGAATGTACTGGCGGACTCGCGCGGATGACATGGTTGTGTCCGCCATAATCGGGCTTCTGGAACGCAATCCCGGCATTCCCCCCGAACGCATCGACGACGTTGCTATCGCAGCGACCACCCAACAAGGCGACCAAGGCCTCACCTTGGGCCGCACCGCGGCAATTCTCGCGGGACTCCCCCAGAGCGTTCCTGGTTATGCGATAGATCGCATGTGTGCCGGAGCGATGACGGCTGTAACAACTGTGGCTGGCGCGATTGGCATCGGTGCCTATGACATTGCTCTTGCGGGCGGGGTGGAACACATGGGTCGCCACCCACTAGGAGGAGGCGTTGACCCCAACCCTCGCTTCCTGTCGGAAAAACTTGTCAGCCCTGACGCTCTGAATATGGGCGTTACCGCTGAGCGACTCCACGATCGTTTCCCCCAGCTCACCAAAGAAAGATCCGATGCTTTTAGCCTGGCGTCTCAAGCACGAGTGGAAGCGGCCTACCAAGCCGGACATATCCAGCCAGATCTTATTCCTGTCGCGCTGCGCACAGACGAGGGATACGGCCTTGCCACAGAGGACGAGGGTCGTCGCCCCAGCACCACAATGGAGGGTTTAGCGGCGCTCAAGACTCCTTTCCGTCCTCATGGCAAGGTAACTGCCGGTAACGCGTCGCCACTCACCGATGGCGCCACTGTGGCCGCTATGGCATCCGAATCCACAGCGAAGGAACTCGGTTTGGGTATCAAAATGACGATGGTGTCTTTTGGTTTTGCCGGAGTCGAGCCCGAAGTGATGGGGCTGGGGCCCATTCCTTCGACGCAAAAAGCACTGGAGAAAGCAGGCCTGGGAATAGAAGACATTGGCTTGTTCGAATTGAACGAGGCGTTTGCCGTCCAGGTGTTAAGTTTTCTTGACCACTACGGGATAGCCGATGACGATCCCCGAGTGAACCCCTGGGGTGGTGCCATCGCTGTGGGACACCCGCTAGCGGCCTCAGGTGTGCGTTTGATGATTCAGCTTGCCCGCCAGTTCGAGCTCAACCCTCACGTTCGCTACGGCCTGACAGCGATGTGCGTGGGGCTTGGCCAAGGCGGAAGTGTGATTTGGGAAAACCCTCACTACCAAGGAGTGAAATAAATGGCTGATAGCGCTATTGCACAGTACGACTCTCTTGATGTGAGTCGACTCCTTGAGCATTCACCCGATGAGGTGATCACCCACTCCTACGTTCGCCACGTCCCTCTTCCCAGCACGGGTGGAACGCTGGCGTTGGTCACGTTGGATAACGGCAAAGATCACACCCGACCAAACACTTTGGGCCCTCACAGCTTGGTGGAGCTACGCGACACATTGCGCGACCTGCGCGACAAGGCACAACAGGGAGAGGTCCATGCGGTAGCAATAACGGGGAACCCTTTTATCCTTGCTGCAGGCGCAGACCTTTCCAAAGTTGGCGACATCCCCGACGTCGCCACAGGCCTCACCATGGTGCAGCTAGGGCATCAAACGTTGGGACTTCTTGGCGAAATGGGCGTTCCCTCGTTCTGCTTAATCAACGGGTTGGCCCTCGGCGGCGGATTGGAAGTCGCCCTCAATTGTGACTACCGAACGCTCTCCAGCAGCGCGGCCGCTCTCGCGTTGCCCGAAGTGTTTCTGGGTCTTATTCCTGGATGGGGTGGCGCGTGGCTGTTGCCGAACCTGATTGGCATCAAGAACGCTCTCACAGTCGCGATAGAAAATCCTCTCAAAACGAACCGGACGCTCAAGCCTGCTCAGGCGCTGGAGATGGGTATCGCCGACGTCATGTTCCCCCCAGCCCGCTTCCTCGAGGATTCTGTGCGATGGGCTGACCTGGTCGTAGCGGGAATAGAAAAGGTCACAAGACCCCACCAACCCGGCATCATCGAACGCAACACACTGTGGCCTGTGGCCATTAATGTCGCGCGAAAGAGCCTTCAGGAAAAAATAGGAACCGTCGCTCTATCCCCCTACGCTGCCCTTGATCTGCTCTCAGCGGCACGCTCATCCACCAAAGCGGAAGGATTCGCCGCGGAGGATGCGGCGTTAGCGAGTCTCATCGCCGGAGACCAATTCCGCGCCAGCGTCTATGCGTTCATGCTGGTCCAAAAACGCCAGAAAAGTACCCCGGGCGCCCCGGATAAGGAACTCGCGCTTGCGCTGAACAAGGTGGGAATTGTTGGCGGAGGCCTCATGGCGCGCCAGTTTGCGCTTCAACTCCTTCGGCGCCTTGAAGTGCCCGTCGTCATCAGCGATGTCAGCGATGATCGCGTCGCTGCAGCGGTGAGCTGGATGAAGAGCGAGCTTGAGGCCCTGCACGAGAAGGGCCGACTGCACACCGACGCGCTCCAGAAACTGTCGGCGATGATTATGGGCACCACCCACATGTCGGATTTCGCAGACTGTGACCTCGTCATTGAGGCCGTGTTCGAAGAACTCTCCGTCAAGCAAGAAGTCTTTAGCGAACTGGAGAAACACGTCCGGCAAGATGCTATTTTGGCGTCGAATACCTCTTCACTCTCGGTTGGCGATATTGCCAGCGTGCTCAAGCACCCTGAGCGGATGGTGGGGATCCACTTCTTCAACCCCGTCGCAGTGATGCCGCTAGTGGAAGTGGTCTCAGCTGCGCACTCCTCCGACGCGGCGGTGGCCACAGCGGTTAGCGCGGTGCGCAAACTCGGCAAGACCCCCATTGTCACGACCGACACCACGGGCTTTGTGGTCAACAGGTTGCTGGCGAAACTTCTCGGCGAAGCTATGCACGCCATCGAGAGTGGCACACCCTATGAGGTGGTTGATGAATCAGTCCAGCCTTTGGGGCTGCCGATGGGACCTTTTGAACTCCTCGAACTTGTCGGGCTTCAAGTTGGCGCGCATGTGCTTGATACGCACCACCGCGCGTTCCCAGAGAGATTTTTTGCCAGCGACGCTCTTCGCGAACTCGTCAAGCAGGGCTCCATCTTCGAGCGCGATGGAAAGAAAAAAATCAAGGGCGTTACCCGCGATGCTCAGGCTCTCATTGGCTCAGGTCAAGGGTATTCCGCCCAGGAGCTCCGCGAGCGAGTCCACCATGGACTCGCTGACGAAGTGTGGCGGATGCTGGAAGAGGGCGTCGTCGATAGCGCCGAGGATATTGACGTGGCCATGATTTTGGGAGCTGGCTGGCCTTTTCTTATGGGAGGCCTCACTCCTTACCTCGATCGGTCCGGAGCGAGCGAAGAAGCCCGGGGCAAAACATTCCACACCCCACCCATTCGAGGCGTCGCTTAGAGCGTATCCTCGGCTCCCCGGATTACCGATAGAGACTGATTGACAGAGGCTTCGTCCGGAAGTGGACGCGCAACGGGGACTTTCATTCCCATCACCTGAGCGACAAGATTCAGGGCAATGTTTTGGGCCGTCAGGCCGGTTTCTTCGAGGATTTCGTTCCTCGACGCGTGATCGAGGAACTCATCAGGAAGGCCAATCTCATCTACCGCGGTGTCCACCCCGGCAGCGCGCAGCTCCTGGCGAATGCGCGTTCCTATTCCGCCCACCCTCACACCATCTTCGATACTGACAACAATGCGATGGTCACGTGCTAACTCAATAATGCTTGTGGGAACCGGCACGACCCATCGTGGGTCGACCACGGTGGCTCCGATGCCCTGATCAGCAAGTCGATCCCGCACGTCCATTGCGAGCGCTGCCATGGGTCCGACAGCGACGATCAACGCATCTTTGTGGGCAGCTTCAGCAAGGACATCTACCCCGTCTGCCGTTCGTCGAACCGCCTCCAGCAAAGGGGACACCGATCCTTTGGGGAAACGCACGACGGTGGGGGCGTCGCTGACGCCAATAGCTTCTCTTAGCTCTTCTCTCAGGCGTTTCGCGTCCCGAGGAGCGGCGAGACGAATATGGGGAATAACTTGGAGAATTGATAAATCCCACATGCCATGGTGGCTAGGGCCATCCGGGCCAGTGACTCCGGCTCTGTCTAAGACAAAGGTTACGCCCGCTTTGTGAAGGGCGACATCCATCAGAACCTGATCGAAAGCGCGATTGATGAAGGTGGCATAAAGAGCAACGACGGGGTGCATTCCGCCATACGCGAGACCCGCAGCGCTCGTCACGGCGTGCTGCTCCGCGATTCCTACGTCAACAACTCTGTCGGGGTAAGCGACGGCCATTTTGTTCAAACCGGTGGGGGCAAGCATCGCTGCGGTAATCCCCACGACGGACGGATTGCTATCAGCAATCAGCACCATTTCGTCCGCAAATACACTCGTCCATGAGGGTGCGTCAGCGGACTCCAGCGCCTCGCCCGTGAGCGGATCGATTTGTCCCACAGCATGGAACTGATCCGCCTCATCGTTTCTCGCCGGAGCGTAGCCGCGGCCTTTTTCGGTAATGACGTGAACAATAACGGGGACACGGCGCTGTTTTGCCTGTCGCAAAGCGTGTTCGATATCACCAATGTTGTGGCCATCAATCGGGCCCAGGTACTTGATGTCGAGGTTGGAATACAGCGCATCATTGCCGGCGAAGCGAGAAAGGAAACCCCGTATTCCCCCGCGTAGCCCACGGAAGACGGCCCGCCCTGACGCGCCAAACATTCCAAAAAAACGTTCCGTCGCAGTCTTAAATGCCCGGTAAGAACCTTTTCCTCTGACGTTGCCCAAGAAGCGGGCCATGCCCCCGATGGTGGGCGCATAGGAGCGACCGTTGTCGTTGACGACGAGGATGAGGTTGCGTTCATTGTCGTGAGAAATATTGTTCAGCGCTTCCCAGGTCATTCCCCCGGTGAGCGCCCCGTCCCCGACGACCGCGACAACGAAACGATCCCGCTGTCCTGTCATGTGAAAGGCGCGGGAAATTCCTTCGGCCCAACTTAGGGAACTTGATGCGTGAGAGCTCTCCACGATGTCGTGCTCGGATTCCCTGCGCTGAGGGTACCCCGCAAGGCCACCTTTTTTCCTCAGCAAACCAAAATCTTTGCGGCCCGTCAGGAGTTTGTGAACATACGACTGGTGGCCGGTGTCCCAGATAATGGGGTCGCGAGGAGAATCAAAGACGCGGTGCAACGCAATCGTGAGTTCGACCACACCCAGGTTGGGGCCCAAGTGTCCCCCCGTTTTAGCAACGTTTTCTATGAGGAATCCGCGAATATCCGAGGCCAACTCTCCGAGTTGGCGCTCGCTCAATCCGGTGAGGTCGGCTGGGGAGGAGATGGAATCGAGCACGGACATCTTCCTACCCTAAACGCTGAGATGTTGAAGTAGGTGCAAAGACCCTGAGTGACTCCCTACAGAAGCTGGCGCAGCACATACTGAAGAATTCCACCGTTGCGGAAATAGTCTGCCTCGGCAGGGGTATCAATCCTGACCCGTGCTTCAAAGGTCACCGGGTCGCGTTGCTTGGCCGAATGGGCCGAGCTTGTGGCGACCACGTGAACTGCGGCAGGAACGACGCCCGCGTTGAGGGTCTCGATACCGGTTATAGAGAAGCTTTCCGTACCATCAAGGCCGAGTGAAGCCGCACTCTCACCTTCGGGGAACTGAAGAGCAATAACACCCATTCCAATCAGATTGGACCGGTGGATTCTCTCAAAGCTTTCGGCAATAACGGCCTTCACTCCTAGCAGAGTGGTGCCTTTGGCCGCCCAGTCTCTGGAGGAACCCGAACCGTACTCTTTGCCCGCCAGAATCACCAGAGGCACTCCCGTGCTCTTGTAGCTCTCACTCGCGTCATAAATAGCCGCCTGGTCGCCAGCAGCGGTGGTGAAGTCGCGGGTAAACCCTCCCTCCACGCCTTCAAGCAGCAAATTCTTCAGACGGATGTTGGCAAAGGTCCCACGAATCATCACTTCGTGGTTGCCGCGCCGAGAACCATAGGAGTTGAAATCGACGCGGTCGATACCGTGTTCATTGAGATAGCGACCGGCGGGAGAATCCGCTTTAATAGAACCCGCAGGGCTGATGTGATCGGTGGTAACCGAGTCCCCTAGAAGGGCAAGCACTCGCGCGTCGACGATGTCAGTCACGGGCGCAGGTTCCAGTGTCATGCCGTCAAAATATGGGGGTTTGCGGACATAGGTTGACTCGGAGTCCCACTCAAAGGTGTCTCCGGTGGGGGTGGGCAACGAACGCCACCGCTCGTCGCCTTCGAAGACGTTTGCGTACTGTGTGGTAAACATTTTGGTGTCGATGGAGGAATCGATGGTGGACTGAACTTCATCGGCGTCAGGCCAGATGTCGGCGAGGTACACGTCGTGACCTTCAGAATCTGTGCCGAGAGGTTGGGCATCAAAATCAAAATCCATCGTCCCTGCAAGTGCGTAGGCAATGACGAGGGGCGGACTCGCCAAATAACTCATCTTCACATCCGGGTTAATGCGACCCTCAAAGTTTCGGTTTCCTGAAAGAACCGCCGTCACCGCGAGGTCATTGTCATTGATGGCCTCAGAGATTTCTTCCGCCAAAGGTCCAGAGTTTCCAATACACGTGGTGCACCCATATCCCACCAGATAGAACCCGAGAGCTTCCAGGTCGCCCATCAAACCCGCTTTTTCGTAATAATCGGTGACCACTTTTGACCCTGGCGCCAGGGAAGTTTTCACCCATGGCTTTGAGGAAAGACCCTTCTTTACAGCGTTTCTCGCCAGAAGACCCGCAGCGAGCATGACTGACGGGTTAGAGGTGTTGGTGCAGGAGGTAATGGCTGCAATGGTCACCGCTCCATTAGCAATCTCAAAGTCTTTCCCACCGCTGCTGACCCCCACCAATTCACGTTCGCTGGAATCAGAAAGGAAGTCGACGAGGTCGCGGCCGAACGCGTCCTTGGCTTCGGTCAGCTCAATACGGTCTTGAGGGCGTCTGGGGCCCGCAATGCTTGGCACCACGGTGGAGAGATCGAGCTCCAAATACTCGCTAAAGCGCGGCTCAATATCCACGTCATGCCAGAGGCCTTGGGCCTTTGCATAAGCTTCCACCAAGGCGATCTGTTCGGCGGTGCGGCCTGTGAGGGTGAGGTAGTCAAGCGTCACTTGATCGATGGGGAACATCGCCGCAGTAGACCCAAACTCGGGGCTCATATTTCCAATCGTGGCGCGGTTCGCTAGGGGAACCTGAGTCACTCCAGCACCGTAGAATTCGACGAACTTTCCGACGACCCCATGCTGGCGCAACATTTGCGTAATGGTGAGGACGACGTCGGTGGCGGTCACTCCGGTCGGGATGGCACCCGTCAGCTTGAAACCCACAACACGAGGAATCAGCATGGACACGGGTTGTCCGAGCATTGCCGCTTC
>CAYUJX010000029.1:9969-13034 GCA_964445125.1 uncultured Microbacteriaceae bacterium
AACCCACAACACGAGGAATCAGCATGGACACGGGTTGTCCGAGCATTGCCGCTTCCGCTTCAATACCGCCCACGCCCCAGCCCAGGACGCCTAAACCGTTCACCATGGTGGTGTGAGAATCAGTACCCACACACGTATCGGGAAACGCTTGGACAACTCCATCGATGTGTTTGGTGTACGTGACTTTCGAGAGGTTTTCAATATTCACCTGGTGGACTATTCCCGTTCCCGGGGGCACCACCTTGAAGTTGTTGAAAGAATTTTGGCCCCAGCGCAGGAATTGGTAGCGCTCGCCGTTGCGCCCATACTCAATGTCCACGTTTCGTTCCAAAGAGTCTGGTTGACCGAAAAGATCGGCGATTACCGAGTGGTCGATGACAAGCTCTGCCGGCGAAAGAGGATTTACCTTCCCAGGATCTCCTCCCAGTTCCACAATCGCTTCGCGCATCGTGGCGAGGTCAACGATGCAGGGAACTCCGGTGAAGTCCTGCAGCACCACGCGTGCAGGGGTGAATTGAATTTCCGTGGCTGGCTCGGCTTTTTCGTCCCAGTTGCCCAATGCAGAAATTTGCTCACCCGTGATGTTGGCACCATCTTCAGTGCGTAAAAGATTCTCCAACAAAACTTTAAGGCTAAACGGTAACGTCTCGTGTCCGGGAACAGCGTCAACCCGATAAATTTCAAAAGTCTCTTCACCGACGCTCAGGTCAGCTTTTGCGTGGAAACTGTTGAGTGAACTCACGGGGACTCCTCACGGGGCAGACGCCCACTTATCTTTATGTCGAGATAAATCCTATCACTCGGCCTTGTCTCGCTCGCGGTGAATGACGGAGCGAAAAAAGAGCCAGGTGAACCAGAGGCCCGCAGCGTAGAGCGGTATCCCGAGAACAAGCTTTGCTATCGCCAGGGCACCGACCTCGCCCGCCGCATAAAGCGGCAGCTGCACGGCAAGTCGCGTCCCAAAAATACCCACCCACATCCAGGTTGCGACGAGCCCGATTCGACGTATCGCTGCGTCCTCGCGCCAGCCAGAGTGGCCACGTAACACGCCCACAATCCACCCCACCAGCGGGCGCCTAAAAAGTATGGAAACCACGAGTGCGAGAATCCACACGGCGTTAACCCAGAACCCCAGTAAAAAATTATCTTCTGCCCGGCCCGAGGACAGCGCGACGAACGCCGATGCGGAGATGCCTACAAGGCCCGCAATGGCAGGAAGAACCGGGCTTCGCATCACAAGCCGAGCAGCGATGAAAAGGATGGCCATGACCACCGGAGCACCTACGGACCAGAACACATCCGCTGTGATCGTGTAGACGGTGAGAAAACCCACACCGGGCGAGAGAGACTCAACCAGGCCACGGCCTTTACCCACAGCCGACCACAGAGCCGCACCACTAGGCGCTTCGCCGGGGGAAACCAGACCGAGCTTGGAGCCTTGTGCAGCCTTACGAGCAGCGTCCATAACTCCAGATTCTGGGACAGGATCTGGCATCTGTTTACCCTGCTCCTTGCGTCCCAGTATCCCCCGGGGCCGGAGGGACGCGGAGGGGAAGTAGATCGCGCGGAGGCATGGGAGTGTCTCCGCGAACTACCACAACGCTGTGAATTATGGAGTACATCGCCTCGGCAGCAACATCGTCTGTAGCTGCGTCTCCCCCGATCACGGCGCGGAGAAACCAGCGAGGTCCATCGATGCCGACAAATCGGACGGCACGGGTCCCATACTTGCCCTCAGCCTGCACCGGCACGACGGCTTTAAGTTCGGGACCAAAAGGGCCATCAACTTGGGAGACAGTGCCGCCTTGAGTTTTAATTTGTGCCTCGATTTGGGCTCTGATTCCGTGCCACAAGCCACTGGAGCGAGGAGCCGCAAATGGCTGGAGTTGGAGAGTCGAACCGTAACTCTCCAGCGTGACAGCCACAACGCGGTCTTTGGTCTTGTCCACTTCCAACCGAAGCAACATCCCTCTGCGGGGTTCAATCCGAAGGCTGCCTAAGTCAACAGAGGGCTTGATTGCACCGGCTTCATTTTCGTCAAATGGCCCCGAAGTCGCCCGGTCTGCGGGTGCGGACTTTTCGTGCTCGCTGTCGCCAGCGTCGACGCTCGTAGAAATATTACTCACCAGGACACCCTAGTGTTTGCCGGCGCCAGTTGAACCAAATCCACCCTCTGAGCGTTCAGTTCCCGGCAGCTGGGCCACGGGATGAAAAATCGCATGGGCCACCTTGTGAACGATGACTTGAGCAATCCGATCACCGGGATTGACAGCAAATTCCTCGGTGAGGTCATGATTAATCATCACGACGCGTATTTCACCCCTATAGCCGGCGTCGATGACGCCGGGAGAATTCACCAGAGAAATACCGTGTTTCAAGGCCAGGCCGCTCCGGGGCACCACATACGCCACGTACCCATCGGGCAGGGCGATCGAAACCCCGGTATCGACAAGGGCCCGCTCGCCGGGGGCCAGAATATGGGCCGACGTGGCCTCAAGATCAGCGCCTGCGTCGCCTGGGTGGGCATACCGCGGTGGTCCTCCCAGGACAAGAACATCGACTAATTGCTTGGTCACAATCCCCAGGGTATACGTGGTGCAATAGGGGAATGCTGTCCTTCCGAGAGAAGCTCGCCCCCGCCTGGTGGATTGTCCTCGCAGTCGGTTGGGTAATTCCCGCGACCACGCTGGTGTTTTTGCCGCTCAACCTGGCTCTTGGGGTGGGAATCGGGGTCACACTGTGGGCAGGAGCAGTGGGCCTGTTGTGGCTGGGTTCTCCCACGATTTCCCTGGAGGGCAGACACCTTCGAGCCGGCCGAGCCACAGTCGAGTTGAGGTTTGTCGAGAACGCTCAAGCTTTTCGTCTCGATGCCGCTCGCGAACAGCGGGGCGTGGCTCTTGATGCGCGGGCGTGGCTCGCCATCCGAGGGTGGATAGACCCCGTTGTCAAAGTCAACCTCAATGATCCCGAGGACCCCGTACCGTACTGGCTTCTTTCTACACGGCGACCGGAAGAGTTCGTGGCCGCACTCGAGAAGGCAAAGCAGACTACTTAGAGCACTCCTG
>CAYUJX010000030.1:0-13000 GCA_964445125.1 uncultured Microbacteriaceae bacterium
GTGAAAGTTCTGGCGGCAATGAGTGGCGGCGTTGATAGCGCTGTTGCGGCTGCCCGAGCGGTTGACGCCGGTCACGATGTGGTGGGCGTGCACTTAGCTCTCTCTCGGGCGCCCGGGACCCTCCGCACCGGGTCAAAGGGATGTTGCACCATCGAGGATTCGATGGATGCCAGGCGCGTGGCAGACATGCTCGGGATTCCCTTCTATGTGTGGGACTTCTCGGAACGTTTTAGCGAAGACGTCGTTCAGGACTTCATCGATGAATATCGTGAGGGGCGCACGCCCAACCCCTGCATGCGGTGTAACCAACACATCAAGTTTGATGCCGTGATGGAACGCGGATTGGCTCTCGGATTCGATGCCATCGCCACCGGCCACTACGCGGCGGTTATCCACGGCCCTGTCGGGAAAGAACTCCACCGCGCTGCCACCTGGGCCAAAGACCAGTCTTATGTATTGGGGGTGCTCACCGCCGAGCAGCTCGAGCATTGCTATTTCCCCTTGGGTGACACCCCCTCGAAG
The DNA here is from genome assembly GCA_964445125.1 of uncultured Microbacteriaceae bacterium. GTDB lineage: Bacteria > Actinomycetota > Actinomycetes > Actinomycetales > Microbacteriaceae > Pontimonas. The sequence continues at coordinate 523 of CAYUJX010000030.1, forward strand.
GATGAGGTTCGTGCCGAAGCGACTCGACGCGGATTCTTTGTGGCTCAAAAGCCCGATAGTCACGACATTTGTTTTATCCCCGATGGTGACACCAGGGGGTGGCTGGCTAATCAAGTGGGGGCGGAGGAAGGTGACGTGCTGAGTTCTTCCGGCGAGGTCATTGGATCCCACCAAGGAGCTCATGCCTTCACGATTGGTCAGCGCAAAGGCCTTCACCTGGGTTACCCCGCAGCCGATGGCAAGCCGCGGTTTGTGTTGGAGGTGAGACCCAAAACAAACGAAGTTGTTGTGGGCCCCAAAGAAGCACTCGCCATTTCTGAACTGGCAGGGAGCCACGTAAGCTTTGCGGGCCCCGACCCCGTGGAATCGGGGTACGCCACAGCAGTGGACGGGACAGAATTCGGGTGTGAAGAATTTGAGTGCCATGTTCAGGTTCGCGCGCACTCCGAGCCAGTCCCGGCGAGAGCTGCCGTTATTGCCGGAGAACTCGTGGTGCGCCTTGAGGAACCCATTCTGGGGGTGTCACCGGGTCAAAGCGCGGTGATCTATGTGGGCACCCGCGTCGTGGGGCAGTGCACCATTGATCGCACCGTGAGTGCCCTGACTGCGTCCCCGGTGCATGCGTAAAGTCATCCTGCTGGGCTCCACAGGCTCGATTGGCACCCAAGCAATCGAGGTCCTCCAATCTCGTCGTGACCTCTTTGAGGTTGTGGGGCTTGCCGTGGGTTCCAACGCGATGAAGGGTCACGAACAAGCCAAAGCGTTGGGCGTCCCTGCTGATCGTGTTGCTGTCGGCGCCGAGGAAGCTGCGGCTCTGGTTCTCGATACTCCTGCGGATGTGGTGCTCAACGGCATCACCGGATCGGTCGGGCTGGGGCCGACCCTGGCAGCTCTTCACTCCGGTGCAACGTTGGCGCTTGCCAACAAGGAAAGTTTGATTGTGGGGGGCAGCTTGGTGACGGGAGCAGCCACCCGCGCACACCAGATTGTTCCCGTCGACTCAGAACACTCTGCGCTCGCTCAAGCCTTAATGGCAGGGCGCACCAATGAAGTTGCCAAGTTGATTGTTACCGCAAGCGGAGGGCCTTTCCGCGGACGCACCAGGGAGTCTCTTGTGGGAGTCACACCGCGGGAAGCTTTGGCGCATCCCACCTGGGACATGGGACTTGTTGTCACCACCAATTCGGCGACTCTGGTCAACAAAGGACTCGAAGTCATTGAAGCGCACCTGTTGTTTGACGTCGGCTTTGAGAACATTGAGGTTACGGTCCACCCGCAGTCGGTGGTCCATTCAATGGTGGAATTCCACGACGGTTCGACCCTTGCTCAGGCGTCGCCACCCGATATGCGCTTGCCCATCGCGTGGGGATTAAGTTGGCCCGATCGGTTGCGTGATGTCACACCGGGCATTGACTGGTCGCTCTCGCACCAGTGGACTTTTGAGCCCTTAGACGCCGTGGCTTTCCCCGCGGTGGCGATGGCAAAACAGGTTGGTCAGGCTGGGGGGACCTACCCGGCGGTCTTTAACGCCGCCAACGAACAAGCCGTTGCGGCTTTTCATGCGCGAGCGCTTCCGTTCCTGGGTATTACCGACATCATCGATGCCGTCGTGCAGGTTCACAACCCCGGTGAGATGACACTGGAGGGCGTTCTGGAGGCCGAGCAGTGGGCCCGGCGCTCAGCAGAGGAAAACATTGTGAAATACTCCTCTACCCAGCAATGACCCAGGCTGTGTCAGAGCCACCGGTTAGAGTGACGCCGTGGACTCAGTTATAGCTTTCTCGCTTGGCGTTCTCGTCATCGCCGTAGGCCTGATTCTGTCCATTGCTCTCCACGAGTGGGGACACTATTTCCCGGCCAAAAAATTCGGTGTCTATGTTTCCCAGTTCATGATCGGATTTGGCCCCACCCTCTTCTCTCGGCGCAGCGGTGAAACCGAGGTCGGTATTAAAGCCTTTCCTCTGGGCGGATACGTCGCCATGGCCGGCATGTACGCACCCTCACCGGGGGAACGCTCAGGGGGAGTCTCCACAACAGGTTTCTTGGACAAAGTGGTTGGTGAGGAGCCTTTGCTGTCTCCCGATCAGATTCCCGCAGACATAGACCAGCGCAGCTTTTATCGTCTTCCCCTGCACCAGCGCATCACCATCATGCTGGGTGGGCCTTTCATGAACCTTTTCATCGCCATAGTTCTCTATGGGGTGGTGTTGGTGGGGTTCGGTGTTCCTACGGTGAGCCTCACCGTGGGCTCCGTTTCGGAGTGCGTGTTGGCCGCGACGGAAACCAGGACGGAGTGCCTCGCCTCGGACCCAGCAGCTCCAGGGGCCAGCGCCGGCGTATTGCCCGGAGATCGCATCATCGCTCTTGAAGGGCAAGAGCTCCAGAGCTGGTTTACTCTTACCGATATAATCCGGCAATCGCCCGGGGAGCCCTTGGTGCTCACCGTGGAGCGCCAAGCGCAGATGTATGACCTCACCTTGACTCCCCTTCTGACCCAGCGATACGCCTTTGATGAACGCGGAGAGGTGTCCCTTGACGATGCGGGGAACCCCATCGTGGTGGCGGTCGGCTTCGTGGGCATCAGCTCGGCCATCGAAAGCCAGCGTCAGACTCTCACTTCTGTTGGCCCCGCAGTCTGGGACAACATCGTCGGGGTGGGAAGAGTGATTGCGACGCTTCCGCAACGAATGGTAGACGTGGCGCAGGCGGCGTTTGGCGCTGAGGAGCGCGACCCTAACGGACCACTGAGCGTCGTTGGGGTGGGACGCATTGCTGGCGAAATCGCCGCTGTGGAATCACTGGCCCTTCGCGACCGTATTGCTGGCCTCATCGGAATTATTGCTTCGCTCAACGTGGCGCTGTTTGTTTTCAACCTCGTACCGCTGTTGCCACTCGATGGTGGGCACATTGCCGTGGCGCTCTACGAGGGAGTCAAAAGAAAGATCTATCTCCTGACAGGAAAAGCTGACCCCGGACCCGTCAACGCAAGCAGGCTTGTTCCTCTCACCCTTATCGTGATTGCGCTGTTGGGGGGAATGAGCTTGTTGCTGATGTATGCCGACATCGTGAATCCGGTTCGCCTGTTCTCGTAACACTCGCCATTGTCTGAGAACGCCGGCAACGTGGAGGCCTTAAGCTTAGAGAGCTAAATCTCCCATCAGGGGGTCGCAAAGGAAGGGATGTCAGCGCGTGCCAGCTATCAACCTAGGAATGCCCAAGATTCCCGAAACGCTTGCCCCTAGACGCGTTTCGCGCCAAATCAAAGTCGGCAGTGTGATGGTCGGTGGGACCGCTCGGGTGAGCGTGCAGTCCATGACCACGACTCAGACCACCGACATCAATGGCACTCTTCAGCAAATCGCAGAATTAACGGCCACGGGCTGCGACATTGTTCGCGTAGCTGTTCCCACCACTGATGACGCAGAAGTTCTGTCGATTATCGCTAAGAAGAGCCAAATCCCTGTCATCGCGGACATTCACTTTCAGCCCAAATATGTCTTTCAGGCTATTGATGCTGGTTGCGCTGCGGTTCGCGTGAACCCCGGGAACATCAGGAAGTTTGATGACCGAGTGGGGGAGATAGCGAAGGCCGCCAAAGATGCAGGTGTCAGCCTGCGGATCGGTGTGAATGCAGGTTCTTTAGACCCTCGCTTGCTGGAGAAATATGGAAAGCCAACCGCGGAGGCGCTGGTGGAAAGTGCTGTTTGGGAGGCCAGCCTTTTTGAGGAACATGATTTTCACGACTTTAAGATTTCGGTCAAACACAATGACCCCATCGTGATGGTGAACGCCTATCGTCAACTTGCGCAACGTGGCGATTGGCCACTCCACCTGGGTGTTACCGAGGCGGGGCCTGCGTTCCAAGGGACGATCAAGTCCTCCGTTGCTTTTGGAATTCTGCTCGGTGAGGGAATCGGAGACACGATTCGTGTATCCCTGTCTGCCCCACCCGTCGAAGAAGTCAAAGTGGGACTCAAAATATTGGAATCGCTGAATTTGCGCGAACGCAAGCTTGAAATTGTCTCCTGTCCCAGCTGTGGCCGTGCTCAAGTCGATGTGTACACGCTCGCAGAGGATGTGACCAAAGGTCTTGAAGGGATGACAGTTCCACTTCGTGTTGCCGTCATGGGTTGTGTCGTTAACGGACCCGGCGAGGCAAGAGAAGCCGATTTGGGTGTCGCCAGCGGTAACGGCAAGGGCCAGATTTTTGTCAAGGGCGAAGTGATCAAGACGGTTCCTGAGTCTGAGATTGTGGCCACGCTAATTGAAGAAGCAAATCGTCTTGCTGCGGAAATGCCTAATGCGCCCAGTGGTACCCCCGAGGTCGTCACCGCATAGGAGCCAGGTAGTCTAGAGCGGTGCCTACACGCCTTTCTCACCTCTTCGTCCGCACCCTTCGTGAAGACCCTGCCGAGGCGGAGGTCGCTGGTCACAAATGGCTCGTCAGAGCAGGATATATCCGGCGCCAGGCGCCGGGAATCTTCGCGTGGCTTCCGATGGGCTTACGTGTTCGTCAAAACATCGAGAAGATTGTGCACGAGGAAATGCAGCGCGCTGGAGCGCAACAGGTACACTTTCCCGCGCTCCTCCCCAAGGAGCCTTACGAGAAGACGGGACGCTGGGAAGAATATGGTGAGGGAATCTTCCGCCTTCACGATCGAAAAGGTGCAGAGTATCTTCTGGCGCCTACCCACGAAGAAGTCTTCACCCTGACGGTGAAGGACCTGTATTCCAGCTACAAAGACCTTCCGTTGATGATTTACCAAATTCAAGACAAATATCGTGACGAAGCCCGACCTCGGGCTGGTCTGCTTCGCGGACGCGAATTTTCGATGAAGGACGCGTATTCCTTCGACTACACCGACGAAGGTCTCGACGTGAGTTACCAGGCTCAGCGCGACGCATATGAGCGGATTTTCCAGCGTCTTGGCCTGGAATACGTGATTGTGAAAGCCGATGCCGGCGCTATGGGAGGCTCGCGTAGCGAGGAATTCCTCCACCCCACGGATATTGGTGAAGACACCTTTGTGCGAACTCAGTTGGGATATGCGGCTAACGTCGAGGCGTTTGTGACGACGCCACCACCTGCGCTCTCTCTTGATTCGAACCAGCAACCCGTGGTGTTTGATTCGCCTAAGACCCCCACCATTGACACTTTGGTTAATCTAGCCAATGACCGGCACCCCAAGGACTCTGGACGCTGGGAAGCCGCCGACACCCTCAAGAACGTGGTTTTGGCTCTGACCCACCCCGATGAGAACCGGGAGCTCGTTGTTGTGGGACTTCCTGGAGACAGAGATGTCGACCTCAAGCGTGCTGAAGTAGCCTTCGCACCGGCGGCTATTGAACAGGCCACCGCGGAAGATTTTGCCAAGCATCCGGGGTTAGTCAAGGGATACATCGGTCCCTGGTCTGCGCAAGGACCCGTCCTGGGAAGCGCCTCAACAACGGGTCTCTCATTCTATGTTGACCCCCGAGTAGTGCACGGAACCTCGTGGGTTACCGGCGCTAATGAACACGAAAAACACGTGTTCAACCTGGTGATGGGCAGAGATTTTCACGCCGATGGTGTTGTTGATATCGCCGCTGTCAAAGATGGCGATGAAGCCCCTGATGGTTCCGGACCTATTGAGACCGCGCGCGGCATGGAAATTGGGCATGTCTTCCAGTTGGGCCGCAAGTATGCCGAAGCATTGGGTTTGAAGGTGCTGGATGAAAACGGCTCCCTTGTTACCGTCACCATGGGTTCCTATGGCATCGGCGTCACGAGGCTTGTTGGCGTGATTGCTGAAGCCAACAACGATGACAAAGGCCTCATTTGGCCCGAAGCTATCGCTCCCTTTGACGTTCACGTTGTCGCCGCGGGCAAAGATGACATCGTGTTCCAGGTTGCTGAGCAGCTGTGTTCCAGACTGGAAGCTGCCGGCAGAGATGTGCTCTTTGATGACCGAGCCAAGCTTTCACCCGGGGTCAAGTTTGCGGATGCAGAAGTTCTCGGCGTTCCTCATATCGTCATCGTGGGGCGCGGAGCCAGCGAGGGCGAGGTCGAATACTGGAATCGTCGCACCGGGGACAGAACCCTGATGCCTCTGGATCAGGTCGTAGCAGCACTTCCTCCTCGGAAGTAGAACGTTCGGGCTGGAGTCAACATCCGGGCCCTTATAATGTGTGTAGAAGCGAGCACAGGATTTTCAGATAATCGAATAGGAGGGCTCTCATGGATATTGATATGAGCGTGCTCAAACTGATGGAAGCAGAGCGCGACATCCCCTTTGATGACCTGGTCATCATCATCGAACAGGCCGTTTTGGTCGCGTATGAAAAGCACATGGGCTTTGCCGATAACCGGGGTCAACGCCTCGAACCGGATGCGCCTCGCGCACGCGTGGAGTTGGACCGCAAGACGGGACACGTCCTTCTGTTCACTCCTGTCCTCAACGACGAAGGCGAAAAAGTCAGTGAAGAAGCTGACAGCCCCGAAGGTTTCGGCCGCATTGCGGCTCACGCTGCCAAGCAAGTGATCAATCAGCGTTTGCGCGATATCGGAGACGATCGCATTCTGGGGGAGTACCGCGGAAAAGAGGGCGACATTGTCTCAGGCGTGATTCAACAGGGCCCTAACCCGCGGATGATTCATGTCAGCCTGGGCGAGGTTGAAGCAATCCTCCCGCCAGAAGAGCAAGTTCCCACGGAAAATTATGAGCACGGGGCCAGGCTTCGTGTGTACGTCACGAAGGTGGAGAAAGGCCTCAAAGGCCCTTCCATCACGGTGAGCCGGACGCATCCGGGGTTGATTCGCAGACTCTTCACACTGGAGGTGCCCGAAATCCAGAAGGGTCTCGTAGACATCACCTCCATAGCGCGGGAAGCGGGACATCGCACGAAAATCGCTGTAAAAGCGCTGGCCCCTGGCATTAACGCCAAGGGTGCGTGTATCGGCGAATTGGGTCAGCGCGTGCGGGCCGTGCAATCCGAGCTGGGGGAAGAGAAGATTGACATCGTCGATCATTCGGATGATTTGGCCCAGTTTGTTGCCAATGCTTTGAGCCCCTCGAAGGTGACGAGTGCCTTTGTGCTGGATGAAGAGGCCCGACAGGTTCGCGCCTTAGTGCCGGATTATCAACTCTCTCTTGCGATCGGCAAAGAGGGCCAGAACGCACGCTTGGCTGCGAAACTCACGGGGGCAAAAATCGACATCCAGCCTGATTCGGTGATGGATTCTTAGTCCGCAAAGAGGGCTGTGCCCGGGCGTGGCGAGTAAGGGACTACAATGGCAGTAATCAGGCGCTGCCTGGGGTGCCACCGTGCAGATTCGACAGAGAACCTTCTGAGATGTGTGGCGGTGGAGAACCAGCTGGTCGTTGATAAGAAAGGGAAAGAACCTGGTCGGGGTGCTTGGGTGCATCTCACACAAGACTGTCTTTCCCTCTCTCTTCAACGAAAAGCATGGGGTAGGGCTCTTAAAAAGGGACCTTCGCTCGAGTGTGGCGCAGTAGAAAACCTCAGTAGGTCGACCGACCTCGCTAAGAACAGGCTGAATGGCTAATGGAACCCTCATGAACGGCTCGGCATGAGCCACGTATGTAGGTAGCGGCGCGCCCTGACTGGGTTCGCCCAGACAGGAGAATTGTGGCGGGAAAACCACGCGTACACGAGATTGCTGCGGAACTGGGCATTGACTCCAAGCGCACGCTCGAAAAGCTTAAAGAAATCGGCGAGTTCGTCAAAGGGCCATCCTCTACGGTGGAACCTCCCGTAGCGAGGAAACTCAAAGCAGCGTTCGCCGAAGAAGGTATCGTTCCGGTCCCTCAAGACGAGGTAACAAAAGAAACGACGCCCGTGCCTAAGCCGGCAGCGAAGCCCGCCCCGGTGGCCGAAGAACCCCCGGCGCAGCCCGAAGATAAGCCGGTTGAGACCGCAACACCCGAGGCAAAGCCGAGTCCATCGGGAATTCCTCGCCCGGGAAACAATCCTTTCGCATCCTCTCAGGGAATGGCGCGCCCGGGAATTCCTCGCCCGGGAAACAATCCTTTCGCGTCGGCTCAGGGAATGGGCCGCCCCGCCCCTGGTCGACCTGGCGACGGCGCAATGCCTCGCCGTCCTGCTGAGCGTGAAGGGGGTGCCCGCGCGCCGTTCCAACAACGCACCGGAGGCCCCGGTCGTCCCGGTGGCGGCCCAGGTTTTGCCGGAGCTGCTGCAGGACCCGGTGGGGGCCCCGGCGGGGCGCGCCCCAGTGCTGGTGGACGCCCGGGTGCTGGAGGTCGCGGGAGAGGTCCCGGTGGCGGCACGGCTGGAGCGTTTGGTCGCGGTGGGGGAAAAAATAGGTCTCGCAAGTCCAAGAGGACGAAGAGGCAAGAGTTTGAAATGCGCGAGGCCCCTAGTTTAGGTGGCGTCTCCATACCTCGCGGAGATGGTTCGACCGTTATTCGTTTGCGCCAGGGCGCATCGATGAACGATCTGGCCGACAAGATTGAGAACTTGACCGGGTTCCCGGTTCCCCCCGGAAACCTCGTCACCGTCTTGTTCCAGCTCGGCGAGATGGCTACCACCACGGAATCTCTAGACCAGGCAACCTTCGAGGTTTTGGGTTCGGAGCTGGGCTATAAAGTCCAGATTGTCTCGCCTGAGGACGAAGATAAGCAGCTCTTGGAGAGTTTCGATATCGATTTGGATGAGGTGGAAGACGAAGAAGATTTGGTCATTCGTCCTCCCGTCGTCACCGTCATGGGTCACGTTGACCACGGTAAGACGAAGCTTCTGGATGCCATCCGAAACGCTAATGTCGTTGCCGGCGAGGCTGGTGGAATCACCCAGCACATCGGTGCCTACCAGGTGTGGACGGAGCACGACGGCATGGAGCGCGCGGTGACATTCCTTGATACTCCCGGTCACGAGGCGTTTACCGCCATGCGTGCTCGAGGTGCTCAGGTCACCGACATTGCCATCCTCGTGGTGGCAGCCGATGACGGCATCATGCCTCAGACGATTGAGGCGCTCAATCACGCACAATCAGCGGGTGTGCCCATCGTGGTGGCTATCAACAAGATGGATACCCCCGGAGCCAAGGCAGATAGGGTCATGCAGCAATTGACCGAGTTCGGGTTGGTGGCAGAAGAGTTCGGCGGAGACACTCAGATGGTGAAGGTCTCCGCGCTCAAGGGCGAAGGCATTGCAGAATTGTTGGACGCTGTGCTGTTGACCGCGGATGCAGGTCTTGACCTTCGCGCGAATCCCAATCGCACCGCACGCGGTGTGGCAATTGAGGCGAGGCTTGACAAGGGCCGCGGCGCCGTTGCGACGGTTCTCATTGAGTCAGGAACTCTTCGCGTAGGTGAAGCCATTGTCGCGGGAACCGCTTACGGGCGCGTTCGCGCGATGTCCGATGAAAACGGCGATCCGGTGCTAGAGGCCTACCCCTCTCGTCCCGTCTCCGTCCAGGGTCTTTCCAGTGTTCCCCGCGCGGGAGACACCTTCATCGTCACCGATGATGACCGCACAGCCCGCCAGATTGCGGAGAAGCGTGAAGCCGTCGAACGCAATGCGTTGCTGGCCAAAGCGCGCAAGCGTATCAACCTCGAGGACTTCACTAAGGCTCTCGAAGATGGCAAAATCGAGTCGCTCAATCTCATTATTAAGGGTGACGTCTCTGGTGCTGTGGAAGCGCTGGAAGACTCGCTGCTCAAGATCGAAGTTGGCGACTCGGTGCAGTTGCGGATTATTCACCGTGGTGTGGGTGCTATCACCGAAAGTGATGTGAACCTCGCCACCATTGATAACGCAATTATCGTGGGCTTCAACGTCCGCCCGGATGCAAAAGCCCGCGAGCGTGCTCAGCGTGAAGGTGTCGATGTTCGTTTTTACTCCGTCATCTACAACGCATTGGATGAGATTGAGAACTCCCTCAAGGGCATGCTCAAGCCTGAGTTCGAAGAGGTTCAGTCTGGGTTTGCCGAAGTCCGTGAGGTCTTCAAGTCTTCGAAGGCGGGAACTATCGCCGGATGTATCGTTCGCTCGGGAACAATCACCAGAAATGCCAAAGCACGCGTTATTCGCGATGGTGTTGTCATTGTCGATGGCTTGGCAATTGACTCTCTGCGCCGGTTCAAGGATGACGTCACCGAGGTCCGAACGGACTTCGAGTGCGGTATCGGTTTGGGCAAGATAAAAGACATTGAAATTGGTGATGAGATCGAAACTATTGAGATGAAGGAAAAAGTTCGTGAGTAGTAATTCTCCCAGGGCCCGGAAGATGGCGGATTTGATTCGCCAGATTCTGGCTGAACGACTTCAGCGAGGATTGCGTGACCCACGGTTGGGGTTCGTCACCATTACGGATGTGCAGGTGACAGGTGACTTGCAACATGCGAGTGTTTTTTACACAGTGCTCGGTGACGACAAAGAACGCGCGGACACTCAAAAAGCGCTGGGTGCTGCCACAGGGATGCTTCGCACTGAGGTGGGAAAGAACATCACGGCTCGCCTGACCCCCTCGCTGGAATTCATTTTGGACGGTATCCCTGAAAACGCTGCTGCCATCGCGGACTTGCTCAATGAGGCTCGAGCGCGCGACATTCAGACCGGGGAACAGGCAAAATCGGCCCAGTATGCGGGAGATGCTGACCCTTACAAGACCGCTGCTGAGGAGGACTAGCTTCGCCAGCTCATGTGCGCAATTCTGCGCACATGAGCACCCGCTTGCCGGTCTCTGTTCGGGGGTCTATCTTTCTCACTAACGTGGCGCCGGGCTAGCCCCCCAGGCCGCGAGAGGAGAGGTTTTGATGCGGGTGACTGTGCTCGGTGGTTTTGGGGTGGGTAAGACCATGGTTCTCGACCGCGTCCCCGCCGTTGGTGAGACGGTTACGGGCGGTAGGTATGTGGAGGGGCCAGGAGGCAAAGCTTCCAATCAGGCAATCCAAATCTCTCGTCTCGGCGGAGAGGTCGCACTGATCAGTGCTGTCGGTGACGATTCGGCAGCTGCACTCGGGCGAGAGTTGTGGAGACGCGAAGGAGTGGATGCGCGTGGCGTCATTACCGTGGGGGCGCCCACGATGGTTGGATTTATTCTCGTGGAGCCAGGGGGAGACAATCGCATCGCTCTTGCGCCCGGGGCGCTGGAAGCTCTCACACCGGAAAGCCTGGAAAGCCTATGGGACCTCATCGATACGTCTGATGCACTCGTTGTTTCTTTTGAACTCAATCCAGAGGTGGGCTTTAGCGCACTCCGGTACGCCAAAGCTCGTGGGGTGATGACGGTGTGTAATCCCGCCCCTGCGGTTCCGATTCCCACAGAGGTTCTGGAATGCATTGACTATTTAGTCCCGAATGCTATTGAGGCAAGAGATATTGTTCGCACCCTCGGTGTGACATCCGGTGGCCCGGAGGATAGCGCGCGCGTTCTCCTGCACCACGGCGTCGGAACCGTCATCATTACCCTCGGGGCACAGGGGGCCTATGCCCGTAACGCGCAGGAGAGCTTTTACTCTTCGGCCCACCAGGTGGAGCATGTTCGCGACACGACGGGCGCGGGGGATAGTTTTGTGGGGGCCCTTGTCGTGGCGCTGGTCAAAAGGCTTCCGCTGAAGGAAGCGATTTCGCGAGGGTCAGCGGCGGCAGCGTTCACCGTCCAAGGCCTGGAGGTCGTCGCCTCCCTGCCGTATGAGAAAGACTTAATTCCAGGAGGAGACATTCGATGACGACCGCGTGGAGCAAAGATAACGTGGCGGGGGCAATTCAACACACACTCATTGGCACCCAGGTGACCCGAGAAAAGGTTCTTGCCCACGCCCAGGAGTGTGTGGAATACGGCTTTCAGGCCGCGATGGTTCAGGGTAGCTGGCTGGAGGTGGTTGCCGGGGAATTGTCCGGGACTTCAATCGTGGTGGCCTCTGCGCTGGACTTTCCCGAAGTGGGTTTGATGACCTCAGCGGGGAAAGCGGCCGAAGCGGCCGCTTTAGTGTCCCTGGGAGCCCAACAAATCGACATAGGCGTTCAGATCGGATGGCTCAAGAGTGGCATGTTCGCCGAGTTTGGTCGTGACATTAGGGGCGTTGTGGAGGCTTCGGGGGTTCCTATCAAGGTGATGCTGGAGTTACCTTTGCTCACAGACGCTGAGAAAGAGGCTGCCATTGATCTTTCTTTGGAAGCGGGAGTCAAATATCTCAAAAACGCTAGTAGCGGCGCCATCGAAAAAGCCAACCCCGAGAACATTTCTTACCTTTTTGCTCGATGCCCACAAGGGGTGGGCGTGAAAGCATCGGGTGGAATTAGTACCCTCGAACATACTCTTGCCCTTTTGAACGCCGGCGCCCAGATGGTGGGAACCAGTGCGGGAGTCAGTATTGTTTCAGGAAAAACGCCGGTCGGAGTGAAGTCGTATTGACGGCCCCCAAAAATGGCCCGTCTCTGGTTTTTGTGCCCGTGCCACCTAGAGTGTTGACAACGCCGTGTTCCGCCAAACCCGCCCGCCCCACGAAGGAGA
>CAYUJX010000031.1:0-12470 GCA_964445125.1 uncultured Microbacteriaceae bacterium
ACAGCTCCGATGTTGATGCTGCTGTCGTGACGGTCAAGGAGTAGCCGAAACTTTCATCGGTACTTGCACTCTCAGGCAGAGAGTGCCAAAATCTATTAGCACTCGTAATAGGCGAGTGCCAATAGTTATAGATATCCGAGACGTCCGGGAGGGACGAATAACAGATGGCAAAAATAATTGCTTTTGATGAAGATGCCCGTCGTGGCCTTGAGCGTGGGCTCAACATTTTGGCCGACGCCGTAAAGGTGACACTGGGGCCACGCGGTCGCAACGTCGTGTTGGAAAAGAAGTGGGGCGCCCCCACCATTACTAACGACGGCGTCTCGATCGCCAAGGAAATTGAGCTCAGCGACCCGCTGGAGAAGATTGGCGCAGAGCTGGTCAAAGAGGTTGCTAAGAAGACAGACGACGTTGCCGGCGATGGCACGACCACGTCTGTTGTTCTCGCGCAGGCTCTGGTTCGCGAAGGTCTGCGTAACGTCGCAGCCGGCGCCGACCCCATCAGCCTCAAGCGCGGAATTGACGCCGCCACCCAGGCCGTGTCGGACCAGCTTCTCAAGAACGCCAAAGAGGTCGAAACCAAAGCTGAAATTGCTGCTACCGCATCGATCTCTGCCGGGGACAGCACTATTGGCGACTTGATTGCAGAAGCCATCGACAAGGTTGGCAAAGAAGGCGTTGTGACCGTTGAAGAGTCCAACACCTTTGGCACCACTTTGGAGCTCACCGAAGGTATGCGCTTTGACAAGGGTTTCTTGTCGGCTTACTTCGTGACCGACCCTGACCGCCAGGAAGCCGTCTTCGAAGACGCGTACATCCTGATTGCCAACCAGAAAATCTCGGCGATCAAGGACTTGCTCCCTATCGTGGACAAGGTTATCCAGTCTGGCAAGCAGCTCCTGATTATTGCTGAAGACGTCGAGGGTGAAGCCCTCGCGACTCTCGTAGTCAACAAAATCCGCGGTATTTTCAAGTCTGTAGCCGTCAAGGCTCCAGGATTTGGTGACCGCCGCAAGGCCATGTTGCAGGACATCGCCATTCTCACCGGTGGACAGGTTATCTCTGAAGAGGTCGGCCTCAAGCTCGAGAACGTTGAACTCGACATGCTCGGTCGCGCACGCAAGATTCTCGTCACGAAGGACGAGACCACCATCGTTGAGGGCGCCGGGGAAACTGACGCCATTGCCGGTCGCGTGAAGCAAATCCGCCAGGAAATCGAAAACACCGACTCCGACTACGACCGCGAGAAGCTCCAAGAGCGTCTGGCGAAGTTGGCCGGTGGCGTTGCCGTAATCAAGGCTGGAGCTGCCACTGAAGTGGAGCTTAAAGAGCGCAAGCACCGTATCGAAGACGCCGTGCGTAACGCTAAGGCAGCCGTGGAAGAAGGAATCGTCCCCGGTGGGGGCGTTGCTCTTATTCAGGCTGGCAAAGTGCTCGACACGTTGACACTGACCGGTGACGAAGCAACCGGAGCGAACATCGTCCGAGTGGCCATCGATGCACCGTTGAAGCAGATCGCTCTCAACGCAGGCCACGAGCCCGGTGTTGTTGCCGAGCACGTTCGCGGCCTCAAGATTGGGTGGGGCCTCAACGCTGCTACCGGTGAGTATGTTGACATGCTCGCCGCTGGTATCGCCGACCCCGTCAAGGTGACCCGCTCTGCTCTGCTCAACGCAGCGTCAATTGCTGGTCTCTTCCTTACCACAGAGGCTGTTGTCGCCGAGAAGCCAGAGCCTTCTTCGGCATCCGCTGGTGACCAGTCCGGTGGCATGGACGGAATGGGCTTCTAAACTCATCACCGCGAAACGGGGTGTCTTCCCACGAAGACACCCCGTTTCGTCGTTAACGCTGGAATAGCCGCGTGTTCGCTATTTCCATCTCTTGGTAGTGCCGCCCGGCATAGGTGAGAGCTTCACTGAGGTTGTGCAGGCTCTCCTCTACTCGAATCTGTGTGGTGCGCCAGTTGTCGTGCACGACCACGAACGCACTGGCGGCTGGTCCGCTCCACGTCGAATTAAGAGACTGCAGGTGAGCGTTCAGGCTATGCACTTCGCTCTGAACGCGGGCTATGGTCGCTCTGGCCTGAGTGGCTGCGTGGAGGACCGCTTCGCTGTCTACCGTGTATCGGGTCATGGGTGTCCTTTCGGGGGTGGGCCCCGAGACTAGGACAGGGCGGGCCTCTCTACAGGACACCGGCAGGAGAAGGAGGAAAGTGTTTAGCGCACCTGGCTGGGGACACTGGGCAATGCCACATGGAATGTTGCCCCTCCTCCGGGAGTTTCCTCCACGGCGATACTGCCTTTGAGGCGGGTGATGATGGTGTGGACAATGGCAAGACCCAATCCGGATCCGCCTGTCTCGCGCGCCCGGGAACTATCGGCCCTCCAGAGGCGATCAAAAATTTTATCTCGGATTTCCGAGGGAATACCTTCACCGTGATCCACCACGCTGATGACCCCCATCCCACTCGCGGCGTCGCGACTCAGCACTAACTCCAGGGGTGACCCTTCGGGACTAAAGCGCAGAGCGTTCTGGATGAGGTTCGCCAGCACTTGGCGGACCTTGTTTTCTTCCCCGCTGATGGTGACGGGGGCCAGTCCTTGGGGGTTGCGCACCAGTTCGCCACCATGCCACAGAGTAATGGTCCGATCAGGCGCTATTGCCCCCGCGTCCAAAGCTGCGTCGTGAGCCAGGAAACCCAGGTTAACAGGAACAATGTTGAGTTGTCTGGCTTCGTCGAGTCGCGCAAGTTCGAGGAGGTCGGTGACCAGAGCGGTCATGCGCTCTGCCTCTCTTTCGATGCGTTCCATGGCTTGGTCCACATCGGGCTTGGTCGTGATGGCACCCATGCGATAAAGCTCGGCGTAGCCCCTGACCGACACGAGCGGCGTGCGAAGCTCATGGCTGGCGTCCCCTATGAAGCGACGCATCTTGTCGATGGTGTCGGCCCGATCGGCAAAAGCTCGGTCAATTCGCGACAGCATGGTGTTAAGGCTTCGGGTGAGGCGCCCTACCTCGGTGTTGGGGGTGGCGCCACCCAATCGCTGGGAGAAGTCACCGCCGGCAAATCGTGCCGCGGTGACTTCAACCTCTTTTAGGGGTTTGAAGGTGTTTTTCACCAGAAGCCGGGTTACGAAAGCACTCAGGATGATTGCGACCAAACCAAACGAGACGAAAATGGACGCCAGGTTTTCCACCGTTTGGCGCGATTCCACCAGATCGACACCGATAACCAGGGTCGCCGGCATCTGGGTCATGGCCGCTTCGCTGACGACGCTGAGGGTATACGCCTGAACGCGCCATTCGGTGTGGCCGTCCAGGCTGGGAAGCGTGGTCGCAGCAGGGTTGTTGAGCACCCAGCCCGCGGTAAGGCTTTCCACCACGGGTCCGTACCCTTGCTGGTCATCGGGAACGTTGCTCGCCAGAAGCTCTCCGTTAGGAGATACAGCGGCCAAAAAAAAACTGCTTCGTGCACCGACAGCACCGGTGTTCTCAAAAGACGCAAAATCGTGCATGCTGAGCCCGGTGGGCAACCCCATTGCGACTTCGTCGATTTTTCGATCGAGCTCACCAATGAGATAACGCTGAACGGTTGTTACCGTACCTATACCGATGCCGGAGAGTGACAGCGCGATGACAATCACGGTGGCACCGGTAATTTTGGCGCGCAGGGAGGTGGCTTCCCACCATCCCTGCATCCGCCCAAGCATGAAAACTAGGCTTTGTCGGTTTTGAGCATGTATCCAAAGCCGCGCTTGGTGAGGATTAGCTGTTCCGGGGTGAGCGGGTCAAGCTTGCGGCGAAGGTAAGAAACGTAACTTTCGACAATGCCGGCGTCACCGTTGAAGTCGTATTCCCAGACATGATCGAGAATCTGGTTTTTGGACAATACCCGGTTAGGGTTCAGCATCAAATACCGCAACAACTTAAACTCCGTGGGGGAGAGCTCCACGTGGTTGGGCCCGTAGGACACTTCGTGGGTGTCTTGGTCCATCGCCAAGTTACCGATTCGAATCATCGCATCTTCATCCTCATCGAGCGTGCGGCGAAGAATTGCTTTGATGCGGGCGACAATTTCATCTAAGCTAAAAGGTTTGGTGACGTAGTCGTCGCCGCCGACGGTGAGCCCCGTAATTTTGTCTTCGGTGGAGTCTTTCGCGGTGAGGAACAGAATGGGGCAGGTATACCCGCTGGCGCGCAACCTTTTGGTCACGCCGAAGCCGTTAATGTCGGGCAACATCACATCGAGCACAATGATGTCTGGCTCCTCTTCCAAGACCGCAGAAATGGTCTGCGCTCCGGTGGCCACGGCGCGGACAGCAAAGCCTGCAAAGCGCAAGCTCGTCGTCAATAGGTCGCGGATGTTAGCTTCGTCGTCAACAATGAGTACTTTCGGTCCATCAGTCATGCCTCCAGTATCTGGGAAGTTACTGTGAGTTGTCTGAAAGAAAGAACGGCAGGGTGTGAGGGATTTGTGCGGCGTCCATGATGCGATACCCGTAACCCTGCTCGGCGAGGAACCGCTGACGATTCAGTGCAAAATCCTGGTCCACCGTATCCCGGGCAACAAGCGTGTAAAAAGTTGCGGGGCCGCCGTCGGCTTTGGGGCGAAGAATTCGGCCCAGGCGTTGGGCTTCCTCCTGGCGGGACCCGAAAGATCCTGACACCTGTATCGCTACACACGCCTCGGGAAGATCTAGCGAAAAGTTCGCTACTTTCGACACGACAAGGCGAGTAATCGTCCCGGCCCGGAAAGCCGCGTACAGCCTTTCGCGCTCCGCCACCGGCGTCGCGCCGGTGATGACGGGCAGATCAAGCTCGGTGGAGAGCTGCTCGACTTGTTCCAGGTAGGTCCCAATAATCAAGGTGGGGTCTTGGGGGTGAAGGGCGAGGAGCTCCGGGACCACGGCGCTCTTGGTGGGGCTGGTGGAGGCGAGACGAAAGCGTTCCTTGTCGGTGGCCGCCGCATATTCCAAACGCTCGTCCTGGGGGAGGTCTATCCTAATTTCCACACAGCGTGCCGGGGCGATATAGCCTTCCGCTTCCAAATCTTTCCAGGGTACATCGAAGCGTTTCGGGCCAATCAAGGAAAATACGTCGCCTTCGCGGCCGTCTTCGCGGACCAGGGTCGCGGTAAGACCCAGTCGACGCCTGGCTTGCAGCTGGGCGGTAAGTTGAAAAACCGGCGCGGGAAGCAAATGTACTTCGTCGTAGATCACCAGGCCCCAGTTCTTCGCATCCAGCACTCCCAGGTGTGCGAACTCTCCTTGGCGTTTGGCGGCCATAATGCTGTAGCTGGCGATCGTGACCGGCTTGATTTCTTTCACCGAGCCGGAATACTCACCAATATCGTCTTCGCTCAGGTTGGTCCTCGCTAACAGTTCCGCACGCCACTGACGAGCAGAAATAGTGTTGGTGACCAAAATCAGAGTTGACGTATCCAACTCCGCCATAACTCCCGCTCCAACCAAAGTTTTCCCGGCCCCACAGGGCAGCACCACAACGCCCGACCCTTGAGCGGTGAAGCGAGCAACAGCTTCTTTTTGATACTCCCGAAGCCCCCAGCCTTGCGGGTTCAAAGAAATGTCGTGAGGGGCTCCCTCTGCAAAGCCGGCGTGATCTGCCGCGGGCCAGCCGCGTTTGAGAAGTTCTTGTTTGATAACCCCTCTTGACCATGCGGCAAGAGGGAAGCGACCGCGGTCATCGGGATCGCCCAGGAGTTCTTTAACTTTAGGGTTCCGGGTGATTTCTGCCTGGGTGAGCTCGTTTTCGCACGACAGATAGAGCTGGTCGTCCTCGCGGGTGATGTGGATTTGTCCATACCTGCGCAGCGTGTCTTCGATCTCTTCGACAACCCCCGGGGGCAGAGCAAATTTGGAGTACTGATTGAGGGTGGAGACGATTTCATCTCGGGTGTGACCGGCTGCTCTCGCGTTCCACAGACCTAACCGGGTGATGCGGTAGGTGTGGATGTGCTCGGGAGCTCTTTCCAGTTCGGCAAAGACTGCGAGGGCATGCCGAGCGTCATTGGCGTCGGAGTGGCCCACCTCTAAAAGAACTGTTTTGTCGCTCTGGACAATGAGACAACCGTCGGGATTCATAGCCCATCATTCTAGCGGAGCTATGCCTGAGTACTCACGGGGTTGAGTGAGCGAATCCGTGACACCGGGAGGGTTCGCTCCATCGCATTGCTGAGTTCCACTCCACGTAATCTGCCACCGCCGAGTGCACGAGGTTCCATGATGATGGTGATGAGGGAAGCATCGGGCATTTCCACCACCACTTCAAACGGGATCTTCCCCGCAATAGCAACCTCGATCATGCTTCCCAAGCCCGCGGGTACGCCCTTCGCGGTGGCCTGTTTGATGCTGGCCACCAGGGAACAAATGGCGTCGAGCAACAGGGCTTCGGGGGTGACCTCGGCGTGCACTGCGACGGGTTCCCGAGGTGGTGTTTCGTCCGCAACCTCCGATACCAGTGCGGGGTAGGAAGAATGGTGTAAAGCGCTGTAGACGCGCTCCAGTGGCCACGAAGACACCAGGGTTCCCTCGGGTCCTTTTTCCAGGCCGACCATGGCGAGTCGAGGGTCAATCAGGAGCTCCTCTGCCCGCTCCGCCGTGCTCGTGGTGATGATGGTGCCCAAGGCCGTCATGCTCAGCGTGATGTCTGAGGCGCGCCGCAGCGTGTCCTCCACCAGAGCCACCATGGCCTGGGGGAGTGGGTTCGCACTGGCATGACGCAGGTCATCGAGCACTGTTTCGGGGGGGTAACCCCTGTTTAATGCTTGCAACACGGAAGCTGCGGTGAGGCGGAACCGAGGCACTAAACCGCCGAGTTCCCGCAGAGCCAAACGCGACAGCGTGACCCGGTGGTCTTTGCCCAGTGGTCCAGGCGCCAACAGCGTCAGGTCTTCGTGGGCATACACACCTGAGACGGAAGGGGGCAGTGCCGCGGCGAGCGACGCGGTGGCATCTTGACCTTGAGCCAGCGCAAGGGCCCAGGGCGTGGCGACCTCGGGGGCGAGAAAGCCCAATGCTTGGGCTTGAGTGGTAAGCGCAGTGAGAGCCTCTCGATCTGCCATCGGGTAGGCATAGCCAGCATAGGCATCAAGACCGTCGGGCCACGACACCCCGGGCACGTCTTGAAGTGTTCCGGTCAACCATGGCGGGGCCGCTGCGAACCACGCCTGGGCGATCACGGCCCACTGGTCTTCGGGAGAGAGCTCTCTCCACGCAGGGGCGCTATCGCTTACGGCCACGACACCCGTGGAAAAAGTCAACAAACCGCCGGTGCGCGCAAGGCCGAGTGCCCCGTCAAGGTCAAAGCCTTCCCCCAGCTCCGCAAGCAGCGTCTTCCGGGCGGTAGCGGCAAGAGCGTTATCTCTGCCCCAGGTAATGCGCAGGCGAGAAAGAACCTCTAACAAATCGTCAATCATGCACAGCATTCCCCAGGCGCGCGTCGCCGAGCGTCCGAGCTCTGCGGGGTCGAGGACGCCTACGGTGAGAGCCGGAGGAGTCGCATCGCGCTTGAGGCGCGACAGCGAGTCACCCAGTCCTTCATCGCCCATCACCCGGGGCGTGGCGGAAGAGTCATCGACAAGACCCCAGCGGGCTAGCTCGGCGGTCTCACCGGAGGCTGAACCCCCGGTCACGAGGGAGTGCAAAGTATGAAGCTCCTCCCGGGGCAGCTGAGCCAGAGTGGCCTCAGTGCTTTCGGGGGAAAGAAGTGCCTGCGCCATGGTCGCCAATGTTTCACACTGGGCGGGCGTGAGGGCTCGCAACTGCGCAAGATCGAGAAGCTCTGACTCCTCGCGTTCGGCAAGCCAGCTGATGAGGGCAAGTGTGCGTTTACTAGGAAGAGGCATGGTCACCTGAAGAGCGTCGACGCCGGGTAGAAGTGATGAGCAAAACGACGATGAGAACAAACCCTGCCGGCAACGCAATGTTGGGGACCCAGGTGATGATGGGCCACAGCCCCTGCGCGTAATCCGCACTGCTCATCCCTTGCCACGTGCCGATAATGATGGCAAAGAATGCCACCACGCTCAATCCCATTGTGCTGGCAATGAAAGCGGCAATGACTTTTTCAGTTCGAGAAGGAGGCGGAGCATCGAGGGAAGACATCCCTCCAGAATAACGTTAACTTCAAGGACTATCCTTAGTGCAGAAGAACAACAAACTTCTGTGACAGAAAGGCTCACCATGCCCAGCGGCAAGGTCAAGTTCTATGACCAAGATAAAGGTTTCGGCTTCATCCATACCGATGCCGGCGACGAGGTCTTTTTGCACGCCTCCGCATTGGAGCCTGGAGATGTGGTGAAAGCCGGTTCCCGCGTGGAATTTGGTGTGGCCGAGGGAAAGCGCGGCGCCCAGGCACTCAGCGTTCGCATCCTCGACTCGCCTGCCGGGCGGTATGGCCGCAAAGATTCTGAAGACATGGCCGTTATTGTCGAAGACCTGATCAAACTTTTGGACCGCAGCAGCGGTGATTTGCGTCGCGGTCGCTACCCCGACGACGACCATTCCCGCAAAATTGCGGCACTGCTGCGCAAAGTGGCTGAGGAGTTCGATGCGTAGAAAAACTGTGGCCAAGCCGGCAGGCTCCAGCGGACCTGCGCACGAAGAGCTCACCTCGCTTGCCCTCCTGGGCTTGCGGGAAGTCACGGGAGAAGCAACGTTTGATCCCACGCCCACCTTCACACACGGCGAGGGCGTTATCTCTGCCCACTTCGCCGCGACAATGGAGGGTTATCCCGGATGGTCATGGACGGTGGAGCTGGCGGATATTCCTGACCACGCCCCCACGGTTTTAGAGGTGGAATTAGTTCCCGGAGAGACGGCGTTGCTGTCTCCCGCCTGGGTGCCTTGGGCTGATCGGATGGAGGAGTACCTCCTTCATGAGGAAGAGCTTAAAGATGCTGCTGCCCTAGAAGAGGGCGAATCTGATGACGATGATGGTGAAGACGACTTAGACGTCGATGGCGACGTCGATGGTGTTGATATTGATCAGCTCGATATTGGATTAGACCCCGTGCCGTGGGAAGAATCTGATCAATCAGGAGAACTTTTTGACGGTCACGAAGCCGACGAAGCGGAATCGCTTCGTTCTTAGAGCTCCTCTAGTACGTAGTCCAGGCAGGAAATGAGCTTCTTCATGTCGGTGTGAGGCACCCCGGCGAAGGTTGCGATTCGAATTTGGTTGCGACCAAGCTTCCGGTAGGGCTCCGTGTCGAGAATCCCGTTCGCCCGCAAGGTCGCGGTGAGAGCCATGGCGTCGATCGCCTCATCAATATCCAGGGTGACCACGACAGGCGAGCGGTGGGAGGGGTCCACCACAAAAGGCGTGACATCACTGCGCGATGCAGCCCAGTCATAGAGCATTGCTGAGGAGCCGGCGCAGTGCGCGGCGGTGGCGGCGAGTCCGCCGATGGAATTCATCCACTCCAGTTGGGCCTCCATCAACAACAAGGATGCCAGCGCCGGAGTATTAAGGGTTTGGTGCAGTCGAGAATTATCAATCGCGTTGCTGAGCGAGAGAAATTCGGGGATATAGCGATCGCTGTCAGAAATAGCGCCCGCTCGCTCCAGTGCTGCGGGGGAGAGCAGCGCGAACCACAGGCCACCATCGCTGGCAAAGTTTTTTTGCGGGGCAAAGTAATAGACGTCGCTTTCGCGGATATCAACCGCAATGCCCCCGGCAGCGCTGGTCGCATCGACCACCATGAGTGCGCCCTCATCAGCGCCGGAAACACGTGTCACCACGCTGCTGACGCCGGTGGAGGTTTCGTTGTGCGGGTAAGCGTAAAGATCAACCCCGGCGATGGCCTCCCACGACCCTCTGGTGCCCGGCTCGGTCGCGATGACGTGGGGTGCCTCCAGCCACGGCGTCGTATGGGCGCTCACACACTTGTGTCCAAACTCGCCAAAGCTTAGGTGGGCGCTGCGCTGGTGGGCCAAGCTGGCCGCCGAAATATCCCAGAACGCGGTGGAACCCCCATTTCCGAGGACCACTTCGTATCCCTCGGGGAGGGAGAAAAACTGAGCCAGAGAGTTTTGTACCCGTGCGACCAAGTCTTTGACGGGCGCTTGCCGGTGGGAGGTCCCCAGAATGTCGGCGTGAGCCATCAGGTGATCGAGCTGGGTCTGGGAAACCCTGGACGGGCCCGAACCAAAACGACCGTCAGAGGGGAGAAGTTCGCGGGGGATATCAATGCCGGCCATGGCCCAATTCTACGGGCCACGTGGGAGACACCACTCGTGCCTGCGGTGGCGCCCGGCTGGCTCGGCGCGCCGTGGTGAAATGCGTTATGTCAGGGGCGATATCCTAAGAGTGTCGTTCCCGTACCGCTAAGGGGGTTGGCCAATGTTTCATCGGGCGCACGCTCCCTATCGTGATGCGCGCGCTCACTTTCGGATACTGTGTGCCTCCAGGCCCACTCTCGGGTGTCTTAACTTTCTGCCAGGTGAGACACCATCGTTTTTCGATGGTGTCTTTTGCGTTAACGGGCCTGCGCTCTCGGGCGGTGTGCTGTGAGAAGTCCTGTCGTTGTGGTGACACCGCCTCAGAGCTTCGGGTCGGCGAGGACATTGGTACTCAACGCGGGATATGAACCGTTGTCTGTGGTGTCCTTTCGGAGAGCTTTGATTCTTGTCATGAATGGCCGGGCCGTCGTGATTGAACGTGACCGAGGGCATCCTGTTCGCAGCGTGGACGGGACGTGGGAGAGACCTTCGGTCATTGTGTTAACGCGCTATGTCAAGATGCCTCACAATCGTCACATTCCTGTTTCCCGGCGCGGTGTGCTCCGGCGTGATGCTCACCGCTGTTCCTATTGCGGCAACGCTGCCACCACGATTGATCATGTTCTTCCGCGCTCCAGGGGTGGACAAGATGCGTGGGAAAACCTGGTGGCGTGTTGTTTGTCGTGTAACAACAGCAAAGGGGACCGGACGCCCGCTGAAATGGGCTGGCGTCTGCTTCAGCCACCCAAAATCCCTTTTGGCACTGCCTGGTTGGTGCGCGGAATTGAACGTCCTCAGCCTCACTGGGAGGGCTACCTCGCGCAAGCAGCGTAGTTAGGCGGCGCGAAAAGGGTGGATTCCTGCTTCGGCTTGTTCCATAATCTCCAGGGCTTTGGCTAGGCCGTCCTCCGTGGCCATCTGTAAGCTCGCCAGTTTTACGGCGTCGCGATAGGACTTGGCTTTTACGAGGACGTACGCAATGTCTTGGTAGCGGGTCGTTTTTCGGTGCAGGGCTTGGGGACCTAAGCCTCTCTGGTGGAGATGACGCGCCCACCAAGGCTGGTCGCCCAGAAACGGAATGATGACACTGGGCACACCAGCGCGCAAGGCCGAATGAACGGTTCCAGCACCACCGTGATGGATTGCCACGGAAACGCGGGGCAGAACATCGGCGTGAGGAACACTCGCGCGCACCAGGACATCGGGTGCGGCTTCGTGAGCGGCGGAGGGAATCATTCCTCCCCACCCGGTGACCAGGAGCACCCGCATGCCCAGCGATCGAGCAGCACTCACAATCGCGTCGGCACGCTGGGCGCCGTGGGAGTCTTTCATCGAACCAAAGCCGGCATAGACGATGGCGCCCAGGTTCAAGAATGTGGCGAGCTCTTCGTCGAGTTGACCCTGCTCAGGGGCAAACCAGGGACCGGTCATCACCGTGTCTGCGGGCCAATCCTCGGGCACAGGGATGATTGCGGGGCTGACGGGAACCAGCGAAATATCGGGATCAATGCGAATAGCCCCCAAGCGCTTAGCAAGTCTTTTCGCCGGTCCACTCCACGCTGAGACGGCCGCATTCACGAGGGAGTAACTTGACTCATTCCAGGACGCCGGCCACCACGATGGCATCCCCACCGGAGCGAAGTCGCTGGTGGGAGTGAGCATCGGGACCATTTCTGCGCGAATCGCGATACCCCCCACGGCGTGCGCCGCGGCTGCCGCGGTCCCGATTTTGGGGTGGTACACCACCACGTCTGGCTTGATGTTGAGAATCTGGTTGGTGGTGTCCTGCGCAGCCCCTTTCAGGAGTGGGCGCATCACGCCGGGGTAGGTAAGTAGAGCCCTCATCACGGAAACTCCCTGCTTGGCGATGATTTTCCCGATGGAGCCGCGCAGCTCGAGATCCGTATAGGGGGCGGTGGGGTGAGCGGCAATGTCGTCGGTGTGCGCAAAATACACCTCGTGCCCCGCCGAAGAAGCCTCTAGAGCCAAAGCCCTAAACGGTTCGTTATCTCCTCGAGAGCCGACAGTGGCTAAGTAGATCTTCACGCTCAAACTGTAGCCAGCTCAGGCGACATTGGCACCTCGGTAGACTGTGCCAGCTAGCCTCTGTAGCTCAATGGAAGAGCAGTTCCGTCCTAAGGAAAGGGTTGGGGGTTCGACTCCCTCCAGGGGCACCAATGTGATGAGTCGAGACATAGTTCCCGGCGAACCCCCAGGGGCTGTGCTCCT
>CAYUJX010000032.1:0-12412 GCA_964445125.1 uncultured Microbacteriaceae bacterium
GACAATGTGCTTGTACTCAGACGCATCGAGGTTTTCCCACAGAGCGTGGGCACTACTCCAATACTTTTTGAGCTGATCGGTTGACAGCGCCTTTTTCTCTTCGTCTCTGCTCAATCATTAAACGGGAATAATCTCTCAGGTTTAAAAATACCTCGTATGTCCGATAAAGAATTAGTGTGTGTCGCTACCCGCCAGCGTTCCATTTTTTCAGCAGACCGACCTGGCCCTAAAAACCCCTATTTCCCTGTCCACTGTCAGCGGGTGTTGACACAATAGAACAAATGTTCGAATATAGCTCTATGTCCCCTGCTCTCACTCTTGAGGGGGCGCCGCCTGGGCGCCCCGATGTTTTG
Source organism: uncultured Microbacteriaceae bacterium (assembly GCA_964445125.1). Lineage (GTDB taxonomy): Bacteria > Actinomycetota > Actinomycetes > Actinomycetales > Microbacteriaceae > Pontimonas. Next base: position 354 of record CAYUJX010000032.1, read on the forward strand.
GCGTTGCAACAGCGTATTCACGCTATGGAAGTTGCTACCGCAGACCACCGGGTGTTTCCGGTGGGTTCTGGTCTTGAAGGATTATTCCCCGAAGGGGGCCTCCAGCGGGGCTCGATATACCAGGTGGATTCTTCAGCCTCACTGTTGTGGAGCCTCATTGCAGAAGCGTCGTCGCGAGGAACCTGGTGTGCTCTGGTGGGAATTCCCGATGCTGGCCTCGCTGCGGCCACAGAGCTGGGTGTCAACGTGGATCGGCTTGTTCTTGTGCCCTACCCCGATACGCAATGGCTTTCGGTGGTGGGTGCACTGATCGATGTGGTGGGGATTGTGGCACTGGGACCTGTGCCAGCACCGTCTGACCGGATGCTTTCCACGTTGAGTAGTCGACTGCGCGAACGTGAATCCACCCTTCTGGTGCGCGATGCCTGGCCACGCAGCGAAGCCAGCATTACGGTGCGCCACACGTGGCACGGCGTCAAAGAAGGGGGAGGTCTTCTCCACGAGCACCTGGTGCATATCGAAGCCACACCACGTCACGGTCACCCGGTGCGAAGTGCTGATCTGATGATTGATGCGTGGGGCGCCCATGACGCAGGCACAGGGGCTCCGGTCATTGATATTGCTACGCACCGTCAGGCGGGCTAGAGATGCGCCGCGCTCTGGTGTTGTGGTGTCCAGGGTGGTCCCTGGTGAGCGCCTATGGCGATGATTCCCTTCCCGAGGTGGTGCCAGGCATACCGGTGGCAATGGTGCACAAAGGCCTGGTGATCGAGTGCTCACCGGAGGCCCTAGAAGCTGGGGTCCGCGTGGGCATGCGGCCTCGTGACGCTCACCTGATGTGTCCCGCCTTGGTCATGACGGCGCGTCAAGAAGAACGCGATCGTGGGGCGTTTGATCGCGTGTTGATTGATCTTGCCCAGTGCGTTCCCGATCACTCTTTGCTCTCCCCCGGCCTGGTTGCTTTTCACGCCAGAGGGTTAGCGCGTTTCTATGGCAGTGAAGATGCTGCTGCGCGCATGCTAATCGATGCTCTCAAGGTGAGCCAACCGCTTGCCACAGCGCGGATAGGAATTGCGGATGACCTTTTTAGCGCCGTAATTGCTGCGCAACACACCACGGCGCAATACCCGCTGCGCAGTGTGGAACCGGGGGCATCAGCAGCGTTTTTGTCCGACATTTCCCTCAGCGTTCTCGATGATGAAGCAACCGTGTCGCTGCTGATGCGCTTAGGCGTGACCACCCTGGGGGGTTTCGTTGCGTTAGGGGCAGAAGCGGTTCGCGGGCGTTTAGGTCTCACCGGGGAAAGGCTCTATCGGTTGGCCAGCGGTGAAGGGGACACCCCTCTCACCCTCACCAGCGCACCGTTGGATCCCTCCACGCGCGTGGAACTCCCCGAAGCCCTGGTCGCGGTTGATCAGGTGGGGTTTGCCCTTCGCGTTCCCACAGAAAACTACTCCCACACGCTTCGCGATGCGGGAGTGGTGTGCACGCAAGTACGCATCACACTGGGGTTTGATAACGACACCACCCACGAGCGGGTGTGGCAACACCCGCGCTATTTCAGCCCCGCCGACCTGGTGGATCGGGTGCGCTGGCAACTCGAACAGTGTTTTCGAGACCATCCAGGCGAAGAATCTGCCTTCCCTCTTGCTGTGGCGTGGGTGACATATGAAGCTCTGGCTCCCGAAGACGTCGCCGGCCATGAACCAGGCCTGTGGGGGCAAGGCCCCGATAGCAGGGTGCACCACGTGTTATCGCGCGTACAAAGCATGGTGGGAGCCCAGGGTGTCCTTACCGCTACCCCCCGAGTAGCCAGGGTGGCCCAGGAAACCCATGTGCTGACTCCCTGGGGGGACACCACCGAACGCCACGCGGCGCCTGGGCCACTTCCCGGCGCTCTGCCCAGTCCGCTTCCTGGCACCGTGTTTGCCACACCCATAGAGGTAACCCTGCTGGGTGAGGACGGTGATGCCGTGGTGGTGGGTGACAACGCTCGCCTGTCTGCTCTGCCGCGCTGGATGGTGTCTGGTACCCGCAAGGTGTCGGTAGCGTCGTGGGCGGGGCCCTGGCCCGTGTGGGAAAAATGGTGGGATCCGGGCAATAGTCGTTTTTTGCACCGTGTGCAGCTGGTGGATGACCAAGGAATGGGATGGCTGGTCAGCGCCCACGATCAGCGTCACTGGCGCCTTGACGCCCGGTATGACTAATGGGATGGCATAACCCCCCTATTCCCTGGTCCGAGCATGAAAAACGCCTCCGGGAGGCTTCTCGACCCGGTGACACTGTTCCTGTAGGGGCCGACGGTGGCGACTCACCGGCGTGGTCCGCGCACCGCCACCCCTACAAAGCACCCCTCAGCACTCCCGATTCTGAGCCAGAGAGAGTTCCCTACGCAGAATTGCACGTGCACAGTAGTTTTAGCTTTCTTGATGGTGTGTCCGCTCCGGAAAAACTTGTGGAGCGCTCAGCGGCATTAGGGCTTACCGGGCTCGCCCTGACCGATCACAACGGTTTCTACGGGGCTGTTCGGTTTGCAGAAGCGGCCGCAGCACACGCCATGCCGACCGTCTTTGGTGCAGAAATAACGCTGGGGAGTTCACAACCACGCACCGACACCCCTGACCCCCCAGGAACCCACCTGCTGGTACTGGCACGAGGAAAAGCGGGATATCACCGGCTTTCGAGCGCGCTCACCCAGGCTCACCTGGCGACCGAAGAAAAAGGCACCATGAATGCTGATCTGGACATGCTGGCCGATCACGCACAGGGCGAATGGCTCATTCTTACCGGATGCCGCAAAGGAGGGGTGCGCAGAGCGCTTGCCGATCACCGAATGCCTACTCGTCTAGAACAAGACCACAGTGAAGACGCTCTGGTAGACCTGGTTGATCGTTTTGGTCACGACAACGTCGTGGTGGAACTTTTTGACCATCAACACCCTCTTGATAGTGCTCACAATGACTTTCTGGCCACTCTTGCCGCCCGTCACCACCTCCCCACGGTGGTGACGGGGCTGGTGCACTACGCCACTGCGGGGGAAGCACATATGGCCCAGGCCATGGCTGCGGTAAGGGCGAGAACCAGCATGGAGGCCCTGTCTTCGTGGTTACCGGCGTCGCCCGCAGGATTCTTACGTTCGGGTCGCGATCAGCTCACCCGTTTCCCCCACTATGGCGATGCGGTGGCGCGCAGCGCGGAACTGGCAGCCCAGCTGAGTTTTTCGCTCAAGAAAGTCTCCCCCGGTTTGCCTCGCTCGCTGTGTCCTGAAGGACACACAACCATGAGCTATCTGCGCGAGTTGATCACGGACGCTGTTCCCCGGCGGTATCCGGGGGCATCTTCTGCGGTGTGGGAGAGGATCAACAAAGAACTGGCACTGATTGAGCGCAAAGACTTTGCCGGATATTTTCTGATTGTCCATGACATTGTTCGTTTTGCCCGGTCACGGGGCATCCTGTGTCAGGGTCGTGGTTCTGCCGCAAACTCTGCCGTGTGTTTCTTACTCGATATCACCGCTGTGGATTCGATTTATTACAACCTTCCGTTTGAAAGATTCCTTTCCGCCCTCCGGGATGAAGAACCCGATATTGATGTGGATTTTGAATCCCGCAGGCGTGAAGAAGTCATCCAGTACGTCTATCAGCGCTACGGCAGGTTACAAGCAGCGCAGGTGGCGACCGTCATCGAATACAAAGCAAAAAGCGCGGTGCGGGATATGGCCAGAGCTCTCGGCTATAGCTCCGGACAGCAAGATTCTTTTTCTCGGCAGGTGGAACGCTCCGGGGCACTTCACGAAAGCAACGACCACAGCATCCCTGACGATGTCACTGCCTTGGCGCTGGGAACCCTCAAAGCCCCCCGGCATACCGGTATTCACTCCGGGGGCATGGTGCTCACTGATCGTCCTGTGTCCGAAGTGGTCCCGATTGAGCGCGCCCGAATGAAAGATCGCACCGTGCTGCAATGGGACAAAGATGATTGCGAATGGATGGGACTGGTCAAGTTTGATCTCTTAGGGCTTGGCATTTTAGAAGCCATCCGGGACACGTTTGATCTGAGTGAAAAACATCTGGGGGAATCGTGGGAATTGGCCACTCTTCCCCGGGATGAACAAGGTGTGTATGACATGCTCTGCCGGGCCGATTCCATCGGGGTGTTTCAGGTGGAATCACGAGCTCAAATGGCGTTGCTGCCACGGCTGCAGCCCCGACGTTTTTATGACCTTGCTATTCAAATAGCGATGATCCGGCCCGGCCCCATCCAGGGCGGGGCCGTGCATCCTTTTGTGAAGCGCAAAGCGGGTGTAGAGCCGGTGCAGTATCCCCACCCGGCCTTAGAAGAGTGTCTGTCTCGCACCCTGGGGGTTCCTATTTTTCAAGAACAACTCATGCAAATCGCGATGACTGTGGGCGGCTGCACGGGGGAAGACGCGGACCTGTTGCGCCGGGCTATGGGCTCAAAACGGGGCTTAGAGCGCATTGAATCTCTGCGCGACACCCTCTATGCCGGCATGGCAGCCAGTGGCCTCGATATCGACACGGCGGATCGCGTGTATCGAATGATTCAAGCTTTTGCGAGTTTTGGTTTCGCAGAAAGCCACTCTCTCAGTTTTGCCCTCCTGGTGTACGCCAGTGCGTGGTTGAAACTGCACTACCCCGCTATTTTTCTTGCCGGATTATTGCGGGCGTGGCCAATGGGGTTTTACTCCCCCGCATCGTTAGTGTCTGACGCGGAGCGTCACGGGGTCGAAGTCCGTAAACCTTCGGTGCAGCACTCGGAAGTGGAAGCCTCTGTGGAGGCTCTCGGCGAAGGCACGGTAACCCCCAGTGGGCGTGATTCGTGCCTGGTGTATGACCAAGAAACCCCTTCTGTGGTCTTTGACCCTTCGGGGGAAGACCCCACCACCACACACCGGCGTGATGCAGGATTGGTCACCCGGTTGGGTTTAGCCAGTGTTCGAGGGGTGGGAAAAGAGACGGCGGAGCGGATTGTGCGCGAACGCCAAGAGCACGGTCCTTTTCATGACGCTGCCGATGTCGCCAGGCGGGTGGGGCTCAGTACCAGCCACGTGGAATCTCTTGCCAGTGCCGGAGCTTTTGAGGACTTATCCCTCACGCGCCGCGAAGCACTCTGGGCGGCAGGACATGTAGCGATGGAGCATCCCCAGTTTCTCCCCCACACCACCACAGCGTTGGAATTGCCACTTTTTGCCGAGATGACACCGCAGGAAGTGATGATTGCCGATCGTGTCTTCACCGGGGTGTCCCCCGGGGATCATCCGCTGCGATATCTGCGCTCATGGCTCAGCGATCAGGGTGTGGGAAGCGTGGCAGACATGCTCACCTGTGAGCCGGGGCGACGAGTATGGGTGGCAGGTATGGTGACCCACCGGCAAAGGCCTGCCACGGCGATGGGGGTGACCTTCTTGAACGTGGAAGATGAAACGGGGCTGGTCAACGTCATCTGCAGCGTGGGGTTGTGGAAACGCCACCGGGTGACCCTGCGCGATAGTTCCGCAATCATTGTCCGCGGGCTTTTAGAACGAAGCCCCGAAGGGGTGGTGTCGATCATTGCTGATGGTGTCGAAAAGGTATCCCTCTCGGTACCCAATGCGGCAAGAAACTATCGCTAGCGCAGCGCCCACATCGCCACGGCACCGGCTGCTGCCACGTTGAGAGAATCCACGCCCTGATGCATGGGTATCGACACGGTCACATCCGCACTGGCGAGAGCTTCTTGGCTCACACCATCACCCTCGGTGCCCAACAGCAGCGCCAAGCGCTCGGGAGGATTGCGGGCAAAGTCTTCTAAGCTCACCGTGTCAGGTCCCAGGGCCATCGCTGCCAGCGTGAACTGTGCCTCATGAAGGGTGGCGACAAGCTCACTCCACTCCCCCGCTCGGGTCCAGGGAACCTGCATCACCGTTCCCATACTGACTCGCACACTTCGCCGATAGAGCGGATCAGCACACGACGCTGAAACGATCACCGCGTCGGCTCCGAGCGCTGCAACGGAGCGAAAAACGGCGCCCACATTGGTGTGATCCACAATGTTTTCTAACACCACGATGCGTCTGGTGCCCGAGATGAGTTCTGCAACACTTGGCAGGATAGGTCTGGCCATACTGGCGAGTGTCCCCCGATGGACATGAAACCCCGTGAGAGCCTCAATCATCGATGATTCCCCGACATAGACCGGAGTGTCCTCCAAAGCGCGCCGGTGGCGCTGCTCAAGATCATGAATCTGATCCAGCCAGGTTGTGGTGGTGAGGATAGATACCGGGCGGTGACCGGCCGTCAAAGCCCGGTCCAGAACTTTTATGGACTCCGCAATATAGATACCTTCGACGGGCTCCCGGCGAGCTCGGAGCATGACATCGGTAAGGTCGCGGTAGTCGCCCAACACGGGATTCTCCGCGGAATCAAGGGTGAGCATGATGACCATCCGAGCGTTACCCTCCTGATTTGGAAACATGTTCGTAAGAATCTAGGCGTACCATCCAGAGTACTTTGTCCCCCTGGAAAGGGGTTGTCGTGTCGAGTCTTACGAATGCACCAAGCGATGTTCGCACCGCTGTCGATGACGCCGTTGACGTGTTGCGCGGTCGCCGAGTGGCGGTACTCACCGGTGCCGGTGTTTCCACAGATTCTGGCATCCCCGATTATCGAGGTGAGGGCGCGCCCACGGCGCACCCCATGTCCCTCACCGAGTTTCTGAGTTCTCACCAGCATCGCCAGCGCTATTGGCTGGGGTCTCACCTGGGCTGGCCTCGCTTCGCTACGGCGGCTCCCAACAGGGGCCACGCCGCCATTGCCTTGGGTGAGCACCAGGGAGTGTTCAGCGGCGTGGTAACTCAAAACGTGGATGCGTTGCATCACAAAGCAGGATCTTTGAAAGTGGTGGACCTGCACGGTCGACTCGATCGGGTTCGCTGCGTTCACTGTCATCAAAGCTTCACCCGCACCGCCATCGCGCGCACCTTAGAGCGGAACAATCCGTGGCTTGCGGGCCTTGAGGTCAGCGGAGATATTCGCCCTGATGGCGACATGGATGTCCGGTTCAGTGACGATTTTGTTGTCCCGCAGTGCCCCAACTGTGAGGGGCTGTTAAAACCCGCCGTGATTTTCTTTGGAGAGTTCGTTCCGCCCACCCTGTTTGAACAGGCTGCCGCTCTGGTGAACCGTTCGGAAGCTCTCGTGGTTGCGGGGTCCTCCCTGGTCGTGAACACCGGGATGCGCTTGGTTGCTCTTGCGCAAAAAAGAAAACTTCCCATCGTGGTCATCAATAGAGGAGTGACCAAAGCGGACCGAATTGCATCCGTTAGGATTGACGCAGGAGCTTCGGAAACGCTGGAAGAACTCGTTCCGCGTTTGCGTCCCTAACCACTGAGTTCGAGAAACAGGGCCCACCCTTGGCCCAAGGAGCGTTATGACCCGTTTTTTTCTGGTGCGCCACGGCGAAACCGAATGGAATAAAGCTAGAAGAATTCAGGGAATCAGCGATATCCCTCTCAACATCACGGGCCGCTCACAGGCAGTAGCACTCGGAGATATTCTCGCCAAGCACACCTTCGATCTCATGGTCTCCAGTCCCCTGTCACGGGCGATGGAAACAGCGTCCATCATCGCTAAACGCCTGGATATGCCCGCGGCCCTGATCGTCGGAGACCTCATCGAACGCAACTATGGGGAAGCCGAAGGACAAAGCGGGCACGACCTCGACCAGCGGTACCCTGCGGGCACCGACATTCCTGGGCGCGAACCCCGTGAAGACGTCACCAAACGCATCGTTCGCGTACTTGCTGACTTAGCCGTGCGCCATCCCGACGCGGACATCATTGTGGTCTGTCACGGTGCGGTAATTCGCAGCGTCGTGGACTATGCGGCACCGGGCTTACACAAGGAACCCATCACGAACTGTTCGGTGCATAACTTTTCGCATGTCGCAGGCACTCTCGAACTGGTGGCTTTTGATGACCCCATGGAGCTCGCCTCGCACGGGCTAGGCGCCGAAGAATTCGAAGACCAAAATCCTGCCGAGGCCCGCGAAGTTTCGGGCCGCGGCTAAAAGCCCTTCGTATCAAGGCCTCCACGGGTACCGCGGATTACCCAGGCGCGCTCAGAGCCACACACGGGGGCACTCTTCACTCGACAGCCGAGGGAGAGTTCTTTTTGCGCGATTTAAAGACCGACAATGCGGACGTTGACCACAGAGCCCAGAGCACAAGCACGGGCTGGAAGAACAGCCTCATGAGTCGAGCCTGATCCGTATTCAGACCAAAGGCATCAATGCCTTCCACATACTGATTGATGTTGCCGGGAAAAATTGCAATAAAGAACAGCGCGGCAGCGAGCCCGGCCAGCGGAACTAATCTCCCGAAAGACAACAGGCCGAGGCCAAGCAGGATTTCTACCACCCCGGAGGAGACAACCACAAAGTCGGGATCGACCGGCAGCCAAACTGGAACCTGTGCCGTGAATTCCAGCCGTGAAAAACTCAGGTGGCTAATACCGGAGAACACCAGGCCAGTGCCAAGGGCAAGCCTTCCCAGAAATCTCAGTATCTTCACGTAAAACACCCTACAACGGTGGGCGTTGATTCGCTATATACACAAAGGGCCAGCACACCTTCTGTTTGTCATTCCCGCGCCACATACCCCGTGTTTACGGGCTGCACGGTCTCCTCCGCTACCCTCACGATGCGGGCTTCGGACCCTTGCGCCTTCACCATCCCCCGCACCCAGGGGACTGAATGGCGGGAATCTTCGGTGGCGCCGTCGTCTGCAGCAGCGCTTTAGACTTAAGTGCGCCCACGTCCCTTCTTTCCTCCAGGAGCTTCATGGATTTTCCTCCCTACGCCCGACGCGGTCTAGAACACGACCCACAGTGGTATCGCAGGGCCGTTTTCTATGAGGTGATGGTGCGGGCGTTCTACGACGCCGACGGCGACGGTGTGGGGGACATTCCCGGCCTCATCAGCAAACTGGACTACTTAGAGTGGCTCGGGGTTGATGCTCTGTGGTTACCGCCGTTCTATTCTTCGCCTTTGCGTGATGGTGGCTACGACGTTGCAGACTTCACCGCTGTCTTGCCCGAATTTGGAACCATCGATGATTTTCAGGAACTTGTCTCGCAAGCACATGCCAGAAACATGCGTATTGTCATGGATTTGCCGCTCAACCACACCTCTGATCAGCATTCCTGGTTCCAGGAGTCGAGAAACAACCCTGAGGGACCCTACGGCGACTACTACGTGTGGTCGGACACCGATGATATTCGGCAACAGATTCGGATTATTTTCTCTGACACCGAAGATTCCAACTGGGCCTTTGACTCCCATCGCCGCCAGTTCTATTTCCACCGCTTTTTTTCCCACCAACCAGACCTGAACTATCACAACCCTCAGGTGCACGAAGAGATCCACGACATCGCGCGGTTCTGGCTGGGAATGGGAGTGGATGGTTTCCGCTTAGATGCCATTCCTTACCTGTATGAATCTGATGAGGGATCCGGAGAAAGCGAGCCAGAAACCCACGAGTTTTTGAGGAATTTCCGGTCCTTTATCGACCAGGAATTCCCCGGTCGCGTGTTGATTGCCGAAGCTAACCAGTGGCCAGAAGAAGTCGCGCAGTTCCTGGGAACCGAAGCGCAGCCCGAATGCCAGATGGCCCTCGATTTCCCCATCATGCCGAGGATTTTTTATGCGCTTCGATCCCAGCAAGCCCAAGGACTGAACGAGGTGCTCTCCCAGACCACCAAGATTCCCCCCGGCGCCGCGTGGGGGGTGTTTCTGCGCAATCACGATGAATTGACCTTGGAAATGGTCACGGAGGAGGAGCGCCAAGCACTCTACGGCTGGTATGCCTATGACCCTCGGATGCGCGTCAACGTCGGTATCCGGCGCCGTTTGGCGCCCCTGTTGGGTAATTCCCGTCCAGAACTGCACCTCGCCCACGCGCTCCTGCTGTCGCTCCCCGGAAGCCCTTTCCTCTATTACGGCGATGAGATTGGGATGGGCGACAACATTTGGTTGGACGATCGCGATAGCTCCCGCACCCCTATGCAGTGGACTCCTGACCGCAACGCCGGATTCTCTGGCGCTGACCCAGGAAAGCTTTACCTCCCCGTCGTGCAGTCACTGGGGTACAACTACGGGTCTTCCAACGTGGAAACGCAGCTCGCGCAGGGCACATCCCTGCTGCACTGGGTGCGAAACCTCGTCCATCTACGCAAAGATCATCCCGTTTTTGGGGTGGGAAGCATGACCGTCGTGCCCAGCGATAGCTCCTCGGTGCTCGCGTTCCTGAGAGATATGCCCGAGGAGGAATGCAAGCCAGGCGAAGCACCCGAGACGCTGTTGTGTGTGTACTCCTTTGCGCACCAGCCAATTTCAATCACCCTCACATTGCTCGAAGCGTTTAGGGCCACCACAGTAACCGAGATCACGGGTGGCGCGGCATTCCCCGCTCCGAACGAACAAGGTCAACTGGTGTTGACGTTGCCACCCCAGAGCTTTTATTGGCTTTCGCTGGCCGGTATCAAAGCGTCAGTGGCGTAGCTTAGGCTTCCTTCATGGCCCACTGGAGTGACACCCTCGCTGTTTTTGATACCGAAACAACGGGCCTTGATACCCAAAGTTCGCGCATCGTCACCGCCTATCTCGGGCTTATCAATGCCGAGGGCGAGGTGACAGAATCCACCCTGTGGTTAGCGAACCCCGGAATCCCGATTCCCGCAGCAGCCACGGCTGTTCACGGTGTCACCAACGAGGTTGCTCAGGCCGAAGGCCGGGATGCATGTGACGTGGTCGAAGAAATTGGCCGCGCCGTTGGTGCATACCTGGAGCAGGGAATACCTGTCGTGGCGTATAACGCCTCGTATGACTTTTCGATACTTCACCACGAAATGCTGCGTTACGGTCTCAGCCCTCTCGATACCCCGCGGCCCATCGTTGATCCCCTCGTGATTGATCGCGCCGTGGATCAATACCGCCGCGGCAAAAGAACCCTCCAGATGGCGACAGCGCACTACATGGTCCGCTTCGAGGACGCACACACCGCCGATGCGGACGCTGTTGCTGCCGGCCGCGTCGCACAGGCGATGATCAGGACACACCTTGCGGAGCTACCAGACACGGCCGCAGCCCTGCACGACCAACAGATTGAGTGGTCGAAAGCGTGGGCAGAAAACTACCAGCAGTTCCGCCGCGGACGCGGGGAACCCTCGTTTGTGGCCAGCGGAGACTGGCCCGTTCGGCTGTAGTTACTTACCGAAGTTCTTGAAACGCTGGTTGAACTTCTCGACACGTCCCGCGGAGTCAAGGATGCGCTGCTTGCCCGTGTAGAACGGGTGCGAGGCGCTGGAAATCTCGACGTCGATGACGGGGTACGTGGTGCCGTCTTCCCACTCGATGGTCTTGGAGCTTTTCGCGGTCGAGCGGGTCAAAAACAGTTCGCCGGAGGTCAAATCACGAAACACGATGTTGGCATACTCGGGGTGAATGTCAGTCTTCATAGCAAATCCTTTATAGAACCGATGCCAGGGTGTCAGAAATCTGGCTAAAGCAAGACTTTACCAGGAAAATCACAACGCCGTGGCCTGAAACCGACCATTGTTGTGTGTCACGGAGAGCGGACGCCCGAACGCCTCGGATAGCACCTCGCCCGTGAGGGTTTCGGCCAGCGGGCCCTGAGCCACAACGCGACCCTCAGCGACAACCAGAAGGTGGGTAAAACCGGCAGGAATCTCTTCCACGTAGTGCGTCACCATCACCATTGCTGGTGATGTTGGCTCACTTGCAAAGTGGTTCAACATTTCGATGACGTCTTCCCTGGCTCCCACATCAAGACTTCCCGCGGGCTCGTCCAGCAACAGCATCTCAGGATCCGTCATGACGGCTCGAGCAATCTGCACCCGTTTGCGCTCTCCATCAGAGAGGGTGCGCATCGTGTTATCGGCGAGGCCATCAAGGTTCCATTCGGCCAGAACACGATGGGCTCGACGACGATCAATGTCGTCGTACTCTTCCCGCCACCGTCCCGTCACAGCGTAGGCAGCGGT
>CAYUJX010000033.1:0-12325 GCA_964445125.1 uncultured Microbacteriaceae bacterium
AAAATGATATTGAACGGAAATGTGACAGCCAAAGACATGGTGAAGTATCGACTTGGCCTCGCCTCAGGAATCGCATAACGCAAAACTGCAGGCACCACGATGTAGCTACCACTAGAAGCAAGCACCGCAAGCAAGGTGGCATCACACACACCAAAGCCAAGTAGCACGCTCAGGGCCAACGCCAAAGTTGCTCCAACCAACGGCGCAGCAAGGCCAAAGCCAATCAGGAACGGTCCAACATCGCGCACTTGACGCAATTGGCGAGCCACGAGTAGCCCCATGTCGAGCAAGAAAAACGCAAGTATGCCTTTAAACAGATCAGTAACAAATGGCGCCATTGTCACGGCAACGTCGTGGAATTAGAGAGAAGCCTTTTGCATTCTGCGGTGGCTCACAAACGACCATGGTGGGTCCTCTTGGACGAGAACAGCACTCCCCTCGCACTCGTCTCCTTCGGCCACGACCCTCGAAGGGGCGAGCAGGGCCTGTCTATGACGATATGCGTCTTGAATGCGTAGACAAAAGTTACCGGCGTGAGTATATTTTGCCTACCGTCCTTCGGAGCCCCGCTCACGGTTGTCTTGTTCCTCAACACGCCGGGAGCTCCACAGTGACACCACCGCAGGCCGCAAAATTCTCGCTCTCGTTCGAGGTGTACCCTCCCCGCACCCCTGTGGGGTGGGAGAGGCTCCAAGCCTCCGTACTCGAGTTATCCACAGTCGAACCATCTTTCATTTCTGTTACCTTTGGCGCCGGTGGCACCGGCGAGAAAGACTCGCTCGAGGTCCTGAGATTTATCCGAGACCACACGGCCACGAGCCCTTTGGCGCACCTCACGTGCCTGGGTCACACCCGGGCAGAAACTGAGACGCTCGTAACCTCTTTGCTCCAAGAAGGAATAAGACACTTTCTTGCTCTTCGTGGAGACCACCTGCCTCACACCCCGCTGCCCGTTGTCGAAGGCGCAAACACAGCTGCCGAGCTGGTCGACCTGATGTGCTCGCTACAAATCTGGCCCCAAAGTTTGAGCAGACCGCGCTCTACGGCTGACCTCGGGGACCTCAGCATTGCCGTCGCTGCCTTCCCCAACGGTCACCCGGAATCGGGAAGCTCTCGGCGGGACATAGACGCGCTGAAAGCCAAACAAGATGCCGGCGCCGATTTCGCTATCACCCAGCTTTTCTTTGACGTTGACGATTATTTTCGCTTCCTCGATGATTGCGATGGCGCCGGTATTACTCTTCCGATTCTGCCCGGGTTGTTACCGGTGACATCGATGGCTCGACTCAAGCGATCGGTTGAGCTGAGCGGAGAGCGATGGCCGGGGACCCTCGCCGGCCTGCTCGAAACGGCTAGCGATGATTTTGAGCGGCGCCAAAGAGGCGTCGATTTCACCTCACGCTTAGTCTCAGCCCTCCACGCTGGCGGAGCACCAGGTGTCCACCTCTACGCTTTCAACGATCACCTGGCGGTGCTGGATACCTTAGCTAGAGCTGGCCAACTCCCCATCGCTAATCCCAATGAAATGCTCGCCCCCGAAAGTTTCGTGTCACCTGAAGCCGCCACAGCCCCCTTCGCTCGATAGTTAGGAAACCTGCCCGTGTCTACCTTCCCCACCACCACCATCGTCGGGTACCCCCGAATTGGCCGAGGCCGAGAACTGAAGAAACTGCTTGAGGCCTACTGGAAGGGCGCCATCGACCGCGCAGAATTTGACCGCGGAGCCAGCCAGGTGCGCTTGGAAGACCTCCACCGTCTTGCCGAACTGGGTCTGGCTAGAGACAACGCCAGCATTCCCTTGGATGTCTCTTACTACGACCAGGTCGCAGACCTTACTCTGGCGCTCGGGGCGATTGCTCCGCGTTTTGGGCTGGTGGCAGACGCCAAGGGTCACTACAGTCTCGACGACTATTTCACGATTGCCCGCGGTAACGAAAGTGAAGCACCTTTGGAGATGACCAAATGGTTTGATTCCAATTACCACTATTTGGTTCCAGAAATTGGCCCAGAAACCCCTTTCACACACGGGTCAACCTGGTTTCTGGACCGCTTCGTCGAGGCGCAGGATGCTGGCTTCCACACCCGGCCCGTCTTGGTCGGTCCCGTCACCTTCCTCCTGCTGGCTAAAGCTTCCCTCTCTGCCCCGGAGGGCTTCCCACCCCTCGATCGGCTTCCAGACCTCCTTACGGTATATCGAGAGATCCTGGTCGGTCTCAAAAAAGCAGGAGCAACCTGGGTGCAGTTGGACGAATCAGGTCTTGTCAGTGACAACTTTGATATTGACCCTGCGACAGTCTCCACGGCGGTGAACGACGCATATCGGATTCTCTCGGGTGATGACCTGCCGAATATTTTGTTGCAAGCCTCCTACGGCGAACTCGAGCACCACTTGGAAGCTGTTGCCACCAGTTCGGTTGCCGCGGTCGGTCTGGACCTCCACCGCGGAGGTGTCCCCCGCCATCCAGGGTTAGCAGGAAAAGTTCTGGTGGGCGGGGTCATTGATGGGCGCAACATTTGGCGAGGAAGCTTGGCGGGAGCTCAGGAGAAGCTCGAGCAATTGCGCAGTGTCTCGGACACGGTGGCCGTGTCTACCTCGACTTCGTTGTTTCATGTGCCCCACAGCGTGAGCGAAGAAAGCACGCTCAGCGAAGATTTGCGCAGCTGGTTGGCGTTCGCCGACGAAAAAATCGGCCAAGTGGTGACCCTTGGTGCGGGGCTGACCCAAGGGTGGGACTCGATCTCCGTCGAAGTTGCCGTCGTCGAAAACGCGTATCAACAGCGCCTCAGCGCACCGGGGGTCATCAACCCCGCCGTCCGTGCTCGCACGGCAGGGTTGGTAAGCGACGACTTCGAACGCGAAGACTATGAAGTGCGCCGTGCGGCGCAGGAAATCAGTCTCCAGTTGCCAAAACTCCCCACCACGACAATCGGCTCGTTCCCCCAGACGAACGAGATCCGCATCGCACGCGCAAAGTTTGCACGCAGAGAGATTGATCAGGCCGCCTACGAGGAGGCAATGCGCGAAGAAATTGGGCGCGTTGTTCGTCTGCAAGAAGAACTCGGTCTGGATGTGCTCGTGCACGGTGAACCCGAGCGAAACGACATGGTGCAATATTTCGCCGAACACCTCAATGGTTTTGCCGTCACCACGCACGGATGGGTGCAGTCATATGGGTCACGGTGCACACGACCGTCGATTTTGTGGGGTGACGTGACCCGGCAGGGACCCATCACCATTGACTGGTCAGTCTTCGCCCAATCACTGACATCACGACCCGTCAAAGGCATGTTGACGGGTCCCGTCACCATCATGGCGTGGTCGTTTGTTCGAGACGATATTCCCTCACGCGAAACGGGTTACCAATTGGGCTTGGCGCTACTCGATGAAGTCACTGACTTAGAAAAGGCGGGCATCAAGGTAATCCAGGTCGACGAGCCCGCGATTCGTGAGCTGTTACCTCTCAAAGAACGCGACCACGCCGATTACCTTGACTGGGCGGTGCGGTCTTTCCGGCTGGCAACGTCCGGTGTCACCACGAAAACGCAAATTCACACTCACCTGTGTTATTCGGAGTTTGGTCAAATATTTGGCGCCATCAACGGTTTAGGTGCGGACGTCACCAGCATTGAAGCAGCAAGGTCAAAAATGGACGTCGTCGAGGACATTCGCTCTTCTGGGTTCGAGCGCGGTGTCGGGCCTGGTGTCTGGGATATTCATTCACCTCGAGTACCCGACGTCGCCGAACAGGTCACCCTGCTTTCCACCGCCCTGGCGGGAATAGCAGATACCAAACTGTGGGTGAACCCCGACTGCGGATTAAAAACCCGCGACTATGCGGAGACCATCCAAACGTTGACCAACCTTGTAGAGGCAGCCCGCAGGGTGCGCGCGACGCTGGACGCCTAGTCGACTGCGCACGATCGTCCCTGCGACGCCACGGTGTCACAGGCATCCATGAAAGGAGCTGGATTCCGTGTTCCCTCATCGATGGGCGACCGACGAGTGATAGGTCTAATGCTCGCCCCCGCTGAGCTTCCGCCCCGAAACACTTCGCATCGCCAATCAGTGACCAATCAGGGGCGCTTTGCTGACGCAGGAGGCCTGGTGGGTAAAGAGTCATGTTGCCCTCCATCTCGCAACGCTGACTGATCGAGTCTCCAGGTGAGCGCCATATGGGGAACCGTCAAAGCCCAAACAACGGCGAGTGCAACCCACAGGTACTCGGTCACAGCCCAGCCGCCGACAAGAGTAATACCCCCTGCCACCACCATGGTGCCAAGCAGAGCCGGCAGGCCGGGGACGGATACCCTCCACAGAGCTCTCACCCAGTGACCCCTGTCGGCGATTTCTTTCGCGGGGGCCATTTCTTGGCTGAGCCGCGCTGTGTGACGAAGCGCATGCCACAGTCCAAAATAGGCGGCAAAGGCAACAAGCGGCGGGGTGAGGATCGCTAGGAGGCCGAGAACAACGATGTCTCTGGCATCGGCATACCGACGTCTCACCACCAGCCATCCGACGCAGACGAGCGCGAGAGACACTGTTGCCCAAAACAGCACCGTGTCGGCACCAAAATGCCAGTCAATCAGGGCAGGGTTGACCAGAGCGAGAGCCTCCGTACTGCCCTGATTGGTCAGGGGTATCACTATGGGCAGCGTTCCGGCCGGGATTGCGTACACCCACCAGGGTGCAGACAACGCGCGTGCTTGCGCCCCGGCTTGGCGGACGAAAGAGGCGTCCCCCATACCAAAGTGGACGGCGCTCATCACCACGACAAAAATGAACCCACCCACGGGCCACACCAGGATGGCGATCACGACTAGCGCGGCGACGCCGACATACCCCAGAACAAACATCGCCATCTGAGCCGACCTCATCTGGGGGAAAGTCACCACGTGGTCAAGAGCGCCGTGGGGAATGCCTACCGCGAGGGCACACACTGCGAGCCACACCTGCCACGGGGCTGAACCTTGAGTAAAAAAGAACGAAAAAGCCAGCGATAGCAGGACAACCACGGCTACGGCGATGACCGAGAAGGACCGGGTTTTTACTAACACACTGACGGGAGTCACCCCTCCACACTACGCACAATCGTAGGTGGAAACGGTAGGTTTGGCGGGTGGAGTCCTTTGCGTATTTAGCTATGCTGGGCTTTCTGATTGTCGCTTCGTGGTGGCTGGAATGGGCGTTTGGACTTCGGGTTCTGCGCAACCCACGACGCCTGTTGCTCACCCTGTTGATTACCACTCCGCTCTTCATTCTCTGGGATGCGGTGGCCATCGCCCAGGGTCACTGGTATTTCGATCATGCCCAAATGACGGGAATTATTGGCCCGTTTGCTGTGCCATTGGAGGAGTACCTGTTTTTCATCATGGTTCCCATTTCAGCGGTGTTGACCTGGGAGGGTGTTCGCGCTTTTCTCGTTATCGTGAGGCGGCCCAGAACCCCATGATGTACACACTGCTCGCGGTCGTCGGCGTTGTGCTCGCCGTTGTCATCGATGTTTTTGTCACGCGAAGTCGGATTCTTGCCACCGGCTCGTTTTGGTTTGCCTGGCCAATTTTGGTCTTTTTCCAACTCCTGACGAACGGCTGGCTCACCGGGAGGGGAATCGTGCTCTACGGCGAGGAACACATCCTGGGATTACGAATTGCGTACGCCCCTCTAGAGGACCTCCTGTTTGGGTTTGCGTTGATTGTGCTGACCATTTCGGTCTGGGTGAGACTCGGCAGGGACGACCCGCAGAAATCATCCCGCAGTTCCCAGACCTACGTGTGATGTGCCCGCTGCTCTCACCAGGTGAATTGCCGCCGCACGCAGAAAACCCCTGACTTCCCTGGGATTTCGGGCTGTCAGCCTGAGGGCGCAATTCTTGGGTCGACTGTGCGTACGGAGTGAATCCTGTGGGGTGATTCCCCCATTAGAGGTTTGTCGACAAGAAGAGGAAGGCAAAGAAAATTGCCATGTGGAGACCTCCCTGGAACAGGGTCACCCTGTTGGAGGCCACGGTCACGGTGCTCACAACGAGGGTGAGCAGGAAAAGCACGATGTCGACATCTCGCAGGCCAAACTCCAATTTGATGTCGAGCACGAGCGAGACCACAACGAGTGCGGGGATGGTCAGACCAATGCTCGCAAGCGCCGACCCATACCCGATGTTGAAGCCGGATTGCAGGTGGCCTCGGCGAGCCAGGCGAAATGCTGTTGCACCTTCCGGCAGCAACACAACCAACGCGATGAGTACCGCAACGAAGGTGAGTGGCAGCCCCGCCCCGGTGACGACGCCTTCGATGGAGGGCGAGAGAACCCGGGCTAAACCAATAATGACGATCAGGGTGACAACGAGAAAGATGATGCTTTGAACGAACTTTCCCTGTGTGGGCACCACGCGAAGAGACTCGGTGGGCGGACTGGCAGGGTCCTCAAAGTGCTCACGATGTCGAACCGTGAGGATATACAAAAAAAGGCTGTACACGCCAAGGGAGGCGGCCCCCACGAACAACAGTTGCGGGGTCGTAAAGGTGGGGCCGCTGGAACCAGTGGCAAAGGTGGGAACAACGAGACTAAGGGTGGCAATCGTGGCGATTGCGCCCAGCGCAGCACCACTCCCCTCACTGTTAAACGATGAGGTCGAGGACCGCAGGGTGGCGGCGATCACGGAGAGCCCAATAATGCCGTTGGTGGTGATCATCACGGCCGCAAACACCGTATCGCGGCCAAGGCCCGAGGCGGCCTCCCCCGATTCGACCATAATCGACACAATCAGGGTGACCTCGATGATGGTGACTGCAACCGCCAAAATAATGGCACCCAGCACTCTTCCCACAAAGGCGGCAATTACTTCCACGTGATACACCGCCGAGACCACTCCCCCGATCAGCACAAGACTGAGCGCAATAACCCCGGCAACCCCGGGGGGATTAGCCCAAAACAACACCAGCAAAATGCTCGCAACGATGGGTCCGGCTGAGTGAACCAGCGGGGCAATGCGAGCAAGCGTCATATTCGTGATGATACCGAGGGTCCGGTGGACGTTTAGCGAGAAAGGCCTGTTCGTGGCGATACGGTCACGACAACCCCCGTCAGGCTCCGTTTCTCCCCGAGCCCCGGCAAACGGTGACCGTCGGATTATGAGCCCCCGCTCTCACCAGCTGAGCCCCCGCCCCGACGGCATTCCCCACAATTCTAGGAACCACAGCACACACGGGGGAGAAGCTCCCTGCTCGCGCTGGCAGGGAGAATCAGTGCGGGCGCCTTGACTCGGCTCCCGTCTTTTCGGGGTGCCCTAGTGTGGGAACCCCACGGGAGCCCCCGGCAGCTAAGTACCACCATATTTCTCCTGGAGGGTGACATGAATAGCCAGACTTTTAGAGAACGACTTGAGGCTCCCGGGCCCATTATTCTTTCCGGTGGTTACCTGTTTGAGGTAGAGCGCCGGGGTTATCTCACCGCCGGTGAATTTGTGCCCAAGGTTGCTCTCGAGCACCCCGACGTGTTGCGCCAGGTCACTCGAGACTTTCTTCGCGCCGGAAGCGATATCGCCCTCGCCTTCACCTACAACGGCCACCGGGAGAAGATGCGGATCATCGGGCAAGAACACCTTCTCGAACCCCTCAACCGAGAAGCGATGCGCATCGCCCGCGAGGTGGCGGCAGAGGCACGCGAGGAAATGGGCCGAGACATTTTTGTCGCCGGTAATATTTCTAACTCCAACATTTTCGACCCGGCTGACGAGTCCACCAAGGATGCCGTGCGAGCGATGTATCGGGAGATGGTCGGCTGGGCGAAAGAAGAGGGAGCAGATCTCATTCTTGCCGAGACCATGTACTTCTACGAAGAAGCCAAAATTGCTCTTGAGGAAATCAAGGCTGCCGGCCTGCCGAGCATCGTCAACGTTGCGGTGTTCGCCAGCGGAGAGCTCCGCGACGGGGTATCCCCCGGCGAAGCAGCCAAGCGCCTGGCAAACGATGGAGCAGATGTGGTGGGAACAAATTGTTTCCAAGGCCCCAACACGATTCGGCCCATCCTGGAGGAAATCGTGAAGGCGGTGGGTGACCACAAAGTGTGCGCTATGCCCGGAACGTTCCGGACCACCGTTGAACACACCACTTTTTTCAATCTGCCCGATTCCGGCAACACGGCATCGCTGCCCCAGGAGCGCACTTTTCCCGATGCGCTAGAGGCGCTGAACTCTAATCGCTATGAAACTGCAGAATTTGCCGAATTTGCCTACTCCCTCGGGGCCAAGGTCGTCGGGTTGTGTTGTGGAGCCAGTGTGATTCATCACCGCGAACTCAGTGAACGCCTAGGGAAACCGACCTTCCTGTCACAATATTCCCCCGACGTGAGTAAGCACTTCATGTTCGGTACCGACACGTCGCTTCCCAAGATTGCGACAGATTTCGGGGCACAAGCCTAAGAGCCTCGAAACTCTCTCGGAACTGCCCGCGTCGAGAAAATATGGACTGCGTGAGGCGTAGGTCGTCCCACAGGCGCCCTCCACGCCGCGGGAACGGCACCTTCGCTCTGCGTTCTCGAGAGGGTTTCGTTCCTCTTCTGCCGGTGTGATCACTCTTCGGCCGGGAATCTGGGGTTCGGGCGACCTTTGGCAGACACAACACAGGTAGCGCCCCTGGCGAGGGGTAACGATGCCCGGAATGCCAGGTCATTGCAGAGTTTTCGAAAGCTGATGAGCCAAGGCGGTAGAATTGAGGCCCATGACGCGCAGTGCAAAAGCAATCATCGGTTCTCTCCACTTCGATATCGTTGCGGGCCTCACCGTGGCCATTGTCGCGTTGCCTCTGGCTTTGGGGTTCGGCGTTACCTCAGGTGCGGGGGCGGCAGCGGGTCTTGTCACTGCAATCGTCGCCGGCGCGGTCGCGGGGATTTTTGGGGGATCACGTTTCCAGGTGAGCGGTCCCACGGGCGCGATGGTTGTGGTCCTTGCTCCCATTCTTGCGACATTGGGACTGGCGAGCTTGCTCCCCATGGGAATCATTGCGGGAATTTTTCTCCTGGTATTTGGCGCGCTACGTCTCGGTCGATATGTCGAAAAAGTGCCGTGGCCCGTGATGGAGGGATTTACCCTTGGGATCGCCATAGTCATTGCGCTGCAACAAATACCGTTGATTTTCAACGTCGAGAGAGCCGAGGGAAGCGAAGTGCTTCTTGTGGCTGCGCGGACCGTCAGTTCAGCTCTCTCGCAACCCCTGGAGTGGTGGTCATTGGCCGTCGTGGCAGCCACTCTTGCCCTCAAAATCCTGTGGTCTGCGCTACGGCCGCGGTGGAGCTTCACTCGGTCTCTGCCCGCGAGCGCCGTTGCCACACTCATTGTGTCCGTTACGGTCGCAATCGCTCACCTTCCGGTTGCCACCATTGGAGACATACCCTTCCCCTCCACGTTAACTTTCGGTGTGGAGTGGGCTGAGCTGAAATGGGGGTCCTTGGTGTGGGCAGGCTTCATCGTCGCCCTCCTCGCCGCTGTGGAATCCTTGCTCTCCGCACGTGTGGGAGATGCGATGGTCCACCGCAGAGATGGCGAGGTCCCCACCCCTTATTCCCCCAACCGAGAACTGGTGGGCCAAGGTCTGGCGACCCTCGCCTCAGCGATTTTCGGTGGCATGCCAGCGACAGGTGCTATCGCTCGCACCGGGGTGAACGTCAACGCTGGGGCGCGAACTCGGTTAGCAGCTCTGATGCACTCTCTAGCTCTTCTCGTCTTTGTGGTGTTCCTGCCCCAGCTGATCAGTCAAATACCTCTGGCGGTTCTCGCAGGGGTTCTGTTAGGCACGTCATGGCGAATAGCAAACCCGGGGAGTATCCGAGAGTCTCTTCAGACGGTGTGGCCAGCAAGACTGAGTTATGTCGTCACGGCCCTCTCTGTTGTTGCCATCGACCTCATCTGGGGAATCGTTTTAGGTCTGCTGGTTCACACGCTCGCAACGTACCTCGCATCCAGGAAAGCCGCCGGGGCCTAGCCCGAGTTTTGCGTGGGGCAGTGGCGACCATACATATTCCCGCGGAACAGAAGAAAGCAACGCTCGCGGTGACGGCATCGCAGGTCGCCCACAGTCCCCCGTGCTCGGTTGTTCTGGGTCTGGTAGAGCATGTTCGGTGCAATAAGAGGCCACAGGGGAATAAACCTTGAGGGACAACAGGCTGATAAGCCGCTCACGTTAACATTGGGTGAAATAAGACCTTTTGGTGAGCGGCTCCGCTTCTTCCCAGCAATACCCTGATACGTTCAAATTATCTAGAGCATGGATTCCAGGCTCTTATCGGCTGAGAAGTCACGGTTGGGAACCCTCACCACTATGACCTCTCTTCTTGCCCCCGCGCCCCTCCCCCGTCCGCACGCCTACACGTCAGAATTTTCGGAACTTTTGGGGAGAATCAAGGCAAGTAATCTGCTTGATCGCACTGTCGGGTACTACATCACCTTGATTGTGGTGCTATCCATTGCCTTTCTCGGCACGTTGACGGCGATGTTCTTCCTTGGCGATTCCTGGGTCCAGATCGCCCTTGCCCCGGTTGTTGCCATCATCATGACGCAGTTTTCTTTTGTTACTCATGAAGCAGCTCACCGCCAAGTCTTCCTTTCCGGTAAAAACAACGACAACACAGCGCGAATCCTCGCCAATGGTGTGGTGGGAATCAGTTATTCGTGGTGGATGGGAAAACACACCAAACATCACGCCAACCCCAACACCGTGGGGAAAGACCCAGACATCAAAAGTGACTTCGTGATTTTCCAGGAAGAAAAAGCTCGCGAAACGAGGGGTTTCGGTCGCGCTTTTGTGAAACGCCAGGGGTGGTTGTTCTTCCCCATTTTGACTCTCGAAGGACTTAATCTTCACATTCAGGCGTTTCGTCGCGTGTTCAGTAAAGAGCCCGTAAAGAACCGGGGCACAGAAATCACATTGCTTCTGATTCGCAACCTGGGTTATCCCGTGGTGTTGTTACTCCTGATGCCCTGGTACATCGCAGCAGTATTCCTCGTGGTCCACATGGCACTGTTTGGCGTGTATATGGGTGCTTCTTTCGCCCCGAACCACAAAGGTATGCCCCAGATTCCCGAAGGCGTGAAAGTTGATTTCCTGCGCCGTCAAGTGATGACCAGTCGCAACATTAGGGGCGGAAAGTTCATGGACCATTTCATGGGTGGACTTAACTACCAAGTGGAACACCACCTGTTCCCCAGTATGGCCAGACCAAAATTGCAAAGAGCAGCGCGACTGGTCCGAGAATTTTGCGCAGAGAAGAAGATTTCCTACACCGAAGCAGGGCTCTTTGAGTCCTACGGAATAGTAATCCGCTACCTCAACGAGGTGGGCCTCGCAGCCCGGGATCCTTTTGACTGTCCCGCGATAAGCACCATCGGCCGGTAACGTACCATCTGGGCCTTCCCAGCTGAGTTCTCCCTTGCGTGCGCCTGGGCTCCCACAGAGCCTGGGCTGCCCGCGCGGTCAACGTATGCCAAGATGCGTCTGACGCGCGCTCATTCTTGAGCAACCAAATAATCGGCCATCGTCGTGCTCGCCAGAACCGTTCATACCCTAAGCGCGCAGGCACGTGCCCTGCGCCGAGAGGGGCCGGGGTGAGTGTTCCGGGATATATGTCGCCGCTATCCCAGAGGCCCTGCTTAGCGGCCAAGCGCTGGTTGCGGCGTGGCGTTGGAAACAGGAAGTCGGCAGGGACTCAGGAACGTGCCTCAAACGACCCCGCGCCTGCCTGAACGCCGCTTGGATAATGGGCAAGCCAGGGGCGCTGGGTCATGGTCGCTCTTTCGCCTTGAGGTCGCTGACCTGAGTGAGACAGCGGCAGTGCTGATGCGGAAAAGCTACCGGTGAGAGCTGACGGGCCAACAGGTAAATTCGCAGGAAAGTATTCGTGGCCAAGGTTTTGGGCTCACAGCGTCCTTATACCGCCTCTTTCCGAGACCTACTTTTGGGCTAAAAACGGCGGTCTCGGAGGCGGGCAGGACCGGTCACGCTTCGGTAACAATCGGCCCTCCCCTGAAAGCGATTGCACGCGCGCGACTAGCGTTGGCCACAGCACACCTTTGTGTGCTTACCTCAGAAAATACGTAAGGGGATAGTTAATGAAAAAAAATGTTGCCATCATGGCGGCTCTTGCCGCTGTGACACTCGTTGTGAGTGGTTGTGCAGCTACTGCCGACGACACGTCGGCAGAGACCGCGCCCGCCACTACCGAAACCGTCGAGACTGTCGCTGTCAGCTCGGTCCTTGACTCCGTCATGGAAGCGGGTGTAGTGAAGTGTGGAACCCGTGACGCTCTGCCCGGCTTTGCCGTGTTGCAGGAGGACGG
>CAYUJX010000034.1:0-12029 GCA_964445125.1 uncultured Microbacteriaceae bacterium
CGGGTGCCAGTCGCAGGTGTTCGGCTTGGACCAACTGTCGCTCATCCGTGACGAACACCGCAGCGCTCACACGAGAGCCGACATTTCGCGAGCATCGGGCCAATGAGGCACGCGTCCGAGTGCGCGAGCACTATTAGTGCGTCCTGGCGCCCCCTGCTATTGTGAGATTACTAACTTCATATTGGGCCACACGCTATGCGGGAGAGACACCGGATGTTGCGGTGTCACCGAAGGAGCAAGCCTCCCCGCCAATCTCTCAGGTCACCCGTACCGCATGGCTTGGCCACTCTGAAAAGTGGAAGGATTCCTTCCCGCCGACGGTGAAAGCGCGACGTGTCACAGGACGCCGCGTGAAACTCTCAGGCCAATGACAGAGGGGGAGTCCGAAAAAGGGTGTATCCCTTCGTCAAAGACTCCAGGAGGCCCCCGTGACTAACAGCACACCGCTCCACGCAGAACATGAGCGATCCGGGGCGAGCTTCACCGATTTTGCCGGATATGACATGCCTCTGCGCTACAGCTCAGACTTAGCCGAACACCACGCTGTGCGCGAGCACGCAGGAATGTTTGACCTCTCCCACATGGCAGAGATCATGGTCACAGGTGCGCAAGCGCCGGAATTCATGGATTACGCGCTGAGCAACCGCCTCTCCGCCTTGGAGAACTCTCAGGCAAAGTACTCGTTGCTTCTTTCTGACCAGGGCGGGGTCATCGATGACCTCATTGTGTATCGTCTGGGGGAAAGCGAGTACATGATTGTTGCCAACGCCGCCAACCGCGAGGCTGCCTTCACTGCACTCACCGAGCGAACCAAAGACTGGGACGTCACCGTCCGTGACTCAAGCGATGACTGGGCCCTGATAGCTGTTCAAGGACCCGTGGCCAAAACCATTGTGGAAGCCTCAGCGATTGACACTTCACTCCCGCTGGACGACCTGCGGTATTACAGGATGACCGAGGGAACATTCCAGAGCACCACCATTTACGTCGCTCGCACCGGTTACACCGGTGAAGATGGATACGAAATTTTTGTTCCCAGCCCCCTCGCCCCTGCACTGTGGGACGAGCTCGAAAAGGTGGGGGCTCCACACCAGATGACGCTTTGCGGGTTGGCGTGCAGGGACACGTTGCGTTTAGAAGCGGGGATGCCGCTCTACGGGCATGAATTGGGTAGGGACTTTCTCCCCGCTCAAGCGGGCCTGGGACGGGTTGTGGTTCAGGAGAAAGAAGACTTTGTCGGTAAGCAGGCTCTCGCCGATGCAGCAGTGCGAACCCGGGTGTTGGTGGGGCTGGTGGCCGAAGGCAAAAGAGCCCCTCGCGCGGGCTATTCCGTGGTCACTCCCAAAGGTGACGTCATCGGAGAGATAACGTCTGGCGCACTATCTCCCACGCTGGGATACCCGATAGCCATGGCCTACGTGGACTCGACGTTTTCTGACCCCGGTAGCGAACTAGCTGTCGATGTTCGAGGCTCACTACTGGTCGTGAAAGTTCACCAACTGCCCTTTTACACCCGAAAGAAGGTCGCGTAATGACTGCTGTACCCGAGAACCTGCTGTATACAAAAGATCACGAATGGATTGCTATTGACGGCGATGTTGCCACGGTAGGAATCACCCAGCACGCCGCAGATGCCCTAGGGGATGTGGTGTTCGTTGCCCTGCCGAAAGTGGGCGAGACCCTCAGCCTTGGCGCCATCGTGGGCGAGGTGGAATCCACCAAGTCTGTGGGAGAAATCTTTGCCCCTGTGGCGGGAGAAGTGACCGAAGCCAACAGCGTCGTCGTCGATTCCCCTGACACGGTCAACGCCGATCCTTACGGCGCAGGATGGCTTATCAAAGTGCGCTTTACGGATGCCCCCAACGCCATGGATGCCGCCGCCTATCAGGCTCTTATAGGAGACTAGAAACATGACCGGATCGTTCGCTAATCGCCACATCGGGACGGATTCCTCCGCCCAAGCACTAATGCTCAATGTCCTAGGCTACGACTCACTGGGTGCTCTCATGGATGCGGCCGTTCCCGGGCATTTGCGGATGGCAGAAATTGCTCACTCTGTGATTCCTGCTGCCGCCAGCGAAGCAGAAGCATTGGCGGAGCTGCGCGTCCTGGCGAATGCGAACACCGTGCGCAGGTCCCTTATCGGCCAGGGGTACTACGGCACCTACACTCCCTCGGTCATCAAACGCAACATTCTGGAGAACCCCAGCTGGTATACCGCGTATACGCCGTATCAGCCCGAAATTTCCCAGGGCCGTTTGGAAGCACTGTTGAACTTTCAGACCATGGTTTCTGACCTCACCGGTATGGCCATAGCCAACGCATCCATGCTCGATGAGGGAACCGCTGTTGCCGAAGGAATGCTCCTGGCGCGGCGGGCATCCCCTCAGAAAAGTTCTGTTTTTCTCCTCGACAGCGATGCGCTGGAGCAGACCAAAGCCCTTGTCAGGGGCCGCGCGGAACCTCTGGGCATCGACATTATCGAAACGGACTTCTCCGGCCAGCTTCCCGAATGCTTTGGGGGGTTCATCCAATATCCCGGTTCTTCCGGCCGGATCTGGAACCCCAGTTCTGCCATTGAGGCCCTTCACGCCCATGACGCGCTCGCCGTGGTTGCAGCGGACATTTTGGCTTTGACGCTGCTGAAGCCTCCCGGGGAAATGGGCGCAGACATTGCGGTGGGAACGACGCAGCGCTTTGGTATTCCTTTGGGCTTTGGTGGCCCCCACGCCGGATATCTGGCCGTGCGAGCGGGGCTTGAGAGGCAAATGCCCGGTCGCCTCATAGGCGTCTCCAAAGACGCGGAGGGCAATCCGGCCTATCGCCTCACCTTGCAAACTCGCGAACAACACATTCGCCGGGATAAAGCCACCAGCAACATTTGTACCGCTCAGGTTCTCTTGGCCGTGATGGCCGGGATGTTTGCGGTGTACCACGGGCCCGAAGGCCTGAGGCAAATTGCCCGCGGTGTGGCAGCAAAAACGGCGGGTTTGGCGGCGGCTTTGCGCGACGCTGGACACGACGTCGCCTTCGAGACATTTTTTGACACGTTGACGCTAAGGGCGCCTGGCAAAGCCCGAGGCCTAGTTGATAGGGCAGCCAGAGAGGGTGTTCTTCTTCATTTTGTGGATCAGGACACCCTGTCTTTGTCCCTGGATGAAACGGCAATCGGAGTCCACACCGGTCTGCTTGCGGGATCGCTTGAGCAGAAACTTGCGGTCATTTTCGACTTGCCCCAATATCTCGGTGACGAGGGCGAAATAGTGCTGGGTGCAGACCTCGAGCGCACCAGCAGCTATCTAGACCACCCGGTATTTCACTCCCACCACTCCGAAACGTCTCTGATGCGCTACCTGAAAACGTTGGCCGATAAGGACTACGCGCTCGATCGCGGCATGATTCCTTTGGGAAGTTGCACGATGAAGCTCAATGCTGCAACCGAGATGGAAGCGGTGAGCTGGCCTGAGTTTTCTTCCCTGCACCCGTTTGCTCCCGTGGAGGACGTCCAGGGTTACCTGGTGATGATGTCGCACTTGGAGCAGTGGTTGGCCGAACTCACCGGGTATGACTCGGTGTCCTTGCAACCTAATGCGGGAAGCCAAGGCGAGTACGCAGGACTCTTGGCTATCCGTGGCTACCACCGTTCACGAGGAGATCACCACCGAGATGTCTGTCTTATTCCTTCCAGTGCGCACGGCACCAATGCGGCCAGCGCTGTCCTGGCTGGAATGAAAGTCGTTGTTCTCGCGTGTAATGACCGAGGAGACGTTGACCTTGAGGACGTTCACGCGAAAATTGCGGAGCACAGAGATTCCTTAGCTGCGCTGATGGTCACTTACCCCTCTACCCACGGGGTGTACGAGGCAGGAATCCGCGACATTACCGGGGCAGTTCACGATGCTGGCGGCCAGGTATATATCGATGGAGCCAACCTCAACGCCCTGGTGGGCTTCTCCCGCTATGGAGATATCGGTGGCGATGTCTCCCACCTCAACCTCCACAAGACCTTCTGTATTCCTCACGGTGGCGGCGGGCCAGGGGTGGGTCCCGTGGGGGCTAAAGCACACCTCGCGCCCTTCCTTCCCGGGCACCCGATGTCCCAAATGAACGTGCATCCGCCTTTTGATACCGTGGCCGGCGAGGCAGGAACGGTTGTTCACCAAGGCGTTCCTGTGTCTTCGACGCCCTATGGCAGCGCCAGTATTTTGCCCATCCCGTGGGCATATGTCCGCATGATGGGTCCCGAGGGCTTAGCCAACGCCACCGCTGCCGCTGTGCTGGCGGCCAACTATGTGGCGCGTCGCCTGAAGGATCATTACGACATTCTCTACACGGGAGCTCACGGTCTCGTTGCTCACGAAGCGGTCATTGATATTCGTCCCCTCACGCAGGCAACAGGGGTGTCTGTCGACGATGTCGCTAAGCGCCTCGTGGATTACGGATTCCACGCTCCCACCATGTCTTTCCCCGTGGCAGGAACGTTGATGATTGAACCCACGGAGAGCGAAGACTTGGGTGAACTCGATCGCTTCATCGAAGCGATGATGGCGATTCGTGAAGAAGCCGATCAGCTAGCTCAGGGGGTGTGGCCGATTGAGGACAACCCTCTGGTGAATGCTCCTCACACCGCTGCCAGCGTGACCGCCAGCGTGTGGAACCATCCTTATTCCCGCGAACTCGCGTGCTATCCCGCCGAATTGCGCAGGCGTGGTGGTCTAGGGGAGGCGGGAACTCTGGGAGCGGCTCCTGGTGTTGCGAGCAAATACTGGCCGCCGGTGCGCCGAGTGGACCAAGCTTTTGGCGACCGGAACCTGGTCTGCGCGTGCCCCCCGGTAGAAGCCTTCGCCTAAATTTTGAGGAGCTCGCGCTTGAGAGTGGCCGCACTTTGAAACGCCACTCCCACGAGCGAAACATGTTTCCACCCGATCCGGCCTTCTCCATCGATGATGAAAATGCTCCGGCGGATTCCCACACCCATCAAACCCACCCCGTAAGCAGAGACGACGTCGCCTTTTTCGTCAGAGAGCAGAGGAAAACCGAGGCGTTGAGAGCGAGCGAACTTTTCGTGGCTGCCTGCGCCTTGCCGAGAAATACCCCACACTTCGGCCCCCAGCTCGCGAAAAGATTCGAGTTCGTCCTGATAGCTACACAACTGGGCGGTGCAGCCAGGCGAGTTATCCGCGGGATAAAAAGCCAACACAACTTTGTGGCCTCTCCGCTCCGAGAGCGTAAAATGGGCCTTCTGCGGCTCGCCCTCCACGAGGGTAATGCCGGCAAGGGTAAAGTCTGGGGCGGTGTCGCCAATTTGGGGTGTGCTCACGAAAACCGACGCTAACTTATGATTCCGAGAAATTCCCCAACAAGTCCGCGGTAAGGGGATAGCCGACAAACACCACGGTGTCAATGACGGCATGCCCGATGATGAGCGGTGCCAGGCGGCCCGTTCTCGCGTAGATAAAGCCGAATACCAGCCCCATCGCCACGTTTCCCACGAACGCCCCGAAGCCTTGATAGAGATGGTAGGTGCCACGCAGAAAAGCTTGCAGCACGATGATGGCCCACACCGGAACGGCCATCTCGCGAAGCCTGGCAAACAGGTAGCCCACCGCGATAATCTCTTCCACAATGCCGGCTTTCATCGCCAGAGCAATAAGCATCGGCACGGTCCACCAATAGGTATTCAGCGCGGTAGGAATGACGTTCACCGTGAGATCTAGCTCCCGGCCCACCAGGTAAACACCGAGACCGGGAATACCGATAAGGGCAGCTAACCCCGCCCCGGCAAGCCCATCAGAAGCCCACCGCTTGCCGTCCAGGCCGAGCTTTCCCAAGCGCGGTTGAGCCGAAGACCAGAGCAGGAAGATGACGAGTGCCACCGGAACCAAGCCCTGCACAATCCCCAGCACTTGGTAGCTAAAATCAGCCCAGGGGAGGGGACTTCTCGACGCATTGAGTGTCGCCGTTTGCTCGGACAAAGGCGTATCGCGGGTCAGGCGAACAAGAATGTTGACCACGGAATACAGCGCGCTCAACCCCAAACTCAGGCCCAACACGATGGCAATTTCAACACCGGTTCGGGCGCGGCTCATAGGCTACTTCTGGTTCAGAGCGGGATCACACGTAGCTGTGCCGCCGGGGAGCAGGCCGCGGTAGCGGGCAACCAAGGAGTAAACACCAGCTGCCACCCAGGACATGGGCGGAATGGCAAGGATCCACCCCAGAAGCCTCAGCGTAAAGCGTGGTTGCACCCGCAACAAAGCGCTAGCCGCCAAGTGGCCAGCGTAATGATGGGTAGGGGTGAGGTACCAGGCAAATTTATCGACATCTTCCTGGCTCAACGCGTAGGTATCTAACGGCAGTGCCTGGGAGGTCGTGGTGGGGGGAAAACGGGGCAACCAGCGCTGGAGTCGTTGCACCCACAGGGTACAAAAAGCGCAGTCGCCGTCATAGACGAGGAGGTGCTGGTCAATCGCGGCACGATGTGTCATGGTTCCATGCTAAGGCTCTCGGCTGGAAGCCCGGTAAGATAAGCGTGCAGGGCTTCGGTGAGTAGTTTCTGCTCCACGCAGCCCACCCCCGAAAAGGACCTCTCATGGCTTATGCCACTCGCAGCGACGTGCGCAACGTCGCCATTGTTGCCCACGTTGACCACGGTAAGACCACGCTGGTTGATGCCATGCTGCGTCAAACAGGCGCTCTCTCTGACCACGGCCCCGTGACCGAAAGAGCGTTGGACTCAGGGGAGCTCGAAAAAGAAAAAGGCATCACGATTCTTGCGAAGAACACCGCAGTGTCTTATAAAGGAAAGCATTCTGGTGGAAGCCCCATCACCATCAATGTGATTGACACCCCCGGTCACGCTGATTTTGGCGGCGAGGTCGAGCGTGGCTTGAGTATGGTCGACGGCGTCGTTCTCTTGGTGGACGCCAGCGAGGGCCCTTTGCCCCAAACGCGTTTTGTGTTGCGTAAAGCGCTTGCCGCAAAGTTGCCAGTGATTTTGCTCGTCAACAAGACTGATCGTCCCGACTCTCGCATTGACGACGTTGTGCGCGAAACCCAAGACCTGTTGCTGGGGTTGGCGTCTGATTTGGTGGATGAGGTGCCCGATCTTGATGTGGATTCGCTGCTGGAATTGCCGATCATTTATGCGTCGGGTCGCGAAGGTGCTGCGAGTGCGAACCAGCCGGCGGATGGCTCACTACCGGACAACCTTGATCTCGAACCTCTTTTCGGCGCTATCGTCGCCCATATTCCTGCACCCGTCTATGACGATGAGCACCCGCTGCAAGCTCATGTCACCAACTTGGATGCTTCCCCGTTCCTCGGAAGAATCGCGTTGCTTCGCGTCTTCCAGGGGACCATCACCAAAGGCCAAACAGTGGCATGGGTGCGCCACGATGGCACCGTGTCCAATGTGCGCATCACCGAATTACTCCGCACGGAAGCTTTGGAGCGTGTTCCCACGGAAAGCGCCACTGCCGGGGACATTGTTGCGGTCGCGGGTATTGACAACATCACCATCGGTGAAACCATCGCGGACCCAAACGACGTCAGGCCTCTGCCCGCCATCACGGTGGATCACCCCGCCATCTCGATGACTATCGGGACAAACACGTCGCCCCTGGTCGGGTCCGTGAAGGGTCACAAACTCACCTCGCGGATGGTCAAGGATCGCCTTGACCGCGAACTCATTGGAAACGTGTCTATCAAAGTTGTGGACGTCGGCCGACCCGATGCCTGGGAAGTTCAAGGCCGTGGGGAATTGGCTTTGGCCATTTTGGTCGAAAACATGCGCCGTGAAGGCTTCGAACTCACCGTGGGTAAGCCTCAGGTGGTGACGCAAACCATTGATGGTTCCCTCCACGAACCTATTGAATCCCTCACTGTGGATGCTCCCGAAGAGTTTGTGGGTGGTGTCACACAGCTGCTGGCATCAAGAAAAGGCCGCATGGACACCATGTCCAACCACGGCACCGGGTGGGTCCGAATGGAATTCACGGTTCCCTCACGAGGGCTTATTGGGTTTAGAACCGACTTCCTCACTCTCACGCGCGGTCAAGGTATTGCCAACGCCATCTCTGCCGGTATGGCGAAATGGGCTGGTTCGATTGTCGCGAGAAATACGGGTTCTATCGTCTCGGACCGCATGGGTGCTGTGACGACCAACGCCATGATGACGCTGCAGGAGCGCATGACGTTCTTTGTGAAGCCGGGAGTTGCCGTCTACGAAGGCATGGTGGTGGGGGAAAACTCTCGTGCCGACGACATGGATGTCAACATCACTAAGGAGAAGAAGCTCAATAACATTCGATCCTCCACCGCAGAAGAACTCGAACGCCTGACTCCACCGCGTGAGCTTTCGCTCGAGGAATGTCTCGAGTTTGCTCGTGACGATGAATGTGTCGAAGTTACCCCCGAAACTGTCCGAATCCGCAAGGTGGAGCTGGACCAAACTTCTCGCGGGCGAATGGCGTCCAGGCTAAAGCGTCAAGACGCTTCAGCGGGATAGCGCGTCGGTACCCTAAAGATATGAAGGTCGCACGTTTTACCTTGGGTTCTGGGGACCCGTTGTATGGCGTACTCGACGGTGAAGACCTCGTCGTCCTCGCGGGCGACCCGCTGTATCACGGCATCAACCCCACTGAGACAAGGGTTCCGCTGGAGAAGGCGACTCTGTTAGCCCCCGTGATTCCCCGTTCCAAAGTGGTCTGTATCGGGATGAACTATGCCGAGCACGCAAAAGATATGAACCACGATGGGCCCGATAACCCTCTGATTTTCCTCAAGCCCAACACGGCGGTTATTGGGCCTGGTGACACCATCATCATTCCTCCGGTGGAAGGCCGCATCGTTCACGAAGGCGAGCTCGCCATCGTGATTGGAGCTGTTGCCAAAAGAGTGAAAGCTGCGGACTGGAAAGAGGTGGTCTTTGGCTTTACCATCGCCAACGATGTCTCTGCCAGGGACGTCATGTTTGCCGATGGACAGTGGGCGAGGGCGAAAGGCTATGACACGTTCTGTCCGCTCGGGCCCTTCATCGACACAGATTTTGACCCGTTTGATGCGGAGATAGAAACCTATGTAGATGGGGAGCTGAGGCGAAAAGGAAGTACCAAAGACCTCATCTACTCGATACCCGAAATCATCGAATTCTGTTCCGATGTGTGGACGTTGCTTCCCGGCGATGTTATTTGCACCGGGACACCTTCAGGCCTCGGCGGATTCGTCGATGGTCAAACTATCGAAATCACTATTAAAGGGTTGGGGACGCTGTCAAATCCTGCGAAGAATCGCGATGACCGACGCGACTGACACTCTGGATGTTCCTGCGCTGCAACTCAAAGTTCGCAGGGTTCTCATTACCGGGCAGATTATGGCCGGGCTGGGCTTGGGGGCGACGCTCTCCATGGGCGCAATTTTGGCCGGACGCCTCTCGGGTTCTGACGCATGGTCGGGGCTGGCTGCGAGCGTGGCCACTCTGGGAGCTGCTGTAGCGGCCATACCTTTGGCGCGGTTAGCTGCACGCTACGGCCGTCGCGTCTCTCTTACAACGGGCGCGCTCGTGGCGGCATTGGGCGCCGTAGTGACTATTGCTTCGGTCATCGTCGCCCTTTTTCCTTTCCTACTCCTGGGGTTGATGATGATGGGTGTGGGGACCGCCGTCAACCTTCAATCCCGCTTTGCGGCGACAGATTTAGCGGCGCCCGAAACCAGAGGTAGGGACCTGTCGCTCGTGGTGTGGGCGACCACATTAGGTGCTGTTTCGGGTCCCAACTTGCTGGTCCCCGGTGAAGCGCTGGGGGGTTTCCTCGGGTTGCCAGAGCTTGCGGGGCCTTTTGTTTTTAGCCTTATCGCCCAGCTCCTCGCCGCGGCGGTCTATATCTTTGCCCTCAGACCGGATCCTCTGAAGCTCGCTGCTGACCTCGCCAGAAATATCACCCGCGCGACCCGTGGCGGGGTGACAGACGTGGTGGATAATCCGATGATGGCCACCACGGCGATCATGTCAGTGGCATTGACCCACGCCACGATGGTGTCGGTGATGGCGATGACGCCGGTTCATTTAGTGAATCATGGCGCATCCCTTGCCATCGTGGGCTTTACCATCAGCCTCCACATCGCGGGAATGTATGGCCTGTCTCCGGTCTTTGGCATCATCGCCGATCGCGTCGGGCGCATCCCCACCATCCTTCTCGGCCAAGCAATTCTTGTCCTCAGTCTGGCGTTCACCGGGTTCGGTTCTGAAAACGAGGTGACGGTCGTGATTGGCTTGGTGCTTTTGGGATTGGGCTGGAGTGCGTCCACCGTCGCGGGATCAACGTTGCTCACGGAGTCCACCTCCATCGCACAGCGTGCTTCACGCCAGGGGGTGTCAGATCTGCTGATGAGCGGCTCCGGTGCTGTTGGCGGTGCACTAGCAGGGGTCGTGTTAGCACTCGTGGGCTACAGCGGATTGTCTTTTGTGGCGTTGGCGCTTGTGGTGGGAGTTCTCGTGAGGGTGTTCCGTTATTCGGGTGCAAGCCCTCGGCGTTCGGTCACCGGTGCGGCTCCGGCGATGTATGACATTTAGGGCACCACAGCCTCTTCAACGAAGGACAAACTGATGACGGTAACGACCACCACTGCGACCGGGAAAGACGTGCGCGTTCGGTTTTGCCCTTCACCCACGGGGACGCCTCACGTGGGGCTGATCCGCACAGCTCTTTTTAATTGGGCCTTTGCCAGACACCACGGCGGAACTTTTGTATTCCGCATCGAGGACACGGATGCCGAGCGCGATAGCGAGGAAAGCTACCACCAGCTCCTTGAAGCGCTCACGTGGTTGGGTCTCGACTGGGATGAGGGCCCCGAAGTGGGCGGTCCTTATGCGCCCTATCGGCAATCCCAGCGCAGTGATCTGTACCAGGGCATCATTGCCAAGCTTTTAGAGGCGGGCCACCTTTATGAAAGTTTCGTTACCCCCGACGAAATGGCTGCACGAAACGTGTCATGGGGGCGCGACCCTAAACAGGGGTATGACAACCACGAACGCGATCTGACCCCCGAAGAGCGTCAGGCATTCCGAGACCAGGGGCGCGAACCCGCCCTGCGCTTGCGAGTGCCCGAGCTTGACCGTGGCTTTGAAGATCTGGTCCGAGGCGAAGTGTTATTTCCCGCCACGTCTACAACAGATTTTGTCTTAGTCCGTGCGGGCGGGAAACCCCTGTACACGTTTGTGAACCCCGTGGATGACGCCTTGATGGGCATCACGCACGTGTTGCGGGGGGAGGACCTTCTCTCCTCCACGCCCCGGCAGATAGCTCTCTACACGGCGCTGATAGACATCGGAGTGGCAACCCACATCCCTCGTTTTGGTCATCTGCCTTTTGTGATGGGCGAGGGAAATAAGAAGCTGTCTAAGCGCGATCCCGAAGCAAACCTCTTTCATCACCGCGATCGGGGCTTCATCAAAGAAGGTTTGCTGAACTACCTTTCTCTGCTGGGATGGTCCCTTGCGCCGGATCGTGACGTGTTCAGTAGTGAGGAAATGGTGGCTGCTTTTGATATCGGCACCGTGAACCCCAACCCGGCGCGCTTTGACCTGAGAAAAGCGGAATCCATTAATGGCGACCACATTCGCCTCCTTTCCGCCGAGGACTTCCTCGAGCGTTGCCTTCCGTACCTTCACGCAGAAGGTCTCGTTGACGTCACCAGCACGCCCCATCATCGAGAAATACTCGAAGCGATTCTTCCCCACGTCCAAGAGCGCGTGGGATTGCTCGCAGAGGTGCCCCCCATGCTGGCCTTTCTGTTTACCCCCGACGATGCGTTAGACATCGCCCCCGAGGCCGCGTCCACCTTGACCGAGTCTGCCGCTGCGGTGTTGGATGCGTCACTCGAGGCACTGGACGGTCTCGATATGTGGGACAGGGAGCACCTCGAATCGGCGCTTCGCGAGACACTGGTGGAGAAGATGGGAATATCTCCCCGGCACGCTTTTGGCCCGCTGCGGGTGGGGATTTCTGGCAGGCGCGTGAGCCCGCCACTGT
>CAYUJX010000035.1:0-12004 GCA_964445125.1 uncultured Microbacteriaceae bacterium
ACCAGCGACCAAAATTCACAATGGATGGCGGTGTCGCAGCTGCAGGAGTGGGTCAAAGCTCACCTCACTGTTCGCGGGCCCGGCAGAGCCCCCTCTGCGTCCCACTAGGTCTCATCGTGACCGCAGGAATGACCGTCATAATCCCGGCTCGAGGGGGCAGCTCCCGTATACCGGGGAAAAATATTCGGGACTTTAACGGTCATCCAATGGTTCATTGGCCCATAACCGCAGCGCTTGGATCTCGCGGGGTGGATTCCGTGGTGGTATCGACAGATAGCGAAGACATCGCCGTGGTTGCCCGGCACGCCGGGGCATCTGTGCCCTTCATGAGGCCCTCACACCTTGCCGACGCGCACGCGGGAACAGCTCCGGTGATGGTTCACGCACTGGATGAAATGGGAATTGGCGATGATGCAATGGTGGCGTGTGTGTACCCGACTGCTCCCGTGACTACGGCAATTATTGATGAGGCCATTGCCCTCTCGGCTAGTCACCCTGAGGATTTTGTCATCACTGTGGGTCGCCACCGCTCCCCCTGGGAGAGATCGCTCACACAAGACGCCACGGGCAAGATGATGCTGGAAAATACTGATGCCCTCCACGCGAGGACTCAGGATCTGCCGCAACGGTTCTTTGACGCGGGGAAAATTTATGTTGCTCACGCTCACGCGTGGAGAGAGCGTGAGACCATGATGGCCGCTGCTTTTGTTCCCCTTCTTGTGCCGGACTGGGCGAGTGTTGACATGGACGAACCGGAAGATTGGGCCATCGCGGAAGCCCTCCATCGAGCTTTTGTCCTCAACGCACGATGAGGGCTCTCATCCTCGGGGCGTCGGGTTTTTTGGGCTCCTACGCGGGCTACGCCCTCGCCAAGCAGGGGTGGCAGCTCACCGGTGTTTCTCGAGAGGAGACGTCCTTGTATTCACGCCATCACGCCATCGATTCCCTGGCAGAAGTGCCCGACGTTCTTCGATCCCGCCCGTGGGACGTCGTTGTTAACTGTGTTGCGATGGCCAGTCATGAGCAATGCGAAGCCAGCCCCGAGGATGCACAAAAGATTAATGCTGACCTCCCTGCCCGCTGGGCAGGAATCGCTGCTGACGTAGGTGCGACCTTCGTGCATCTCAGCACGGACGCCGTATTTAACGGCGTTTGGGATGAGCTTTACGCCGAAAACGACGATACCGCTCCTCACAGTGTTTATGGGAAAACTAAGCGACGGGGTGAGGAATCTGTCCTGAGCGAGAACCCGCACTCTTTAGTTCTCAGAACAAACTTCTTCGGGTGGTCTCAGAACTCGAGTAAAGGAATTCTTGATTTCTTTGCCACCGGTTTCGAGAATCAGCAGGCGATGACAGGTTTCACGGACTACGTCGTGTCCAGCCTCTACATGGCAGACCTGTGGGAACTCCTTGGAGAGGTGCTGGAGAAAAACGCCAGCGGCATTTACCACCTCACCTCGAGCACGCCTCTTTCAAAGTATGACTTTGGGTTAGCAGTGGGCAAGGCCCTCGGTGGGGATGAGACTTTGCTTTCTGCGGGTGTCCTCGCCCAAAGCACCTCCCTGGGTAATCGAGGTCACAACTTGGGGCTGTCGGTAGCCAAGCTTGAGACATTGGTGGGGCATCCGATTCCTGGGACGCTCTCGGGCATTGCCCGGGCGGTGAAAGAGCGCCATGCTGTGATGGATTACTTTGGACACACACATCGCGACGGGAAGACTGAGCAATGAAAATAGGTTCCACACATCTTGGGCCCGACGACCCCACCTATTTCATTGCCGATATTGCGGCAAACCACGACGGGGTTTTGGATCGTGCTCTGGAGCTGATGACCAGGGCCAAAGAGGCTGGTGCTGACGCGGCAAAGTTTCAACACTTTCGCGCCGATCACATAGTCAGCGATAAAGGGTTTCGGGAAATGGGGGACGCGCAGTCCCACCAATCCAGCTGGTCCAGGAGTGTTTATGAGGTCTACCAGGATGCGTCACTGCCGTGGGAGTGGACGAAGCCTCTTGCTGATCACGCGGCGAGCATTGGAATCGACTTTTTTACCAGTCCCTATGACCTCGAAGCCATCGATTTTGTCGATGAGTTCGTCCCCGCATACAAAATAGGTTCAGGCGAGATTACGTGGCTAGAAGCCATCGACCACATCGCGTCAAAGGGAAAACCCGTCATCTTGGCGACAGGGGCTGCAACGTTGAGCGAGGTGGACAATGCGGTGGCCACCATCGCCAAGCACGGGGTTCCCTATTCCGTTATGCAGTGCAACACCAATTACACGGGGGTAGCAGAAAACCTCAACCACATTCATTTGAACGTGTTGAATACCTATCGTGAGCGTTACCCCGAGGCCCTTTTAGGCCTCTCGGACCACACACACGGCGACATCACCGTTCTCGGAGCAGTGGCCATGGGAGCCAGGGTCATTGAAAAACACTTCACCAACGATGTGGCGTTGGAGGGTCCCGATCACCACTTCTCCATGACCCCTCAGTCGTGGAGAGAGATGGTCAATCGCACCCGTGACCTCGAAGCAGCACTGGGAAGTGCCGAGAAAATTGTCGCCGAGAACGAAAAAGAAACCATCGTTATTCAACGACGGGGTTTGCGTTTTTCCCATGCACTGACTGCTGGTTCGATTATTGACGCCGCGGATGTTGTGGCGTTGCGCCCGGCAACACCTGGAATTGTGACACCCGATTTCATCGACGATGTGGTGGGTAAGAGGCTGGGCCGCGATGTCGAATTTCACGACATGGTGACCAGAGAGCTCCTGATTTAGCCATGTCGTCTTCGCGGTTGGCGTTCGTGACCGACAGGGCCGACGCCCACGTCGCGCGCTTCGACCTCCTGTTTCGCACACTGAGTAGTTCTTATGAGCTCCTCACCTTTGTGCCCCAGCCTTCGGGGAAGCTCGTGTCGGAAAGCACGGGACACACTTTCGAGTCGTGGAGCGCTCTGAGCGCTTACCTTGAGTCCGCCGCAGATGTGGTGGTTTCTGGCCCTTTGGACACAGTGAGCGCTGCTCTTACGGGTGGGAAGTTCCGCCATGTGGGGATTTCCTGGGCAACTGACCTTATGGTGACGGCTGCTGAGTCTCCCGCACACTTAGAGGAACTCTCGAAGACCGTGAGGTCTCTGCGCCTCGTGGTGACAGACAATTACGCGATCGAGAATGCGCTCGTTGCCATGGGCGTAAAGGAAGAGACAATCGTGCGTATACCGTGGGGCGCCGAGGCGCGAGAGGGAACGCTTTCCGCGCAAGAACTGGCGGGAGTGCGCAGTCGCCTCAGCATTCCCGACAATCGCAGAATTGTCTTGTATCCGAGATCCCTCGAGCCCCACTATGACCCTGAGATTTTTATCCAAGCGTTTTCAGCAATCGCTCAACGGAACTCAGATGCGCTGGCAATTTTGGTCGACTCGGGATCTCTGGTCCCCAGGGTCAAGGACCTGATTCGCGCAGAGGGCTTAGACGGCCACGTCCAGTTTGTCCCCCTCCAAACACCTCACGAATTTGTTGACTTGCTGCACCTTGCCGATGTCCTCGTCGTGACGCCTCGAACCGATGGAACTTCGGTGACGGTGATGGAAGCGATGCAGGCGGGGATACCGGTGGTCAGCTCACTGACCTCCGGGTCTGCGGAATGGGTTATCCACGGTATTACCGGATGGAC
The DNA here is from genome assembly GCA_964445125.1 of uncultured Microbacteriaceae bacterium. Taxonomy (GTDB): domain Bacteria; phylum Actinomycetota; class Actinomycetes; order Actinomycetales; family Microbacteriaceae; genus Pontimonas. The sequence goes on from CAYUJX010000035.1 coordinate 3,683, forward strand.
GTTCCCCGTCGGGGATGTAGCGGGCTTGGCCGCAGCGCTCGAGCAATGCTTGAATTGCTCGAGCGAAGAGCGAGCGCCCCTTCTTGCCAACGCTCGGCACCTCGTCACCACACGGGCCGGATGGCCACGCTCAGCAGCGATACTTAAGGACGCTCTTGGAACGTTGCTCTAAGTCGACAGGTGGCAAGTTAAACCCCCACCTGAGTGTTGGAAATACTAGGACTTGACGGGAGCGAATTACACGGGTGTAATTGTCCTAACCACATGTGTTCGGCCGGTGGACAGCGGTAGAGGAGCCAGAGTGAGCGAGTATCGGAATTCTGTTCCCGATAACTGGTTCGTCGACCCGGTGTCACTGGGTGTGCCCGGTGTACGTCGGCCCGGAGATGATGAGGGAGCGCTGTCCTGGCAAGCAGACTCGCTCTGCGCTCAAACAGATCCTGAAGCGTTCTTTCCCGAAAAAGGTGGCTCGACCAGGGATGCCAAGAAGATTTGCTCTCAATGCGAAGTCAAGGCCGAATGCCTCGAGTATGCGCTCTCCAACGATGAACGCTTTGGTATCTGGGGTGGCCTTTCGGAGCGTGAGCGGCGTCGACTGCGCAGACGCGCCTAGCCGATTCTGATGCGCTCACGCATCGATGCAGTTCTTGTTATTCGACAAGGGGGAGAGGCCCTTTCTCGGTCGGTAGCAAGCATCCGGGAGCAATCGTCCCCGCCCAATCGGCTTCTCATCATCGACACCACGGCTGATTCAACGGTGCCTGCCGGGTATGAAGTTGCCCTGGAGGGAAGCGAGCTGTCCGTTGAAACGCTGACCTTGCCCTTTTCAACATCTTTTCCCGAAGCCGTCGATGAGGCGATGGACCACCTTTTTCCCGTGGGATCCGACATCAACCAAGAAAACTGGGTCTGGTTGCTCCGCGATGATGTTGTCTGTCACGAATCTGCCCTAGCGCAGCTTGCGTTGAGTGTGGAAGCGGCGCCCCTCATAAAAGTCGCAGGCCCCAAGCAGCGAATGGGGGACCGTCCAGCCTTCCTGCGGGAGCTGGGCGAGACCATGACGCCTTTTGGTCAGCGGATGGCACTGGCCGAGCGAGAATTAGATCAAGCCCAATACGACCGCCTCAGCGATGTGCTTGCCGTGGGGGAGGCAGGAATGTTGATTCACGCCGCCACGCTGAGAGAGGTAGGCGGTTTTGATCCCGCCCTGCCCGGTCTCGACGGTGGACTCGATGTGTGCGTGCGGGTGCGCTTGCAGGGGCATCGCATCGTCGTCGTTCCGCGTTCGGTGATCGAAGTGGCGTCGAGTTCTGCGGAGTGGAATGCGCGCAAGAAACTCTCCGAGGTGTCTCATCACTTTCTGTCGACCAGGGCCTGGCTTTACCGCAGACTCGTGTACGCCCCGGGGTGGGCTCTCCTTCCTCTCCTGGTAACGATGGTGCCCTGGTCACTTCTCCGGGCTTTTGCTCACCTTGTTGCCAAGCGACCTGACCGAATGGTCACAGAGGTTCTGGCTGCGGTGGGAACTGTCGGAAAACTGGGGGCCATCTTTAGTGCCCGGACAGTACTGAGGGAGACCAGGACCACATCCTGGGACACGATTGACGCTCTTCGTATGGATGTGAGAGAAGTGCGCAAAAGACGCGCCATCGCTCGCGAAGGTCAACGGGCGAGGGTCGAAGAACTCGCTCACATTACTCCGGCGCCCCGGGGGCTTCCTCACGTCCCGTGGATGGTGGGGGGCCTCGCTGCGGTGGCTGCAATCGTGTTGGGCCCCTGGTGGGGGGCTAAAGCACTCATCGGCGGTGGCGCCCTTCCGATGGGTGCGACTTTTCAGGATGTGTGGGCCACGGCATGGTCCCTCACTCCCACCCAGTGGGGATTTGATGCGGTGTCCCTGCCGGCAGACCCTGCCGCGTTCCTTTTTGCGGTGCTGGGTTCTTTGACCTGGTGGGAGCCGTCCGCGGCCCTTGTGTACCTGCTGCTAGCCGCCATTCCTCTCGCGGGTGTCAGTGCCTGGTGGGGCTTCTCTCACCTCTTTAGCCAAGCCTGGGTAACGACATTTTCGGCGGTAATCTGGGCGGTGAGCCCCACACTCCTGTTTGCGATTTCCGATGGTCGCATCGGCGCGGTGATAGCTCATGTGGCGCTTCCGTGGTTGGTGGGTTCGCTCTTGAGCGCGCACCAATCGTGGCAGCGAGTAGGCACCGCTTCTCTGGCAGCCATTGTGGTCACCGCGAGCGCCCCGGTGTTGTGGCCCGCGGTGATTATCGGTGTTGTTGTTCTTGTGGCGGTTCGCGGGTGGGGCCGACCCCTCCCGATGTTCCTTGGCGTCTTACCCTTTGTCCTCCTTCCTTCCCTCGTCTTGGCAACTCCACGATTCTTCGAGTGGTGGGCGAGAGGAGAAGGCCGCTGGTGGGAAAATTGGGGGGTTCTTTTCGCCGACCCCGGCGCCTCTGCACCTGCCGCCCCCAGCTCCTGGTGGGAAATGATGGTGGGGCTTCCGGTCCCCCTGCCAGGGAACATAGCCTCCGTGTTAGGCGATGGCTCGGCCGGGGTTCTGACTCTCATCTTTGTTGGCGGTGGCGTGCTTTTGCTTGCTACCGCGGTCGTGTCTCTGGCCCTCGGCAATACATCAGCGAGTGCGAGCTTTGCGGGCCTTTTTGCCCTGGGAATTATTACCGCGACGACGGCTCCCGTTCTGTTTTCAGGTTATGAAGGCCATGAAGCCGTTTTTGTGTGGCCAGGCACAGGAGTGTCGCTTCTGATGCTGGGGATACTGATCGGGGCAGGCTCCGGACTTGATCGGGTGGTCTTTCACGATGCTCTGGGCAACTCGCTCTCGGGAGCACCGCAATGGTGGGCGAGGAGCACCACAGCGCTTGTACTCGTCGCAACACTTGTTGCTCCTGTTGCGGTGGGCTTCCAGGTGTGGGGTGGCGATGCAGCTGTCTCCCCAGCGAAGGCCGCTAGAACTTTGCCCGCCTTTGTGGCCGCAGAAGCTGCGCTCAACCCTGCCGTGGGTACGTTGGTTATCGAACCAGGGGAAGACATTTATCACGTCTCTCTTCACCGCGGTTCGGGAGAAACCCTGTCTCGCACCTCCACCCTTGTCCGGGGGAGAGCGTCCACCACTACGGATAGCGATGAGGATCTTGCAAGGCTTGCGGCCATGCTGATTCGACCCAGTTCCGCTGAGCCGCTGAGCACGCTCCAGGCCTATGGCATTCGCTTCGTTCTTTTGCGCAGCGATAGCGATAGCGAAGCGGCTCTTGCGCTGTCCAGACAACCCGGCCTCTTGAGCGCAAGTTCGCTGGAGGCCGGTCAGCTGTGGCAGGCACCAGAGGTGACCGTGGACCAAAGTGAGGGCACCGTATCTGCGGTGGGTGGGTGGAACCAACTGTTTCTCGTCCTGCTGGGCATTGTTCTTGTTCTGGCGGTGCCAACCGAGAGACGAGCTAAAGCTTCTCCTAACCGCCTAGACGATGCGATTCCTGTCCTCGGGGAGGAAACCTCCGATCATGTCTGATTATCCCCCCCAACACGGGGCTCTCACTCTTGCCCGCAGAACGCTCTCCGCGGTTCTTTCCACCCTGGCTCTTGCCCTATCGCTACTGCTGGTTGCGGTGGGCCTCCCCTCTGGGGTGGTTAGCGCTCTGGCCGGCCCACCGCGCTCGGTGACCAGCGTGGAGGTGCTACCGGCGGAACCAGATCGCCTTTTGGTCTGTATGGGGCCGGCTCTTTCCTTTGGATCCCAAGGAAGCCAGGGAATTGGGTATGGCGCCCCCCTGGAAACGATGTTTGGTCCCGGTGCGACGCTGTCCACTCTTACCGACACCACCGTGGTGGATGGTTTTTCCCTGGAGTCTGCCATCACGTCCACCCCCCCGGTTTTGGTGTCACAACCGGTGGACGAGGGACCATTGGCAGCAACCAGCGCACAGATTCTTGACAACCTCAATGTGAGAGGGCTCGCAACCTTAGAGTGTCAGACTCCAGAGCCAGAGATCTGGCTCGTGGGGGGAGAAACCACAACAGGCCGCCAAATGGCCCTGTCGCTAATCAACCCCTTTGAAGTTTCTGCACTGATTGACGTGGACGTGTGGGGCGCTACCGGGCCGATTATTGCGCCCCTAGGCCGAGGAATCCTTCTTGCCCCGAAATCCCAGCGAGTGATTTCTGTGGCGGGGCTTGCTCCGAACGAACCTTCTCCCGTGTTGCGGGTCACCAGTGCGGGGGTGGGCGTTGTCGCCAGCGTGCACTATTCCATTGTCCGAGGCTTGGAAGCAGACGGATTGAGCGTGATTGGCTCTCAAACTCCACCGAGTACCACGCGCGTGATCATCGGGGCGTATTCGCCACCAGAAGAGGTCTTAGGGCCCATTCGTGGCAAGGACGGCTACCGCGATGTGGCGGCTTTGGTGCGCCTTCTATCCCCAGAAAACGACACGGTGGCACAGGTCACCGTGGTGGTCGCAGGATTCCCTGATGCTCGCATCGATGTGCAGTTGGTGGCCGGGCAAACCAAGGATCTCCTCCTGGATGAATTTGGGAGCGGAGATTTGGCTTTTGTCCTGGAGGCGGATAGCCCTGTGGTGGCCTCTTTACGCACCAGCGTGGGAACGGATGCGCGAACTGACACGGATTGGGTGGGAAGCGCGACCAGCATTGTGGGGGAGGCCGCTTTTGCGGTTCCCGCCGTCGGAGAGACACACCTATCACTTTTCAACTCAGGGAGCGAGGCACTTGTCGTCACTCTCGATGGCCGAGACGTCCAAGTTCCTGCGGGAGGCCTCACCACGAGGGCCGTTTCGGCAGGAAGCTTTCAGCTCTCTTCTGGTCTGCCGTTCTTTGCAGCGCTGTCTGTGCGGGGAGAGACGATTCTCGATAGCGTCATGGTCTTACCTACTCCCCCCCGTCAAGGATCGGTTCTGATTGCCGTTCGCTAGATTTTTCAGTGTCACGCGGTGCCGGTGACAGGGAAGCACTCGAAATCGACGCTAAGAGACCATGGCCTATAGACCGCCTAAACGGAGGTTGTGTAGCACAGCGGTGTGCTCTCGCATGGCCTCTTTGGCCCTCACCTATGTCTACTGCGACGCGGAGGTAGTGATTGACCCGCTTTCTCCCACCTCAGAGCCGTACTTTCTTGATCTGTGCAGCGAGCAGGCTCTGGCTCTTGTGGCACCCGAAGGGTGGCGAAAGGTCTGCCGCAACCCGGGGTCTTAGCTCTCCCATCGCAAACTAGGCTGGGGAAATGGCATCCCACGTTCTGTTCGACATTGTCAAGACTTATGATGTTCGTGGACTGGTTGAGACACAATTAACACCCCACGTCACCCGGGCTCTGGGCGCAGCGTTTGTGGACGTTATCTCATTGCCAGGCAGGGAAATAGTCGTCGGCTACGACATGCGCGAATCCTCCCCGGTGTTAGCGGAAGCTTTCATAGAGGGCGTCCTCTCCCAGGGCGGCTCGGTGAGAACCATAGGATTGTGCTCCACCGACATGGTGTATTTTGCCTCGGGATCATGGGATGTGCCCGCGGTCATGTTTACCGCCAGCCATAATCCTGCGACCTATAACGGTCTCAAGTTTTCGAGAGCCAAAGCCCAAGGAATCAGCCTGGATACGGGGCTTTCTGATATCCGAGACCGAGCCATCGAGTATCTCGAGGACACCAGGGTCTTTAATGAAGTGGGCGGGAATCTCCAGGAAAGCGATGTGTTGGCTGACTATGCCCGCTATGTGAGGGACTTAGTTCCCCTATCAGGAGAGCGCCCCCTGCGGATTGTGGTCGATGCCGCAAACGGTATGGCCGGGCACACGGTTCCGGCCGTCCTCGGGGATGCTCTGGGCCTTGGGACAAAAGGCATCGACATTGTGCCTTTGTATTTTGTGCTGGATGGGAGCTTCCCGAACCATGAAGCAAACCCCCTTGACCCGAAAAACCTGGTGGATCTCCAGGCAGCGGTTCTGGCTGAGGGGGCTGATCTGGGCTTGGCCTTTGATGGCGACGCTGATCGGTGCTTTGTTATTGATGAGGCTGGCCACCCGGTAACGCCGAGCACCGTCGCCGCCCTCGTGGCCAAAAGGGAGATAGCGAGGGTAAGAGACTCGGGAGAGACGGGTCCCATTCACGTCCTTCACAATCTGTTGTGTTCGAGAAGCGTGGCAGAGGTTATCGAGGAAATGGGGGCCATACCGATTCGGACTCGAGTAGGGCATTCGCTGATTAAAGACCAGATGCGCCAGAGCGGGGCTGTTTTTGGGGGAGAGCATTCTGCTCATTACTATTTTCGCGACTTCTGGGGCGCGGACAACGGCATGCTGGCAGCACTTCACGTAATCGCTGAACTGCGCTCCACGTCCCAACCACTGTCTGAGCTGATACGCCACTATTCCCGGTATGCGGAAAGCGGTGAAATCAACTCCAGCGTGGAGAGCCAGGAGGTGGTGATGTCACGGGTGCTTGACCATTTCTCTGCTCGAGGTTCGCTTGACGAGCTTGACGGTGTCACGATTACCGGCGAGACAAAGGGCTCCTGGTGGTGGTTCAACGTTCGAGGGTCAAACACGGAGCCCCTCCTTCGCCTGAATGTTGAGGCACAAACGACAGAGTGTATGGAGAATCTGCGCGACGAAGTCCTTGCCCTGATTCGCCAAGGGTGAGTCGACCTGGAGTCTCCCGGCCAACGCTCAGCCAAAAAGCTGTAACAATAGTGGAATGCTGACAACCACCCCGCTCCAGTACCGCGTTGCCGATCTCTCCCTCGCCGAAGCCGGTCGACACCAGCTTCGACTTGCAGAACACGAAATGCCCGGACTTATGGCCATTCGAGAAGAGTTTGGCCCCCATCAGCCCCTCAAGGGGGCTCGGATTGCGGGATCAATCCACATGACAGTTCAAACCGGAGTTCTCATCGAAACACTGGTTGCCCTCGGAGCGGATGTCCGCTGGGCAAGCTGCAACATTTTTTCCACCCAGGACGAAGCCGCTGCTGCAGTGGTGGTGGGACGCGGAACTCCAGAGAACCCGGAAGGAAATCCGGTTTTTGCTTGGAAAGGCGAGAGTCTCGAGGAGTACTGGTGGTGCACCGAGCAGATTTTTGATTGGAGCGCAACGGGTCACACTGGCCCGAACATGATTCTCGACGATGGCGGCGATGCCACCATGCTCGTCCACAAGGGTGTCGAATTCGAGCGCACCGGGATTGTTCCCGAAGCGACTGACGAGGATTCTGCCGAGTGGAAAGTTATTTTAGATGTTTTGCGCCGATCGGTTGCAGAAACTCCCAGAAGGTTCACCGAAATCGCCCCAGGCATAAAGGGTGTCACCGAGGAAACCACCACGGGTGTTCTTCGGCTGTATGACTTCTTCAAAAACGGGAGCCTTCTGTTCCCCGCGATCAACGTGAATGATTCGGTCACGAAATCAAAGTTTGATAACAAGTACGGGGTCCGCCACTCGCTCATCGATGGACTCAACCGCGCAACCGACACTTTCATGAGCGGCAAGGTGACTTTCGTCTGTGGGTACGGCGACGTCGGTAAAGGGTCTGCAGAATCTCTCCGGGGTCAAGGGGCACGGGTTATTGTCTCCGAAATTGATCCCATTCTTGCCCTTCAGGCGGCCATGGACGGTTACCAAGTGGCGAGACTTGAATCAGTGCTTGGCATTGTCGACGTCCTAATCAGCGCCACGGGAAACCTTGACGTTGTCACTCTTGACCACCTCCTCGGTCTCAAGCACCAGGCAATTGTTGCCAACGTGGGGCACTTTGACAACGAAATTGACATGGCAGGCTTGGAGTCTCTTCCCGGCGCGACCAGGGTCGAAATCAAGCCCCAGGTTCATGAGTGGCATCTCCCCAATGGGCGGACCATCTTGATGCTCAGTGAAGGGCGTCTGATGAACCTAGGAAACGCGACGGGTCACCCCAGCTTCGTGATGAGCACCTCCTTTACGAACCAGGTTCTCGCTCAGATTGAAGTGTTCACCAAGGGAGACAAGTACCCCCTCGGCGTTCACATGTTGCCCAAGCATCTGGATGAGAAAGTGGCAAGGCTTCACCTCAATGCGGTGGGAGCCGAGCTCACGGAGCTCAGCGACAAGCAGGCTGCCTACATCGGTGTTCCTAAAGAAGGTCCTTACAAAGTCGATCATTACCGCTACTAGCTCTTTGGCTACTCCCGTAGGCTTAGCCACTGCCGGCAACCTTTTCGGTAGCGGCGATGGGAGGCAGTGATGACCGCTCGCATTTTGGTGGTCGACGATGATGTCGCGCTTGCCGAGATGATTTCCATCGTTTTGCGGGGCGAAG
>CAYUJX010000036.1:0-5080 GCA_964445125.1 uncultured Microbacteriaceae bacterium
ACCTGGGAGTTATTCCTGGGGCTCCGCGCCTGGTGCCGCTGACAGGGAGTTAGGCAGCTCCGTCAAACAAGGACGTGACGGAGCCATCTTCGAAGACTTCCCGGATAGCTCTGGCCAACAGCGGAGCAATTGGCAGCACCGTGAGGCGATCCCAATGCTTGGCGGGGTCCAGAGGCAACGTGTCGGTCACGACAACCTGATCAATAAAGTCAGATTGCAACACTGTGGACGCAGGGTCAGAGAACACCGCGTGGGTTGCTGCCACGACGACACTGAGGGCACCCGCCTCTTTGAGCGCTTCCGCCGCTTTGGCGATGGTACGACCGGTATCAATGAGGTCATCCACCAGAAGACACACGCGACCTTTGACTTCCCCCACAATTTCGTGCACTGACACGCGATTGTGGATTGCGGGGTCGCGACGCTTGTGAATGATGGCGAGCGGCGCGCCTAGCTTGTCACTCCAAATATCGGCGACACGCACACGCCCCATATCGGGGCTCACCACGGTCACCGTTGCAGGGTCCAAGAGGGCCCTGAAATGCTCGAGCAACACGGGCATCGCGAAAAGGTGATCCACCGGACCATCAAAAAAGCCTTGAATCTGCGCGGCGTGCAAATCAACACTCATGATGCGATCGGCGCCAGCGGCTTTAAACAGGTCAGCAATGAGGCGCGCCGAGATGGGTTCGCGACCGCGACCTTTCTTGTCTTGGCGGGCGTAGGGATAAAAAGGCGCTACGACCGTGATGCGTTTTGCGCTGGCGCGCTTGAGGGCATCCACCATGATCAACTGCTCCATGATCCATTCGTTGATGGGGTCACTGTGGGATTGGAGAACAAAGACATCCGACCCTCGAACGCTCTCGCCATAGCGCGCATAAATTTCCCCGTTGGCAAACGTTCGTGCATCCGTGGGGACTAATTCGGTCCCCAGTTCCTCCGCGACGGCTTCGGCGAGAGCGGGGTGAGCACGACCGCTCACCAAAACCAGATTTTTCTTAGGGGTGGCAGAAATTCTTGTCACAGATTTAGAGTCATCTCGGGGAGGGGGGTTGCTGGTGTAGACCATGGCTATTTTTTACTCTCCTTGGCAGCCTTCGCTGCGGTGGCTGACGGCGAGCCTTCACGGTTGTGTTCAACCCAGCCTTCATGGTTCCGTTGTGAAGAGACGCTAATGGCCAGCGCCCCCGGGGCGACGCTACGGCGAATAACTGCTCCCGCTGCGGTGTAGGAACCATCGCCCAGTTCCACGGGTGCCACAAAAACGGTGTGGGACCCGGTGCGCACGTGGGAACCAATGGTGGTGCGGTGCTTTGTCACGCCGTCATAGTTGGCGGTAATGGCACCGGCACCAATGTTGGTCCCCTCGCCAATGTCTGCATCCCCGATATAACTCAGGTGGGGCACCTTGACCCCACGATGCAAAGTGGAATTCTTGATCTCGACAAACGCACCCACTTTGCCGTCGATTCCCACAACCGCGCCGGCACGAAGGTAAGAGAAAGGTCCGACCGTGGCGCCTTCCTCAATGTGAGCGCCCTCAGCATGCGTGCGCACCACTCTCGCGTGGGATTCCACAACGGTGTCTCGGAGAGTGCAATCCGGGCCAATCACGGCGTGGGAATCAATCCGAGTTGCACCGTGAAGCTGGACGCCGGGCAAAAGTTCCACGTCCGGTGCCAGCTCAACTTCGAGGTCAATGACACAACTGGCGGGATCGTGCACGGTGACCCCGAGGAGCTGCCAGCCCCGAATGGTCATGGCCGTCAATCTGGCCTGGGCATCGCTCAGTTGAGCCCGATCGTTGATTCCCTCCAACAACCAGGAGTCCTCAACGAGCACTCCTGAAACCGGGTTGCCTGCGGCAACCAGGGCCTCCACCACATCGGTCAGGTATTTTTCACCCTGCGCGTTAGAGCTGCTCAGGGTGAGAAGTGCTGCAGAGACCGCCTCACGCTCCATGACATACGCACCAGCATTAACTTCGGAAAGAGCTTTTTCTTCGAAGCTGGCATCGGCTTCCTCCACAACGCGAAGGATGTTGCCCTCTGGTCCGCGGACCACACGGCCATAGCCGGTCGGGTTTGCCGGTGTTGTGCTCATCAGCGTCAGCGTGGAGCCCTGTTCGCGGTGGTGATGGAGGACCGCGGAGAGTGTGTCCGAATCCAGGAGGGGAACATCACCACTGATGACGACCACCTGGCCACTAAACGTGGGAGGAAGGGCCGCGAGAGCTAACTCGAGTGCCCGACCCGTTCCCGGGATGTCATCCTGATCAACGATGATGGCGTTCTCCACGAACTCCGCTATGGCTTCTGCTACAGCTTCGCGATGATGACGAACTACCACGGCAATATGGTCGGGCTCTAGCGCTGCTGCCGTGGACAAGACATGGCCAATCAGCGGTGTACCCGACAGAGTATGAAGCACTTTGGCTCTGGCGGACTTCATCCGGGTGCCCTGGCCAGCAGCGAGAACTACGACCGCGAGCGACTGGTGCGTCATCCCCCCATTTAAGCTCACAATGCTCCCCACGGTTCGCGCCCCAGTGTTTTTTTAGCTCCGCCCCCAGGATTCGAACCTAGACCTAACAGCTCCAAAGGCTGCCGTGCTGCCGTTACACCAAGGCGGAATGGCCAAAGGCCTCTCCTATTCTGCCAGAGGAAGGATAATAGTGTGATGACCCAAGCCGCAGACGATGTCGACCGCATTGTCCAAGCCTGGAAACGGGAGAGACCAGACCTTGATGTGTCTCCACTTGAAGTGCTATCCCGGGTGAGCCGGATTGGCAAAAGAGTTGAGGGGTTCCGTAAACAGGCGTTTAAATCTTCTGGTCTGGAGTCCTGGGAATTTGATGTGCTGGCGGCGCTTCGCCGAGCAGGTGCGCCTTTTCGCCTGAGCCCCAAGAACTTATTGGCAGATACGTTAGTGAGCTCCGGGGCCATGACCCACCGCTTGGGGAAACTTGAAGCCAAAGGCTTAGTCACCAGAACGTCCCATCCCGACGACGGCCGTGGTGTTGTCGTAAAACTCACACCACGAGGGTTGGCGGCCATCGACACCGCCTTTTCCACCCTGATTGATGCCGAACATGAGTTGTTACGCGCCCTTCCTGAGTCCGAAAGACGCAGCGTTGCCGAGGCTTTGCGCCAGCTCAGCCTGGATGTGGAAAGTCGCTAAAAGCTTCTTCCTCAAGGACCATGGAATACTTGAATCCTTAGTCCCTCAATCCCCTAAGGAATCTGTGACCACGAAGAAACCTGCCCCGCACGCTCTGCGCTGGTGGATTGGCCTGTCCGCCCTAATGATTGTCGCCTTGGATCAGGGGTCAAAGTGGTGGGCGGAATCTACCCTCGAGCTTCGGGAATACCACCCGGTCATCGAAAACCTTTTGGGGTGGCGGCTGATCTATAACCCTGGCGCCGCTTTTGGCTTGGGCTCGGGTATGACGTGGATTTTGACCCTCGTCGCAGCCGTTGCGGTCATCGCGCTTGTGGTGGTCGCATTGCGCACCACCCAGGCATCCTTCGGCATCGGCGTGGCAGGGCTCCTCGGCGGTGCGATTAGCCATCTGGGAGATCGCCTGTTGCGTGACCCTGGTTTTGGGGAAGGCCACATCGTGGACTTTATTGATTACGCCGGATTCTTTGTCGGAAATGTTGCCGACATCTTTTTGGTGCTCTCCGCCATCTATCTTGTGGTGCTGAGTGTGTTCCAGAAAGAACCCCCGGTGCTCACACCAGATGAGCGCCCAGCGGACTCGACACGGTAGGAAGGGGCGCGTGGCCTCCCGTCCGTAGCATCTCGACAAGTTCACTCTGATGCTCAGCATCCCGGGCAAGAAGCACAGAGGTGGGGCCAGAGCCAGACACCATGGACCCCAGCGCGCCGGCCCTCTCTCCCTCCAGGATTTGGGTGGCAATCGGAGGATACAGATCTACCGCAGCGGGTGCTAAATCATTGTGCAGGTGATCGGCAAGCGCAACCGGGTCCCCGGATGCCAACGCGTGAAGGAGAGATTCTGGGAGCTTGTGGGGCAAGGGCTCGCCACGCCCCCCGCGAAGCTCATCGAGGCGGGTATATACACGGGGTGTGGAGAGGTGGTGGTCCACGGGCAGGAGCACCCAGTGAAACAGGGCTGAGTCCACGGGTGTGAGGTCACCGCCATATCCTCTTCCCAGAGCGCTTGCCCCGAGGAGCGCAAAGGGGACATCCGCCCCCAGGCTGAGTGCGATTCGATGCAAGGTCTCGGTGTCAGCCTGGGAACCCCAGAGTTCGTTCAGTGCTACCAGAGCTGCAGCGGCATCCGCAGAGCCCCCGCCCATACCGCCACCCACCGGGATTGCTTTCTTGATGTGGAGTGTGGCCGCGCCGTCATGTCCGATTTCTGCCGCGAGGGCCTTCGCTCCCTTCACCACTATGTTGCTCTCGTCGAGGGGCACCTGCCCCAACGGAACACTGCCTTCTAGGGTGAGGGAATATTCCGTGGAATCACTGACTTCCACGGTCTCCCAGATATCAAGAGCATGAAAAAGGGTGAAGAGCTCGTGATAGCCCTCCCCGGTGAGAGGCCCCACGTGCAATATTGGGTTGATTTTCCCCGGGGCACGAGCAACAACACGGCGCGACATGGCTTTAGATTACCCGGGCTCTACGGGTGATCGAAGGGGACAATTTCGGGAACAATGGATTGATAGACCCTCATACCGATGATTTCCATCGTCAGATGGGTGACCACGACGAGCGGTATCACGCCCCAGACCTCAGATTCCATGGCCATCGCAATGGGCAACATGATGACCCCGCCACGGCCAGCGCCCACAATCATGATGGCCCGTTTTTCTGGCGGACTCAGGCTTGCCAACACTCCTGCCAAAAAGCCCAATGGCGCCATGAGCACCAGAAAGGCGAAAAACAACGGGACCAGTCGAAACAATTCGTTCAGTTCCCCCAGGTGGTCTGGCACCCGCGTCCACAACACCAAGGCGGCTGCCAGCGCTATCGACGCAATAGTGGCGCGGCGAAGACGGTAGCGCAGGCGAGCTGCAGATGCCCTCCTTGCGGCCACGGCTTGGAG
>CAYUJX010000036.1:5180-11880 GCA_964445125.1 uncultured Microbacteriaceae bacterium
ACTTGCAAGGCAGGGTGTTGCCACAGCACCCGAGAGAGCACAAAGGCCACCACGGGTACCACCAGCAGGTTCAGGGCAAACAGGGCCGCCAGCACCCGTGGCTGCGACACGGCCCGGCCGAGTGACAGCAGGGGCAGGGCGGACACCACAAGAAACACCATCACTCCGAGCGCACCCCACGTGATGGCCTCTAACACGGGCCCTCCACCGCCGACGAAGCCCCCGAGAAGCGCCCCTCCGAGCACACCCAGCACAATCCAGGCCGTGGATACTTCGCGGGCGGAGCTCACGAGTCCCTCACCACTTTCGCTAACGCCACAAACTCCTCAAGCGACCACGCTTCCCCGCGATCGGTGGGGTCCAACCCGGCTTTTTCGATCATCGCAACGACGCTCGTGGAACCTAAATACTCGGCAAGAGCGCCCCTGGCCATTTTTCGTCGTGACCGAAAAGCATGGGTAACCGTGGCATCGAGAACGCGTCTCAGATTCTCGTCTCCAGGAGGCGCGGTGGCCTCCATCGCCACCAGGAGAGAGTCAACATTGGGCACCGGCCAAAAAACTTGCCGCGAGACCGGGGCCGCGATACTCCACCGACCAAACCAGGCTGCTTTCACGCTGGGAGAGCCATACGCTTTGGACCCCGGTGACGCCGCGAGGCGTTCGGCCACCTCCGATTGCACCATGACGAGCACCCGGCGAAGGCTGGGGAACGTGCGCAGCAGATGAAGGACAATGGGAACAGAAGTGTTATAGGGAAGGTTTGCTACCAACACGGTGGGGGGGGTGGCCAGTTCGGTGACGTCCATGGCATCAGCGACAATCACCTCACAGCGCCCGTGCGGTTGGTGGGCCGCAATGGTGTGAGGGAGGAGACTCGCCAACCGGGGATCAATTTCTATCGCGGTCATCTCGGCTCCGGCATCAAGCAAACCCAGGGTGAGGGAACCTAAACCGGGGCCTACTTCCAGGACATGGTCACCAGGTTCGAGCTTGGCCAAAGAGACAATTTTTCGCACCGTGTTCGCATCGTGGACGAAGTTTTGTCCCAGCTTTTTTGTCGGCACCAATCCCAGCCCAGCGGCCAGTGCCCGAATCTCCCCGGCGCCCAGAAGCGCAGAGGGATTATCAGTGCTCACGAATCACTGAATCTGGGGCCGCTAAGGGTTCATCATCGAATCGCCCATAGACGTCTTGAGTATTGCTGGTGAGTTGAGCAGCCAACAGGCTTTCGTCCATGTCCAGGGTGTGCGCCATGGCGCGCAGTGTGTAGGGAATCATGTAGGGGCTGTTGGGTTTTCCCCGGAAAGGCATGGGTGTCAAAAACGGAGTATCCGTCTCAATCAAGATTCGTGAACGCGGCATGACGGTAAGTGCGTCGCGAAGGCCGACAGAATTTTTGAACGTCACTGTCCCCGAAAATGACGCATACCAACCCTCGCGGGCTAATATCTCGGCCAGGTCCCCATCCCCGCTGAAACAATGGAAAACGGTGCGCTCGGGTGCGCCTACCTCTTTCAAGATAGCGACCACATCATCGTGGGCATCACGATCATGAATTTGCAACGCGAGATCGTGCTTCTTCGCCAGGGCAATATGCGCCCGAAAGGCGTCGCGTTGGACTTCCTGCAGGTTTTCTTGCGTGCGAAAGTAATCCAAGCCCGTTTCCCCAATAGCGACGACCCGAGGAAGCGCGGCAAGTTCATCAAGCACGTCCATCGCCTGTTCTAATTCACCTTGGGTATGAAGCGTGGGCGCTTCATTCGGGTGAATCGCCACCGCAGCAAGCACTCGGGGTTCCCGTGCAGCCAATGCGGCTGACCAACGGGACGTTTCGACATCTGTTCCGACCTGAATGACCCCAAGGACTCCTACAGCACCGCTTCGATCAAGGTGCTCGGTGTAGCTGAGCGGATTATCCCCATCCGCGAACTCGAGATGCGCGTGATTGTCATATACCCCGACCGATAATGGCGGTGGCGCGGGAGGGTAGGCGATCTCGCGACCCCCGGATTCCCCACCTCCCCTGGTGCGAAGGTGGGGAGGAAGCGCTTCGGCGGGAGACTGCATCGGCTTAGGCGTCGTGCTCAATGCGGGGGAACAAAGCAGACAGCTCGCCTATCGCGGAGCCAGGGGGGAGTAAACCGAAAACACCGGCGTCACCGACACGTTGAGCCGTGATTCCCCCGAGCGACTCGTTGGCCCCGAGTGCTTCCCAGAGTTTTGCGGTGGCCTGGGGCATAAACGGTGACAGAACAACCGCGAGAGCCCGCAGGGCATCTAGCGAGGTATACAAGACGGCGTCGAGGCGCTCGGCTAAAGCGTCGTCTTTGGCCAACACCCACGGCTCTTGCGCCGTGATGTAGCCGTTCACACTTTCCACAATGCGCCAGATCTGCGCCAAAGCTTCATGGGGCGCAAAAGCGTGCATGGCGGTGTCCGCGTGTGCCACCGCCTCCAGCATGACCGCTTGGATGGCCTCGTCTGCAGGCTGAGAGTCAGGCATCTCCGGCACAGTGCCGCCGCGATAGCGAGTGACCATGGCCATGACGCGGGAGGCCAAGTTCCCCAACCCGTTGGCCAGCTCGGCTTCATAGCGAGCGGACAGGTCTTCCCACGAGAAAGAACCATCGGAACCAAAGGTGATAGCACGCAAAAAGTAGTAGCGGAAAGCGTCCGACCCAAAAACATCGGTAATGTCCGAGGGCGCTATTCCCGTGAGTTTAGATTTGGACATCTTTTCACCACCGACCAGCAACCAGCCGTGAGCAAACACTTTTTTGGGGGGCGCCAAACCCGCAGCCATCAACATGGCAGGCCAGATGACAGCGTGAAACCGCGCAATATCTTTACCCACCAGGTGAACGGCTGGCCACTTTTTCTCGAAGCTTTCCTCGTCCGCGCCCCAACCGGTAGCCGTGATGTAGTTCAAGAGCGCTTCAAACCACACATACGTGACGTGTGTGTCATCGAAGGGCACTTCGATGCCCCAGTCAATATTGGAACGTGAAATGGAAAGGTCATCGAGACCGCGATTCACGAAAGCAATGATTTCGTTGCGCACACTTGCCGGCTGAATGAAATCAGGTTGGCGGGCATACAGGTCTAACAAATCTTGTTGGAAGGTGCTCATCTTGAAGAAATAGTTTTCTTCTTTGAGTACCTCCACTGGACGAGAGTGAATGGGGCAGAGTTTGGACCCGTCAAACTCCCCGACCCCGTCTTCCAAATCCACAAGGGGTTTGTACTCTTCACACCCCACGCAGTAAAAGCCTTCGTATTCACCCTGGTAGATAAAGCCCTTGTCGTGCAGCAGGGTGAGGAACGTCTTCACGGCAGTTTTGTGGCGTTCATCCGTGGTCCTGATGAAATCATCGTTGGCCAAATCAAGAGTTTTCAGAAGCGGCTTCCACGCTTGTTCCACCAAACGGTCGGCCCATTCTTTGGGGGTGACCCCGTTGGCCAGGGCAGTGCGCATGATTTTTTGACCGTGCTCGTCGGTGCCGGTCAAAAACCAGGTGTCTATGCCGCTTTGGCGCATCCAACGGGCGAGAGCGTCCGCGGCGACCTCCGTGTAAGCGTGCCCAATATGCGGCACGTCATTGACATAGAAAATCGGTGTCGCGATGAAAAAGGAGTCAGATTCAGAAAGGGCCATCGAGTCTCAATCCTACGGGTGTGCGCTGATACTCGCGCTATACAGCGCCCGCTTGGGGATACCAGTGGCTTTAGCCACTCGTGCGCACGCATCGGAGCGCTTTACACCGTCCGTAATCAGCCCCTCCACCTGCGCGAGGGCCTCGTCGATGCCGGTGGCCTCGGCGGGTTTGCCCGCGATAACCACCACAACCTCGCCTTTCGTTCCCTGGGCAAACCGGTGAGCCAATTCTTCGAGCGTCCCCCAGGCGACTTCTTCAAACATTTTGGTGAGTTCCCTGGCGACACACGCTTCACGATCAGGACCAAAGACCGAGGCCGCATCGGTGAGCGTGGAAGCGAGACGGTGGGGGGATTCAAAAAACACCATGGTGCGCTCTTGCGTTGCCAAGGATTCGAAATATCCTTTTCGTCCCTTCCGGGGAATAAACCCTTCGTGGACGAAACGATCGGTGGGCAAACCGCTGAGAGCAAGCGCGCTGATTCCCGCGCTGGGGCCAGGAATAATAGTAACCGCGACACCCGCCGCCCTCGCCCTCGCTGCTGCCATCACGGCGTAGCCGGGGTCACTAATTCCCGGCATACCGGCATCGGAAACAAACACTACGTCCGAATGCGCGGCGGCTTCTAGCACGCGACCAATGACCCCCGCCTCGGAGTGCTCATTGGCAACGAGCATGGGTGCGCTGGAATCGATGTCGAGCATCGACATCAGCTTCTTCGTCATCCGCGTATCTTCCACAACGATGAGATCAGCTGTGCGCAAGGTTTCCACTAAGCGCGGGCTGGCGTCACCAAGATTCCCCAGGGGTGTCGCGGCAAGGATCAGCACCATTTCATTGTGTCAGTTGGTCAGAAAGCGCTGTGGCATCGGTCACCCCAAGAGCACACACCCCGCGTTCACAGAGGTACGCCGTGGGCACCGGTGTCTCTAATCTGCCTTCCACAAGATCACACCCGATCGCCAAGAACTCGGCGCCTTGGGCGGGGGTGAGGACTAAGCACACAGCACCATCAGGATGCCACGTGCGGGCGACGTCTCCGAGCTCGCTCTCCTCGCCGACCACGACCAGTTCGCGAGCCGGAGCGGCGTATTCCGAGAGCACACGTAACACTCCCCCGAGCCCCAGCGGTTGTTGGAGGGCCTGGGAAACATAGGGCGCCACCAGCGCGAGGGCTTCTTCGCGCAACGCAGGACGAGACATCAAGTGAGACCAACGCAACAGGGCAAGCGCCATGGAGGAACGTCCTGAGGGACTTGCCCCCTCGGAAATGTCCCCGGACGCGAGACCCTCGGCCGCCAAACCTTTGGAGAGCAACACGGGGTCCGCTCGCTCTGCTTCCTCCACCCGCGCACGCTCTACAAGGGCACCACCTCGTGCAGCAAAATCTGCGCGTCCCAGAGCCATTCCCAACTCGAGTAAACCCAGCGCCAAACTGCCGTAATCTTCCAATGTTGCAGGCGCATTACTGTGCACGCCGTTTCGAGAAACGCGAATAAGTGAACCATCAGCTCGAACATGGTGATCGAGCAGCCAGCTCGCAATGCGCGCGCCTAACAGCCCCGGATTCCCCTCAACTCCTGCGCGATGGGCGTGGGCAAGCGCTTCGAGTGCTTGCCCGTTCCAGCCCGTCACTATTTTGTCATCGAGCGCGGGGGGCTCTAAAAGAGCTCGAGCCTTCGCATCTCTGCGGTAGTAGCCTCCTTCACTGGAGACCCCCTCGATGGTGCTCTCGCTATCTTGCCCACTGGCGAAAGCCGTACCCAGACCTTCCCCCACGGCGAGCTGAGAGGACAAAAACCCCACTATTTTTGCCGCGACATTAGGCATTTGCTGGCGCGAATACGCCATGAGTAACCCAGCGTTGTCATAGAGCATGCGTTCATAGTGGGGGTCGGAGAAATCCGCTTGCGTGGAGTAGCGAAAGAAACCCCCTTCGACTGAATCAAATAAATCCGACTGAGCGTAACGATCTAACACCCGCCGAGCCAGAGTGCTCGCGTGCTCGTCCCCCAGTGATCCCCGGCCCCCAAGAAAGTTGAGTAGCGGAGCAAGCGGAAACTTTGGCGCCCGCCCGAACCCCCCGTGCTCCGGGTCTTCGAGCTCGCGCAGGTATCCCACCACCGCACTCAGGTCTTCTGGCGTCACCTCCGGGTGTTGGGTGTCGTGGAGGGTGGAGCTGGCTACAGCCAAGGCGTCCACGAGCGCTGACGAGCTTTGCAGCACTTCGGCGCGATTATTTCTCCACGCTTGGGAAGCAGCATTGACGACGTCAGAAAAAGAAGGGAGCCCCTCCCGCGGTACCGGGGGCAGATAGGTCGCGGCATAAAAGGCACGCCCTTCGGGGGTGGCGAAGATGGTGAGAGGCCACCCCAGATTCTGCGTGAAGGCTGCGGCTTGAGCGAGGTACGTGGCGTCCACATCGAGATGTTCTTCCCTGTCCACTTTGATGGACACAACGTGCTCGTTGAGCAACTCAGCGGTGGCGCGGTCATCAAAGCTTTCTCGCGACATCACATGACACCAGTGACAGGTGCGATACCCAATGGATATCATTACCGGAACATCACGCCTGGCTGCCTCAGCAAACGCTTCGTCACCCCATGGGTACCACTCCACACTCTGATGCGCGTGAGCAAGCAGGTAGGGGCTAACCGCCTGAGAGAGGCGATTCATCGAGGTGCTACCAGTTGCCGTCATCCGGGTGTGTCCCCACCCGTCGACCAGAGTCCATCGCCACCATGGTGGCCATGTCTTCGGCGTCAAGAACAAAGTCAAAAACGTCAAGGTTTGCCGCTAAGCGCTCCTTGCGGACGCTCTTGGGGAACACGATGACACCTTCCTGGAGGTGCCAGCGCAGAACAACCTGCTGAATCGTTTTGCCAGTTTTGGCAGCAATCTCGTTGAGCCCGGGAAGGTCCGCGAGCTCGTACTTACCCTGACCTAGGGGCCCCCAGGCTTCCGTCAGAATTCCTTTATCGTCGCCAAAAGCCCGGGCTTTGCGCTGTTGGAACGCGGGATGCAGCTCGACCTGGTTGACGG
>CAYUJX010000037.1:0-11691 GCA_964445125.1 uncultured Microbacteriaceae bacterium
TTCACGCCCTTTGTGACCTGCGACCACTCACCGAACGGTGGGTTGTTTTGGAGCCCCGAGTTTAGAGAACCACGTCAGGGCAAATTCCCCGGGCCCTTGAGAGAAGAAGTTCAGCCACACTCGGGCGACCAGTGTTAACGCCGCTGCAACGCCCAGTGCAATCAGCACGTTTACCCAGTAGGGAAGGGCCTGATACTGACCGAGGCCCCATGCTCCGAAAATCAAACTCAACACCGCAGACTGAGACAGGTAGACGGTCAATGACATGCGGCCGGGATACGCCAAGAGACTTAAAACGCGTGGAGCACGATGCACAATCCACACCAATGCTCCGATATACCCAGAGGTGAGCAATGGTGCTGTAACAAAACTGAAGAAAAAGGCACTGTCGGAAACTGCCTCGGAAGGCGTCGCAGACATTTCATTAGAAAGCCACACAGCGGCGCCGGCGAGCTGAAGAGGCAGTCCCACACCAAAACCCCAGCCCATCAGCCGGCGCGCCCGGGACGCGCCGTGGGTGGCACCCAATAACGAGCTCCTGGAGGCAAGCACTCCGAGCAAAAAGGCGACGAACGTGAGCGGGCCTTGAAAGAGGACGAAGAACACCTGCTCATTGATCCACAGATCAAAACGAGCGGGAATGGATTCCAAAAACGTCCCCGACCTCACTACTTCCTCGTAGCCGCGGACAGGGGTGTCCGCGGCGGTCTGACCCGAAATCTCCCCCGCCCAAATCAGCGCTGCCAGGCTCATGAGGAGCACAACCATGAAGCCGTAGATCCCCTTGGCCCAGGCCGTAATGGACCGATCAGAGCGCCCCACGAACACGATGAGCAACATTCCTAAAATGCCATAAAGGAAGAGGATATCGCCCGTATAAAAGAGAGAAGCATGCAGCACACCCAGCACAACGAGTCCGACGTTGCGCAAGGTCCATCGCCGTCGACCTCCGAGAGTGTCTTTCATCACGTACTGCGCGCTGTACCCGAAGAGAAAGGAAAATAGGAGGTAAAACTTTCCCAGGGCAAAGGCCTGAACGACGAAAGCGGCCACGCCGTCCGCTGCGCCCTCGATCGAGTCGCCCGTGACTCCGTTGGTGACCGAGGTCGAGAAGTAGGCCACGTTGACGACGATGATGCCCCAGAGGGCAAAACCTCGGGCCACGTCGGGCGTCACGTCTCGGACTTTTGTGGGAGCGGGGATTGTCATGGTCATCTCTCTCGTATTCGGAAAAGACAAAGGGCCCAGGGGGTAAGCCCTGGACCCTTTGATTCAATCAGTGAACTACTTGATGATTTTTGTTACGGTTCCGGCGCCCACAGTGCGTCCACCCTCACGGATGGCGAAGCTGAGGCCCTCTTCCATGGCGATGGGCTGAATCAGGGAAACAGTCATATCCGTGGTGTCTCCGGGCATAACCATCTCGGTGCCCTCAGGCAGCGAAATAACGCCAGTCACGTCAGTTGTGCGGAAGTAGAACTGGGGACGGTAGTTGGTGAAGAACGGGTTATGACGACCGCCCTCTTCCTTACCGAGGATGTAGGCGGTTCCTTCGAACTCAGTGTGAGGCGTCACAGAACCAGGTTTGACAACAACCTGTCCACGCTCCACGTCTTCGCGCTTCGTGCCGCGAAGCAGCAAACCACAGTTCTCGCCGGCCCACGCTTCATCGAGCTGCTTGTGGAACATCTCGATACCCGTGACGGTCGTCTTCTGCGTGGGACGAATACCCACGATTTCGATGTCCGAGTTGATAGAAAGCGTTCCACGCTCGGCGCGCCCGGTAACAACCGTCCCGCGACCCGTGATGGTGAAGACGTCTTCAACGGGCATCAAGAAAGGCTTGTCCTTGTCGCGGATGGGGTCAGGAACGTTGTTGTCCACGGCCTCCATGAGCTCCATGATCTTGTCGCCCCAGGCTGCGTCACCCTCGAGGGCTTTCAGACCGGAAACCTGGATCACGGGGACGTTGTCGCCGTCGAAGCCTTGGCTCGTGAGCAGTTCGCGAACCTCAATTTCAACAAGTTCGAGAATTTCCTCATCGTCGACCATGTCTGCTTTGTTCAGCGCGACCAAGAGGTAAGGAACACCCACCTGCTTGGCGAGCAGAACGTGCTCACGGGTCTGAGCCATCGGTCCGTCAGTGGCGGCAACCACGAGGATTGCACCGTCCATCTGTGCGGCACCGGTGATCATGTTCTTGATGTAGTCAGCGTGACCAGGAGCGTCCACGTGAGCATAGTGACGCTTCTCAGTCTCATACTCCACATGGGAGATGTTGATGGTGATACCGCGCTGGCGCTCTTCCGGAGCTGAGTCAATGGATGCGAAGTCACGCACCTTGTTGATAGCGGAAGGGTGACGATCTGCGAGCACCTTGGAAATAGCAGCGGTAAGGGTGGTCTTGCCGTGGTCGACGTGACCGATCGTACCGATATTGACGTGCGGTTTGGTCCGCTCGAACTTGGCCTTAGCCACTATGGTCCTCCTCGGGACTGTTGGTCTGAACCTTGTGGGAACAGACGATTGGTTGCTTGTCTTGTTGTAGGCCTTGCGAGCCTATTCTTCGGGCTTAGTCGCCCTTGCCCTTCTGAATAATCTCGTCGGCCACAGCCTTCGGGACTTCAGCGTACGTCTCGAACGTCATCGAATACACGGCGCGACCGGAGGTCTTCGACCGAAGGTCACCCACATATCCGAACATTTCCGAGAGTGGCACGAGAGCGCGCACGACTTTTACGCCGGTTGCGTCCTCCATGCTCTGCACTTGCCCGCGCCTCGAGTTCAAGTCGCCGATGACGTCGCCCATGTATTCCTCTGGGGTTCGCACCTCGACAGCCATCAACGGCTCGAGCAAGACAGGTTTTGCTTTTCTCGCGGCCTCTTTGAAGACCATCGATCCAGCAATTTTAAACGCCATTTCCGAAGAGTCGACGTCGTGATACTGCCCATCCAGGAGTGTCGCTTTGACACCCACGGTTGGGTAGCCCGCAAGGACGCCGACCTGCATGGCGTCCTGAATTCCTGCGTCAACGGAGGGGATGTACTCCCTAGGAATACGTCCACCGCTCACTTTATTAACAAATTCGTACATGGTTTCACCCGTGACCTCGAGAGGCTCGAGTGAAATTTGAACCTTCGCGAACTGTCCGTTTCCACCCGTTTGCTTCTTGTGGGTGTAATCGATTTTGTCAATCGTCATACGGATCGTCTCACGGTAGGCCACCTGGGGCTTGCCCACGTTGGCTTCCACGTTGAATTCGCGCTTCATGCGGTCAACAAGGATGTCGAGGTGAAGCTCACCCATACCCTTGATGACGGTCTGACCGGTCTCCACGTTTTGCTCGGTACGGAACGTTGGGTCCTCTTCCGCTAGCTTCTGGATGGCCAGAGAAAGTTTCTCCTGGTCAGCCTTCGTCTTGGGCTCAATTGCAACCTCAATAACGGGCTCGGGGAAGGTCATCGACTCGAGGACGACAGGCTGAGCAGGATCACACAGGGTGTCCCCGGTCGTCGTGTCTTTCAAACCAATCACGGCGTAAATGTGTCCAGCGGACACCTTGTCAACCGGGTGCTCCTTGTTGGCGTGCATCTGGAAGATTTTCCCGATGCGCTCCTTCTTATCTTTGGTGGAGTTAATCACCTGCGCACCGGAGTCAAGTCCCCCCGAGTACACGCGGATGTAGGTCAGGCGGCCGAAGAAGGGGTGAACGGCAACTTTGAAGGCCAAAGCTGAGAACGGTTCGGTAGCTGAAGGCTTCCGCTCAATCATCTTCTCCGCATCACGAATATCGTGTCCCTCCATGGGGGGAACATCCAGTGGTGAAGGCAAGTAGTTGATGACCGCGTCGAGCATCGGCTGCACACCGCGGTTCTTGAAAGACGATCCACACAGGACAGGGTAAGCCTCGCCGGCAATGGTCATCGACCGAATTCCCGCCATGATTTCTGCAATCGAAATCTCTTCTCCGGTGATGAACTTCTCCAGCAATTCCTCGCTGGATTCAGCAACCCCTTCGATGAGCAGTGCGCGGTATTCTTCAGCTTTTGCTCTGAGTTCTTCGGGGATTTCGCGGGTCTCGTATTCAGCACCCAACGTCACATCACCTTTAGAGTCACCGGGCCAGATGAGAGCCTTCATTTCCACAATGTCGACCACACCGGTGAAAGTGGACTCGAAACCAATTGGCAACTGAATAACCAGGGGTTTTGCCCCCAGACGCTTAACGATGGTGTCTATGGTGTAGTAAAAGTCAGCGCCGAGCTTGTCCATCTTGTTGACGAAGCAGATTCTGGGCACGTTGTATTTGTCGGCCTGGCGCCACACAGTCTCGGACTGGGGCTCCACGCCTTCCTTGCCATCAAAGACGGCAACGGCACCATCGAGAACACGAAGGCTGCGCTCCACCTCAACGGTGAAGTCCACGTGTCCTGGGGTATCGATGATGTTGATTTGGTGGTTGTCCCAGAAGCAGGTGGTCGCCGCGGAGGTAATGGTAATGCCGCGCTCTTGCTCTTGCGCCATCCAGTCCATCGTGGCAGCACCATCGTGTACTTCACCGATTTTGTGAGAAATACCGGTGTAAAACAGAATGCGCTCTGTTGTTGTGGTCTTTCCGGCATCGATGTGCGCCATGATGCCGATGTTGCGGACCTTTTTCAGGTCAGTTAGCACGTCCTGTGCCACAGTGTTCCTCCAAGTAGGTGGTGGGGATGAGTAGAGAGAGAATGTCTACCAGCGGTAGTGGGCGAAAGCCTTGTTGGCTTCTGCCATTTTGTGGGTATCTTCACGACGCTTTACCGCGGCACCGAGGCCGTTGGAAGCATCCAAGATTTCGTTAGTCAAACGCTCGGTCATCGTCTTCTCACGCCGGTTTTTGGCGTGGCTAGACAGCCAACGGAGTGCGAGCGTGTTGGCACGGTGAGGCTTGACCTCAACGGGGACCTGGTAGGTGGAACCACCGACCCGACGAGACCGAACTTCCAAAGTGGGGCGTACGTTATCGAGCGCCTTCTTCAGCGTCACAACAGCGTCCTGACCGCTCTTCGTGGTCACACCTTCGAGTGCGCCATACACAATGCGCTCAGCGAGGCCTTTTTTGCCTTGAACCAGAATCTTGTTGACGAGCTGGGACACGACGGGTGAACCGTAGACGGGATCGGCAACAACCGGACGCTTGGGAGCGGGACCTTTACGAGGCATTACTTCTTCTCCATCTTCGCGCCGTAGAGACTACGACCCTGCTTGCGGTTTTTTACGGCCTGAGTATCCAAGGCGCCACGGACAATTTTGTAACGGACACCGGGGAGGTCTTTCACTCGGCCACCACGCACGAGCACCATAGAGTGCTCTTGCAGGTTATGGCCCTCGCCGGGAATATAGGCGGTGATTTCGGTTCCGTTGGAAAGCTTCACACGAGCGACCTTGCGCAAAGCCGAGTTCGGCTTCTTCGGGGTCGTTGTGTAGACACGCGTGCACACTCCACGCTGCTGGGGGTTGGCCTTCAGGGCAGGCGCCTTGCTCTTAGAAACCTTAGCTTTGCGTCCCTTACGGACCAACTGTTGAATCGTTGGCACAGTTCACTCCTTATATGCGCTGCACGGTGACAGCTGTTCGATGGTGGTTACTAGGTAGTGGCATGTTTTCCACCACCCAGCGACATCTTCACCAAGCCGCGCGAGGCGACTAACGCTTGGTATGCCGTGGGGGTTGGTGTCACAGCGTTGCCGCTGTGCGTACCTCTGGACCCAATTTTGCGGAGCTGATGACTCGTGTCCTCTGCGCCCAGAACCTGGACACACAAGACGGGCGCGCCATCACACACACAAAGTCCCACAGTAATACCGAAAATGCCTGCGGTCAAATGATTATCCCACTTTCTTCCCACCACACACACAGGAAAGTCGCCGCCATCATGAAAGGCCCAAAAGCTAGGGCATCGTTGGGCCCAATCTTCCCCCGTACCAGAAGGAAAAAGGCCACTATTCCCCCAATCACACAGGAGAGGACGGCCCCGATTATTCCCAACCCTGGGGCGACCACACCAAGGTAGAAACCGAGTATCGCTTGGAGTTTCACATCACCCATGCCTAAAGGCCTGGAAGGCAGGAGAGCGAGCAACGAAAACACCCCCGCGGTGAGAGCTGCCTCGGTAAAACCCTCCACCAGAATGACGCGGTCGCCCCCCCACCAGGCGACAACAAGTACCACGATCGCCAAAGGAAAGGTAAGACGGTTGGGTAGTCGATGTTCCGCTAGGTCAACCACCGCAAGCCGCAGCCCCACTCCCGCCACTACGACGTGCAGGATCAGGATCGTTGTGGGGTGCACCCCCTCACGCTAGGCAGTGACAGCAAGACGGGAATAAGTTATCCCCAGAATGGCAAAAGGGCCAGCACTGCTGGCCCTTTTGCTCAGACTTGCGCTTTATTCTGCGCCAGCACCTTTCGCCGCTTCACCGGGTTCCGCGAAGGAGTCAAAGTCCACGAAGGACAGATCATCTCCGGATCCGAAGTCAGCGTCACTGGCGAACAAGCGCGCTGGGTAGTGCTCAGCACGGGCTTCTTCGGTGGGCTCGACGGTAACGTCGCGGTAGGTCGCCAACCCGGTACCAGCGGGGATGAGCTTTCCGATGATGACGTTCTCTTTGAGACCGACCAACGGATCACTCTTGCCCTGCATGGCAGCTTCGGTAAGAACCCTGGTGGTCTCTTGGAAGGAGGCCGCCGAGAGCCAGGACTCTGTTGCCAGGGAAGCCTTGGTAATTCCCATGACTTCCTGACGAGCAGATGCCGTCTTTTTGCCTTCACCTAGAGCTTCTCGGTTAATCGAGTTGTAGCGGGTGCGGTCTACCAACTCGCCCGGAAGCAGGTCAGTATCTGCGTGGTCCACCACGGTCACCTTGCGCATCATCTGGCGAACAATAACCTCGATGTGCTTGTCGTGGATGGGCACACCCTGTGAGCCATACACGCTTTGAACACCGTCGACCAAATGCTCCTGGACGGCACGGACACCCTTGACACGAAGAACTTCCTTCGGGTCCACGGGGCCCTCGTGGTACTGGTGGCCCAGCAAAATGCTCTGGCCATCTTCCACGAGCATGCTCATGCGCTTGGAGACGGTGTGAGGAACGGGTTCATCACCGTTGTCGGGGGTCAAAATGACCTTGTACTGGGTGTCCGTCTCCTCAATCGAGATGCGTCCATTAGCTTCAGCAATGGGACTTGCGCCCTTCGGGGTACGAGCTTCGAAGAGTTCCGTCACGCGGGGCAGACCCTGGGTGATGTCATCTGCCGAGGCCGAACCACCCGTGTGGAAGGTTCTCATTGTCAGCTGGGTGCCGGGCTCACCGATCGACTGTGCGGCAATGATGCCGACAGCTTCACCCAAGTTCACGGCAATTCCCGAGGCAAGTGAGCGCCCGTAACACGCAGCGCACACACCAACGAGGGATTCACAGGTCAACACCGAGCGAACAAGGATTTCCCGCACGCCACTGGCGACGAGTTCTTTGATTAGCACGTCTCCGACGTCCACACCCGCGGGCGCGATAACCGTGCCCTCCTCGGTGGTCGCCTCGGCCGCCAAGTTACGGGCATAGACCTCGTTCGCCACGTTTTCTGCGCGAGCCCATTCGCCCTCGGCATTCTTTGTCGCGATCGGGAAAGAAATTCCCTTGGTCGTGCCACAGTTATCCTCACGGATAATCACATCCTGTGCCACATCGACCAGTCGACGGGTCAGGTACCCCGAGTCAGCGGTACGAAGAGCGGTATCAGCCAATCCTTTACGCGCACCGTGGGTGGCAATGAAGTATTCGGCAACCGAGAGGCCTTCGCGGTAGCTGGAGAGAATCGGGCGGGCGATAACTTCACCGCGCGGATTGGAGACCAAACCACGCATGCCGGCAATGTTTCCTACCTGCAACCAGTTACCGCGAGCACCAGAGGTGACCATGCGGTTAATGGTGTTATCCACGGGGAAGGCAGCGCGCATTTCATCGTTCACTTCCTTCGTACACGCACTCCACACCTCCACCAGTTCACGACGACGCTCGACATCAGAAATGAGACCCTTTTCAAACTGGGACTGAATCTTTGTCGCGAGCTTCTCGTACTTGGCGATAATCTCTTTTTTGTTCTTGGGAGTCAGCACGTCACTCAACGCCACCGTCACACCCGAACGGGTGGCCCAGTAGAAACCGGCGTCCTTGACCCGGTCAAGGGTCTCAGCGACGGCGACCTTGGGGTAGCGCTCAGCCAGATCGTTGACAAGAGAAGAAATCAATCCCTTGTCCGCAACATCTGCCACCCAGGGGTAATCCTCGGGAAGGCTCTCGTTGAACAGCGCGCGACCCAGAGAGGTGTCGTGGATCGCGGAGCTGCCCTGGACGAAGCCCTCGGGGGCATCCGCGAGATACAGGTGTTTGATACGGATTTTGACCATAGCGTTAAGGTCCAGCGAATGCTGGTCCATGGCCATGATGGCCTCGGCAACGGAACTAAACGCACGTCCCTCTCCGGTAGCACCTTCCTTCAGCGTGGTGAGGTGGTGCAACCCGATAATCATGTCCTGTGTGGGGACAGTGACCGGGCGGCCATCAGAAGGCTTCAAGATGTTGTTCGAAGCCAACATCAACACGCGAGCCTCTGCCTGCGCCTCAACGGACAGCGGAAGGTGAACGGCCATTTGGTCGCCATCAAAGTCCGCGTTGAATGCGGCACACACGAGGGGGTGAAGCTGAATCGCTTTACCTTCCACGAGCTGTGGCTCGAAGGCCTGGATACCCAAACGGTGCAGGGTAGGGGCGCGGTTGAGCAAAACGGGGCGTTCCCGAATGATTTCTTCAAGAACATCCCAGACCTCGGGGCGCGAGCGCTCGACCATCCGCTTAGCGTTCTTAATGTTACTGGAGTGTCCCAGGTCCATCAGGCGCTTGATGACGAAAGGCTTGAAGAGCTCGAGTGCCATAATCTTGGGCAGCCCACACTGGTGGAGTCTGAGCTGGGGGCCCACGACGATGACGGATCGTCCTGAGTAGTCCACGCGCTTACCGAGCAGGTTCTGGCGGAAACGACCCTGCTTACCTTTGAGCATGTCAGAAAGGCTCTTCAGCGGACGGTTACCGGTTCCCGTAACGGGGCGGCCACGACGACCATTATCAAACAGAGCGTCAACAGCTTCCTGGAGCATGCGCTTTTCGTTGTTCACGATAATTTCGGGCGCACCCAAATCCAGCAGACGACGCAAACGGTTGTTGCGGTTGATGACCCGACGGTAAAGGTCATTGAGGTCAGAGGTCGCAAAGCGCCCACCATCAAGCTGCACCATGGGGCGAAGCTCGGGTGGGATTACGGGCACCACTTCCAAGACCATGGAGGCTGGTGACCCACCGGTCTGGAGGAACGCGGCCACAACTTTCAAACGCTTGATGGCACGAATCTTGCGTTGGCCTTTGCCGTTAGCAATTTCATCACGGAGGCTTATCGATTCCGCGGCAAGGTCAAACGCTTCGAGACGCTGGCGGATAGCTTCAGCGCCCATGTGAGCGGTAAAGAACATACCGTAGCGGTCTTGAACATCCTGGAACACGGCGTCTTCAGCACGCAGGTCCCCGACGCTGAGAGTGCGGAAATCATCCCACACCCGCTCCAAGTGGGCGATGCCGTCATCGAAGCTTTTGCGGATGGCACCAAGTGCTTTCTTCCCCGCGTCATCTGTCTTGCGCTTCTGATCGGCCTTAGCGTTGGTGGCCTCGAGCTCAGCAAGAGCTTTTTCGAGTTCCTTCAAACGCTCTGCAACAAGAACGTCCTTCTCTTTCTCAAGCTGCTTGATTTCCTGGCGGAGTTCCTTTTCAAGCTCCGGCATTTCGCGGTGGCGAGCTTCCTCGTCCACCGTAATAATCATGTACGCAGCAAAGTAGATGACCTTTTCCAGGTCTTTGGGGGCCATATCCAGCAGGTACCCCAGGCGGGACGGAACGCCCTTGAAGTACCAAATGTGGGTGACAGGCGCAGCCAACTCAATGTGGCCCATACGCTCGCGCCGGACAGACGACTTCGTAACTTCGACGCCACAGCGCTCACAAACGATGCCCTTAAAGCGAACACGCTTGTACTTCCCACACGCGCACTCCCAGTCACGGCTGGGTCCAAAGATTTGCTCGCCGAAAAGGCCATCCTTTTCGGGCTTGAGCGTGCGGTAGTTGATGGTTTCTGGCTTCTTCACCTCACCGTATGACCAGCCACGGATGTTCTCCGCGGTGGCAAGACCGATGCGCAGGGCGTCAAATGTTGTTGCTTCAAGCACGATTAATCTCTCTCGTTAGTTTCTGTCGTCGAATTCTTAGATTTCGTCCACGGACGAAGACTCGAAGCGGGCCGAAATGTTGATTCCGAGTTCCTCCGAAGCGCGGTAGAGCTCGTCATCGGAGTCCTTCAGGGAAACAGCTTGGCCGTCTGCTGAAAGCACTTCGACGTTGAGGCACAGTGACTGCATCTCTTTCATCAGCACCTTGAAGCTCTCGGGAATACCAGGCTCCTGGATGTTTTCCCCCTTGACGATGGCTTCGTACACCTTCACGCGACCGAGGATGTCATCTGACTTGATAGTCAGAAGTTCCTGCAGCGCGTAGGAGGCGCCATACGCTTCGAGCGCCCACACTTCCATCTCGCCAAAGCGCTGACCACCGAACTGCGCTTTACCACCCAGAGGTTGCTGAGTGATCATCGAGTACGGCCCTGTCGAACGAGCGTGAATCTTGTCGTCGATGAGGTGGTGGAGCTTCAGGATGTACATGTACCCCACGGAGACAGGTGCGGGGAAAGGTTCACCGGAGCGGCCATCAAAAAGATGAGCTTTACCGGAAGAACCCACCAAGCGGTTGCCATCGCGGTTGACGAGAGTCGAATCCAGCAGGCCAGCAATTTCTTCCTCGCTAGCCCCATCAAACACGGGAGTGGCGACCTTTGTGCCAGGAAGTGCTTCCTTGGCCGCGTCGGCAAGACGTTTGGCCCATGCTGGGTCACCGCTCACCTTCCAGCCTTGCTTGGCAGCCCATCCGAGGTGGATTTCTAGGACCTGACCAAAGTTCATGCGGCCGGGGACTCCCAGGGGGTTCAAAATGATGTCGACCGGGGTGCCATCTTCGAGGAAAGGCATGTCCTCAACGGGAAGAATTTTGGCGATAACGCCTTTATTCCCGTGACGGCCAGCCAGCTTGTCACCCTCAGAGATTTTACGCTTTTGAGCAATGTAGACGACCACACGCTGATTAACACC
This sequence comes from uncultured Microbacteriaceae bacterium, assembly GCA_964445125.1. GTDB lineage: Bacteria > Actinomycetota > Actinomycetes > Actinomycetales > Microbacteriaceae > Pontimonas. The sequence continues at coordinate 11,285 of CAYUJX010000037.1, forward strand.
AGAGCCCAGTTCGTCATCACCGTCTACCGCGTCAAACACCTTGACGCCGATAATGGTGCCTTGCTCACCGTGGGGAACCTTCAGGGAAGTGTCGCGAACTTCACGGCTCTTCTCGTTGAAGATGGCACGCAGTAAACGCTCTTCGGCACTCAGCTCGGTTTCACCCTTAGGTGTGACCTTGCCGACCAGAATGTCACCGGGGCGAACCTCGGCTCCAATGCGAATGATTCCCCGCTCATCCAAGTTCGCCAGCATTTCTGGGCCAACATTGGGCAGGTCGCGGGTGATTTCTTCCTTACCGAGCTTGGTGTCCCGGGCATCAACCTCATACTCTTCGATGTGAATCGAAGAAAGAGTGTCGTCCTTGACCAAGTTCTGGGACAGGATGATCGCGTCTTCGAAGTTGT
>CAYUJX010000038.1:0-11477 GCA_964445125.1 uncultured Microbacteriaceae bacterium
GTGCTGCATGTGGTCTCTGCGAGAGGAAAACTCGCTGCGGACTCCCAGCGCAAATACGACACGGCACTGCAGCTTTTTCACACCAATGTTGATGCCAACGCGCTCCTTGAACGGATGAACGTGACCGTGGCGGATGTGGTGACACCGCTGATGTTTCAATACACGCTTTTGGAGAGGGCAAGAAAAAACAAGAAACACATTGTGTTGCCCGAAGGACTTGATGATCGAATCATTCGGGCAAGTGCGACACTGCTCTCCCGCGACATTGTGGACATCACGTTGCTCGGTGATGAGGTGTTGATTCGTCAGCGTGCGAGCGAGCTAGGGCTGGATATTTCTCCCGCACGAATTCTCTCTCCTGATGACCCCACGTTGTGTGAACGGTTTGCTGAGGAGTACGCAGTTCTCCGCGCACACAAAGGCATGAGCAAGGAAATTGCCCGGGAGGTGGTCTCGGATGTGTCCTATTTTGGAACCATGATGGTGCATTTGGGCCTGGTCGATGGAATGGTTTCTGGAGCGGCCCACACCACTGCCCACACCATCACACCCAGCTTCGAAATCATCAAGACCGCACCGGGGGTCTCCATCGTGTCCAGCGTTTTCTTGATGTGTCTTGCGGATCGGGTTTTGGTCTACGGAGACTGCGCAATCGTTCCTGACCCGACTGCACAGGAGCTCGCGGATATCGCCGTTTCTGCCACAGAAACAGCGGTGCGCTTTGGAATTGAACCCCGGGTGGCAATGCTGTCCTATTCCACGGGCGATTCAGGGTTCGGGGCTGGCGTGGACAAAGTTCGCACCGCGACAGCGCTGGTGCGAGAGCGCCGGCCAAATCTCATTCTGGACGGGCCGATTCAATATGACGCGGCGATTGTGCCCAGCATCGCTGAGGCCAAACTTCCTCAATCGCAGCTCGCTGGCGCCGCAACAGTGTTTATCTTCCCCGACCTCAACACGGGCAATAACACCTACAAGGCGGTCCAGCGCAGCGCAGGCGCTGTCGCTATCGGTCCTGTGCTTCAGGGTTTAGCCAAGCCCGTCAATGACCTTTCACGGGGGGCAACAGTGAAAGACATCATTAACACCGTAGCAATTACCGCGATACAGGCGCAGGAATCGGCCTAATGCAGATTCTGGTCCTCAACGCGGGGTCCTCGTCCCTCAAGTACCAAATCATCGACACCGATACTGGAGAGTCGCTTTATTCGGGATTGGTGGAGAACATCGGCGACGGTGAGAGCGGACCAACCCATCGCGAGGCGATAGCGCAGGCCCTTCAGTCTGTGCCCCCGGGTGTCCGCATTGATGCTGTGGGACACAGGGTTGTCCACGGTGGAGCAAGATTTGTGGAACCTGCCATCATCACTCCTGAGGTCCAGGACCACATTGTGGACCTCTCGCCTCTCGCGCCCCTTCATAATCCTGCCAACCTCGCAGGGATCACGGCCGCGCAAAAAGCGCTGCCCGAGCTCGTCCACGTCGCGGTATTTGATACCGCCTTTCATCACACCCTGTCTGAGGCAGCCTCGACACTTGCGCTGCCACGAGAGCTCCGAGAATCCCTGGGGATTCGTAAGTATGGGTTCCACGGCACCAGCCACCAGTATGTGTCGAGGGTTGCCTCGACACTCTTAGACGGCGACCCAGGTGCTCACCGCGTTGTCAGTCTTCATCTCGGAAATGGGTCCTCTGCCGCCGCCATTCTGGGCGGGCGATGCGTGGACACATCCATGAGTTTCACTCCTACGTCGGGGCTTGTTATGGGCACCAGACCTGGGGACCTTGACCCCAGCATCGTGACTCACCTGCTGAGAACAGGGACCTTCTCCGCAGAACACGTTGCGGAAATGCTGAGTAAAAGCAGCGGGCTGCTGGCGCTGGCCGGTACCGCAGATTTTCGTGACATCACAGCGGCGGCTAGTCGAGGGGAAGACCAGGCGCTTGCGGCATTGGGGGTGTGGGCGTGGCGGATACGCCACTACATCGGCGCCTATGCGGCTCTTCTCGGCGGACTCGACGCGCTTGTCTTCACGGGTGGGATTGGCGAAAACTCCGTGGAGGGACGAGTGCTGGCCACCCAAGGGCTTGAGTTTCTAGGGCTCACTCTGGACCCCTCTCTGAACTCCGAAGCGCGGAGCGACCCGAGGATTGTGTCGTTGGTGGGTTCCGGGGCAGTGGTGATGGTGATTCCCACGAACGAAGAGCGCGAGATTGCGCAGCAGACCGCTTCGCTGGTCAGCTCTGCCCGGTAGGCTCCAAGCGTGGTCACAGCTCTCTATCGTCGTTACCGGCCAGAAACGTTCGCCGAGCTCATTGGTCAGGCTCATGTGACCAATCCGCTTGGCCAAGCGCTCTTGGGCGACCGCGTCAATCACGCGTATTTGTTTAGCGGGCCCCGCGGCTGCGGGAAAACAACGTCTGCGCGAATTCTCGCTCGTTGTTTGAACTGTGTCACAGGTCCCACTGACACTCCGTGTGGGACGTGTCCTAGCTGTGTTGAGCTCTCACGCGACGGAGGCGGGTCCTTGGACGTCGTGGAAATCGATGCGGCTAGCCACAACGGGGTCGATGATGCCAGGGATTTGCGCGAACGAGCGGTCTTTGCCCCGGCGAGAGACCGCTACAAAATCTTCATTTTAGACGAAGCCCATATGGTGACTCAGCAAGGATTTAACGCTCTACTGAAAATTGTGGAAGAGCCGCCGGAGCATGTGAAATTTATCTTTGCAACCACGGAACCCGATAAAGTCCTCGGAACAATCCGGTCGAGAACCCACCACTACCCTTTTCGGCTTGTTCCCCCCTCTGAGCTACTGGCGTATGTGGAGCAGATGTGTGTCAAGGAGGGCGTGAAAGTTGAAGAGGGCGTGTTGCCGTTGGTGGTGCGCGCAGGCGGAGGTTCTGTTCGAGACACTCTCTCGGTGTTGGATCAACTCATCGCGGGATCACCCGAGCCTAAGGTCACCTACGGCCACGCGATTGGGCTCCTCGGGTATACCCACGGTGAGCTTCTTGCCGAGATAATGACCTCCTTGGCGTCAGGAGTCGGTAGTGCCACCTTCCAGGCGCTTGATAAGGTCATTCACACCGGGCAAGACCCGCGGCGTTTTGGAGAAGACCTTCTCGAGTATGTCCGAGACCTCATCATTGTTGACCAGGCGGGAGCCGATGCGGCTGCGCTGTTGCCAGGCTCGAGTGGTGCTTCTCTTGAGGTTATGCGGTCCCTTGCGACAGGACTTGGCACCCCCGCTCTTTCCACCATGGCAGACGTCATGGCCGAAGCTTTGTCATCGATGACAGGTGCGACGTCACCAACGCTTCACCTTGAGCTTTTGATGGCCCGCCTCCTTGTCTCGCGCGGCACCAGCACCGAGACAAGGCCAGTCGCGATGTCTTCTTCTCCTGCTGCGCCGCGCGCCTCGACGGCACCCGCTGCGCCGACGCCGACTCCCGCTCCCACTCCGGTCGCGGTCGTCCCCGCCACCCCCCTCACTTCTGAACTGATGGTTGATTCGTGGCCTGCAATTCTTGAAGGCATCGGGGAGAAAAAGCGCGCGGTGTGGACGGCGCTTGTGGGAACCAGTGTTGTGGGGCTTGACGATGATGTGGTGACGATTGGTTTTCCAAGCCTCTCGAGTGCAGAGGTGTTGAAAAAGCCCCAGGGCCCCGGTTTACCCGCCAATGCCGAACTTGTGCGGGAAGCAATTCTTGAGGTTGCGGGTCACCGTGTCAGGTTCAAGGTCCAGGAGCTCGCCCCGAGCAATGCGCCGGAGGCCCCGCCCGAGGTAGCTTCTGTCCCCAAGGAAGTTCCTGCAGGCTCCTGGCCAACTGTCGCCCCTCCCCGTGCTGAGGAGGAAAAACCCGCCACTCACGAGACCAAGCCCCTGGAAGAACCCGAGGCAGAAGCGCCCCCTGCCGGGGGTTCACTCTCCCAAGTAGGTGAAGCTGTCATTCGCGAGGTTTTAGGGGGAGAGCTGATTTCCGAGCACCCTGTCGCTAGCGATGAGGAGAAGTAGCAATGTATGAAGGAATTGTTCAAGACCTGATCGATGAATTCGGTCGGCTCCCGGGCATTGGACCCAAATCTGCCCAAAGGATTGCTTTCTTTATCGTTCAGAACGAGAACTACGAGCCCTCCGCGCTATCGGAGCTACTCAAGACGGTGCGAGAAAAAGTTCGGTTTTGTCAGACGTGCGGGATGATTTCTGAGCGCGACACCTGCGGTTTTTGCCAAGACCCCAAACGAAACTCGAGCATGATTTGTGTCGTGGAGGAGGCGAAAGATGTCCTCGCAGTCGAGCGCACCAGGGGGTTTCGCGGTCTCTACCACGTCCTCGGCGGCGCTATTAGCCCCATCGATGGCATCGGCCCCGATGACCTTCGCATAAAAGAACTCTTGTCCCGCCTGGCGTCCACCGAGGTGTCCGAAGTCATCATTGCGACCGACCCCAATCTGGAGGGGGAAGCAACCGCAACCTATCTCAGCAGGCTCTTGCATCAGCCTGGCCTGACCGTCACACGGTTGGCAAGCGGGCTTCCTGTGGGCGGAGACCTGGAGTACGCCGATGAAGTGACGTTGGGCAGGGCCTTTGAGGGCCGAAGAAGCGTCTCGTAGCTTCCGACCGCGGTTTTTCGCCGGGGCAGTACAATTACATCTTGGCCGCCCTCGCGGCCATGTCCTTGGGGGCGGGGTGAGACCGTGACATTAATTGTGCAAAAGTATGGCGGCTCGTCCGTCGCGAATGCCGCCAGCATCAAACGTGTTGCGGCTCGCATTGTGCGAGCGAAAAAGGCTGGTCACGATGTGGTGGTCACTGTTTCTGCGATGGGAGACACCACCGATGATCTCATCGATTTGGCCTATCAAGTCAGTGACAACCCGGACTCGCGTGAAATGGACATGCTTCTTACCACCGGCGAGCGTATGGCAATGTCTTTGCTGGCAATGGCCATTCGCGATCTTGGTTTTGATGCCCGCTCCTTCACGGGAAGCCAAGCCGGCATGATGACGGATGCCCAACACGGAAGGGCGCGCATCGTGGACGTCACCCCCACCCGCGTTCGAGAAGCACTCGACGAAAATGCCATCGCCATCGTTGCCGGCTTCCAGGGCTTCAACCATGATTCTCGAGACATCACCACTCTCGGGCGAGGTGGCTCCGACACCACAGCGGTTGCCCTGGCGGCGGTGTTGGGGGCCGAGGCCTGTGAGATTTATACAGATGTCGATGGGGTTTTCACCGCGGATCCGCGGGTGGTTCCTCGGGCACAGAAACTCGACCATGTGACGTTCGAGGAAATGCTTGAGCTGGCAGCAGCGGGAGCGAAAGTCATCAATATTCGAGCAGTCGAATTTGCTCGGCGCCACAACGTGACGTTGCATGTTCGATCATCATTTAGGGAAGAATCGGGAACATTCATCTCGGACCACAGCGAAGGAGACAACGTGGAGGAACCCATCATTTCAGGCGTTGCCGGTGACACCAGCGAAGCCAAAATCACGGTTGTGGGGGTGCCAGACATTCCGGGTAAGGCTGCGGGGATTTTCACCATTGTGGCCGAGGCCGGCGCCAATATAGACATGATTGTGCAGAATGTGTCGGTTCACGAAGCCGGTCGCACCGATATTTCTTTCACTTTGCCCAAAGAGGATGGTGCGCGGGCGATGGAAGCACTGGAGATTGCGAGAGAGGATTCTGGTTTTGAGTCCTTGCTTTATGACGATGAAATCGGTCGGCTTTCCGTTGTCGGCGCGGGAATGCGATCAAACGCGGGAGTTTCGGCACAGCTTTTCACCGCACTTTCTCGTGCCGGCGTCAACATAGAGATGATCTCCACCAGCGAAATTCGAATCTCCGTCATTATGCGATCTGACATCCTGCCCGATGCGGTTCGCGCAGTTCACAGCGCGTTCGGTTTGGATGGGGACGTCGATGCCACCATCTATGCGGGGACGGGTCGATAGTGGTTTCTCTGGGTGTTGTGGGGGCAACGGGGCAGGTGGGTCAGGTTGTTCGAACCCTTCTTGAAGAGCGCGACTTCCCGGCCGATCGGGTTCGGTTTTTTGCTTCTGCCAGGAGTGCGGGACAACACCTTCTCTTTCGGGGTGAACCGATTGTGGTGGAGGATGTTTCTCTTGCTGACCCGACAGGCCTAGACATCGTTATTTTCAGTGCTGGAGGGACACTCTCTCAAGAACAAGCTCCTCGATTCGTCGCTGCGGGGGTTACTGTTATCGATAATTCCAGCGCGTGGCGGATGGACCCCGAAGTTCCCTTGGTCGTGGCGGAAGTGAATCCCCAAGAGGCGCGCGCGCCCGCTAAAGGAATCATTGCTAACCCCAACTGCACCACTATGGCGGCGATGCCGCCACTGAAAGCCCTGCACGATGCCGCGGGCCTGAAACGTCTCATTATTTCCACGTACCAAGCTGTTTCCGGCGCGGGGCTTAAAGGCAGCGAGGAGCTCGTCGAGCAGGTCATGGCCGGGGCGGGCGGCAAACTTCTGGATCTTGTTCACGACGGTGGCGCGCTGACCCTGCCTTTTCCTTCTGTTTTCCCCGAAACAATTGGCTTCAACGTCGTGCCACGGGCGGGAAACCTCGTCGAGGACGGACTGGGAGAAACTGATGAAGAAAAGAAGCTTCGCAATGAGAGTCGCAAAATTTTGGGCCTACCCGGCCTCCTTGTCAGTGGGACGTGTGTGCGTGTGCCCGTGTTCACCGGTCATTCTCTGCAAATAAATGCTGAATTTGAGAACCCCCTCACCGCGGCAGAGGCAACCGCGCTTCTTGCCGTGGCACCAGGCGTTGAACTTGTGGACACCCCCACACCGCTGAAAGCGGCCGGGGTTGATCCCACTCTGGTCGGTCGCATCCGTCAGGACGAGGGGGTGCCAGATAATCGTGGTTTGGCGTTTTTTGTGAGTAATGACAACCTGCGAAAAGGCGCTGCCCTCAACGCCGTTCAAATTGCAGAGATTGTGGCCGCTTCTCTTTAGTTTCGGCCTTCTCTTATCGCCCTGATGGTGAGGCTGATCGCCACAAAAGCCGTGAGGAGCCCAAAAAGAATGGCCGCCACACGCGGCGAAAGAGCAAAAGCAAAGTACGCGCCGATGGGTGCTGCCACCACCGCGCCCGTGGCCACCCACGCGCCATCACGGAGCAGGGCGGTCTTGTGGCGGACGTGGAGAATGCTCCCGCTGAGTGCCCCGGGAGCCATGGCAAGGAGAGAAATACTTTTTGCAGCCAGGTCACTGCCACCCAAAAACAGCATGATTGCAGGAGTTGCGATGAGGCCCCCGCCGATGCCTAGCAATCCTGCTCCTACGCCCATCAGTAATCCGAGCCCCAGCAGTATGACGGCGGTGGTGGCCGTGACCTCCAGGGACCCGTCACGATTGGGCACTTCAAGGAAAAGCCCAATAGAGGAAAAAACGATGAAGCTAATGAAGGCCCATTTGAGCGGGGCCAAGGGAATCCGGGTGAGAATGCGAGCTCCCAGTTGCGCTCCTGCAACGCTACCGAGGGCAACAAAAAGTGCGGGGAACCATTCGAAGACGCCCCCAATACTGAACGAAATTGCTCCGATGAGCGATGCAGGGGTAATGGCTAGGAGAGAAGTCGCGTTGGCTCTGCGTTGATCAAATGTTGTCCACCAGAGCAAAAGCGGGACCATGATGAGACCCCCTCCGACCCCGAAAGCACCCGAGAAGAGGCCGCCGATAAGTCCGATTACGACGAGGAAGACCCAGGGTGGGCTGTTGGGCTCATTCACTCGCACAGTCTAGGTGGAGCGCGCCGGGCTTAGACTTAGGCCATTATGGAACGTTTTGATGCGGTACTCGTGGGTGGTGGAATCATGAGTGCCACGCTGGGCACCCTCCTTCAAGAGCTTGAGCCGACTTGGCGTATTGCGCTCGTGGAGAAGTTGCCCGGTATCGGCGAAGAGAGCTCTAACGCCTGGAACAACGCGGGAACAGGCCACTCTGCTCTGTGTGAATTGAATTACACCCCGCAGCGCCCCGATGGTTCTATAGCAATCGATAGCGCTGTTGAGGTGAATGAACAGTTTCAAGTGTCGCGCCAATTCTGGACGTGGCTTGTCAACGAGAAAATTGTCCCCGACCCTGCGTCTTTTCTTTCGCTATCCCCGCACATGAGTTTTGTGTGGGGTACCGAGAACGTGAACTACCTGCGTGCTCGTTATGAGGCCTTGAAGGATCATCCATTGTTCCTGGGGCTCGAATACTCTGAAGACCCGATGGTGATTGCCCGCTGGGCCCCGGTGTTGATTGACGGGCGACGCAAGGGTGAGCCCCTGGCGGCAACCCGAGCGGCTCAAGGAACGGATATTGATTTCGGGGCGCTCACCCGGTCTTTGATGAGCCATATATCGAGCTCATCCACCACACTATTTTTGGAATCGCGCGTGAAGAACCTGACCCGGACACAAAAAGGGTGGGAGGTCCAGCTTCGATCAGAGGTGGGCTACACCCCCACCACTCTGGAAACTCCCTTCGTGTTCGTGGGGGCCGGAGGGATGTCGTTGAACTTGTTGCAGAAATCGGGTATCCGAGAAATTCGTGGATATGGTGGTTTCCCGGTGAGCGGGGTGTGGATGAGGACGGACAACCCCGATGTCGCCTCGCAACACCACGCAAAAGTCTACGGAAAGGCGAGTGTGGGGGCGCCACCCATGTCGGTTCCTCACCTTGACGCCCGGATTGTCGCGGGAAAAAAAAGTCTCCTTTTTGGCCCGTATGCCGGCTTTACGCCCAAGTTTTTGAAGACCGGATCCTGGGGAGATCTTTTTTCTTCAATCCGCTGGCACAACCTCATTCCCCTCATAGCGGTGGGGGTCGGGAACTTCTCTCTCGTGCGGTACCTCGTAGGGGAAATTTTCGCTTCCAGGGCTAAAAAGATGCAAGCCCTGTGGGACTTTTACCCGTCTGCAAATCCCGAAGATTGGTATGAACAAACTGCCGGGCAGCGGGTTCAGGTCATCAAGCCTGACCGCCAGAAAGGCGGCGTCTTGCAGTTTGGCACCGAGGTTGTCGCCAGTGCGGATGGTTCTATCGCCGGGCTTCTCGGTGCCTCTCCCGGCGCCTCCACCGCCGTGCCCATCATGATTACCGTGTTGGAGCGGTGTTTCCCAGGAAAACTGGAACAGTGGAAGCCGACACTTCGAGAAATGGTCCCCAGTTACGGGTCGAAGCTCTCCGACGACGTCGAAATGGCCGAGACATCACAGTCCAGAACCGCGCAAGTGCTGGGGCTCGTGGCGTCCCAGCGTCAGTGACGAATGGCGCCGCGCGAGGGCCCCACGACATAGGTTGTGGGGACCGAAAAACCGTGCTCAGAAAAGGCACCATCGAGGTTGACCTGGAGCAGAGATAGATCCTCACCGTTAATGAGGGCATAGACAGAGCCTGAATCCCCCACCCCCACCATTCGGGCTCCATATGCGCCTTGGGACAGGGCTGTCTCGATTGCCAAATCAATTTCCACGCTTGACGCGTCATAGTCATCCCGCAGGGAAGCCTGGGATGCGGTCATAATCTCGCCGAAAGCGTGGGGGCTTTCTTGGCGCAGGAGTTTGGCTGCATCGAGAACTCTGTGATTCTCGTTAATGATGTGCTGTGCACGTCGGTAGGTCACCGCAGGAAGGGAGTCTCGATAGTCGGGCAAAGTTTTTGGTGAAAGGTCTCTTAGTGAGGTGAGACTCAGCGCGTCGACCACCTCTTCGCGCTCGACGAAACGTTGTGTGGCCAGGTCGGTGCCGCGCTCGATACCGGTGTCGATAACAACCAGGGTGAGGCCGTGCTCGGCCAGGGCAAAAGCAACCTGGTCACTGTCGAAAGAGCGGGAGTCAAAGAGTATGGCGCGATTATCTTCCCCGAGAAGCGAGGGGATGTGGTCGCTGAGTCCGGTGTTACGACGCACGACAGAGTTCTCGGCTTTCTGGCTCACCTTAGCCAGGGTCATAGAGTCCACGGACAATTGCCAGGCATCGTTGAGCGCGACCGCAACGGCAGTCTCAAGAGCGGCGGAAGAACCTAAGCCCACCCCTACCGGGACATCGGAATCAATAAACACATCGAGTCCGGGCACAGCGGAAAGGTCAGCGCCAAACTGCCCCAGAGCCCACGCCACGCCCAGGGGGTAAGCAGCCCAGCCGTGAACCTCGCTCGGTTCCAAGTGATCGAGGGAAATTTCCGCGATTTCATCGGCTTCGGTACTGGCAACACGAATCTTGCGGTCTTTGCGAACACCCACCGCAACGACGGTGCGACGATCAAGAGCGATGGCCAACACGTATCCATCGGCGTAGTCAGAATCATCGCCAAGAAGACGGAGCTCACCGGGAGCAGACCACAGGCCGTCAGCTTCGTAGCCGAAGATGGACTGGAAACCAGCGCGGGTGTCATCTCGAATATCGCTCATAAGGAATTGGTGCTCTACGTCCTTCTGCGGGAGGGGAAAGCTCTAGTCTGGCCTATCTCGCACCTTCCCGGGAAGCGTCCCCCACACGCACCACTCAGCATTTCTTGGGACACTGGGGGTGTGAGCCACACAACATCGACCACGCTGCCCCGCTTTATGCCCCCGCAGAGGGTGCGAGCCTGGCGCTGGATTCTGGGGACCTTAGTAATTCTTGCCTCCTGGTTAGTGGGGGGGACGCTTCTAGGGTTGGCCCTTCTTCCCTACACCGGAGTAGATCCTCAGGTTTTACTGATGGGTGGCGACATACTGGCGGCGATGCCAGCGTGGGGGTACCTGTTCTTCGCTCTGATAACTTTCCTGCCTTTGTTCTTGGGGACGCTGGTCGCCTATCGGTTTGTGCTGGGTGTTAAGCTGCGCTATTTGTTTTCAACTTTCGATAATTTTCGATGGTGGCGCGTTGCAATGGGCTTCTGGGTGTGGGTGGCTCTCATTGGTGGCCCGGTCGTTGTCGGAATCGTTCTGAGCCCTGAGGCTTATCGCTTTTCTCCCTCGTGGGAAACTTTCCTCCCGTTTCTTCTTGTCGGACTCCTTCTCCTGCCGATGCAAACCACCGCAGAGGAATTGTTATTTCGGGGCTGGATCATCCAGTGGGCGGCACAGGGTTTCGGAAACATCTGGTGGCTTTCAGCCCTCAGTGGCACCCTGTTTTCTTTGCCCCACCTGCTCAATCCAGAAGCGGCCGGAGACACGCTCGGGGCCTTTTTTGGCTACTTCACCGTGGGCTTTGCCCTGGCCTGGGTGACCGTGAGAGACCGCTCGTTAGAGATTGCTATTGGTGCGCACATGTCCAACAATCTTTTCGCCGCGCTGGTGGTCGGCTATGAAGGCGGAGTGTTGCCTGCGGAAGCCCTATTCGTGACAGAGCCCATTGAATGGGGGGCGTCAAATCTTCTCGGAATCATTGTCATACCGCTGTTCATTTTGTTAACCAGACCCGGACGCCCACGGGTGAAAACCATCCCCGACGCAG
>CAYUJX010000039.1:0-11346 GCA_964445125.1 uncultured Microbacteriaceae bacterium
TTGTGGGCGCTGCAATCGTCTTTGCCGTGGTGAACCTACTCGTTGACCTCACCTACCGTCAGCTTGACCCCAGGTTGCGTATTGCCGTGAGGGAGGCGTCGGTATGACCAGCATGGTCACCGCTGTGTCACCGCCTCGGCGCCCGAGGCGTCCTTCGATTGTCCGCCACATCCCTCCGCTGGGCGTTGTGGCAGCGGTCATCGTTCTTGGCGTTGTGCTCCTCGCCGCCATTGCACCATGGATACTGACCGGGCAAAGCCCTTTGCAGACTGACGCAACAGCAGCACTCCACGCACCCAGCGCGGCGCATCTCTTTGGAACGGACCAGTCTGGTCGAGATGTGCTGTCTCGCGTGATTTACGGAGCCAGGTACTCCCTCCTTGTGGGTCTTGGAGCGACGCTACTGGCGCTTCTCGCCGGCCTTGTGATCGGCATTGGCGCGGGGCTTGCCCCGCGCTCGGTCGACGGTGTGCTGTCTCGTGTCATCGATGTTCTGATGGCGTTTCCCGAATTCCTCTTCGCGCTGCTGGTCATCGCCGTTATTGGCCCCGGCGAGGTGAGCATCGTCATCGCCGTCGCGTTAGCCGCAGTTCCCGCCTATGCGAGGGTCGCGCGGGTGCAGACCATGGTCGTCTCGCGCGCTGGCTACGTGCGCGCCGCGAGCTCTCTCGGGGTGCGTCCCCTTGCGGTGATTGTGCGCCACATCATTCCCAACACCCTGGGACCGCTGCTGGTGATGGCCACCATTGGTGTTGGTACCGCGATCGTCTCCGCCGCGGGACTTAGTTTTCTCGGGCTTGGCCCGCAACCGCCGACGCCTGAGTGGGGCGTCATCCTGTCAGAGGGCCGGAATTTTCTTGCTACCGCGTGGTGGATTGCTGTCTTTCCCGGGCTCGCAATCACGACGACCGTCATTGCCATCAGCACGGTCGGGCGTTTTCTGCGCTCGCGCAGCGAGGGGAGGTCTTCGTGACGACGCCCTTCGTTGACGTGCAGAATCTGCGCGTGCGCTTTCCCGATGGCCAAGCGGACGCTGTCGCCGGCATCTCGCTGCAGATTGCGGCGGGGGAGTGCCTGGCACTTGTCGGAGAATCTGGTTCAGGTAAGACGCTGACTGCGCTCGCACTGCTCGGGCTGGTGCCCCCTGACGCGAGAGTATCTGCTGACGCGCTCGTCGTCGCTGGCTCTGACGCGGTGGGCTTTCGCGAGGCAGACTGGCGCGCCATCCGTGGACGCAAAGTGGGGCTGGTCAGCCAGGACGCGCTCGTGTCACTTGACCCGCTCCGTCGCATCGGCCGCGAGGTTGCAGAGGTTGTGGAGCTTCAGCGACCCCGGCGTTCGCGCGTGGAGGTGTCCAAGAGAGTCATCGACTCGCTGACGCTTGCCGCGGTGCCAGATCCCGCCTTTAGGGAGCGGCAGTACCCCCACGAGCTTTCGGGTGGGCTTCGCCAGAGGGCTCTCATTGCCTCAGCAATCGCCGGTCAACCGGGATTGCTCATTGCAGACGAGCCGACCACGGCGCTTGACTCGATTACCCAGGCACAGATCTTGCACCTGCTGGGGGATTTGAAGAAATCCGGTCTCGCACTGTTGTTGGTGAGTCACGATCTTCACCTCGTCCAACAACTTTCCGACCGCATCGCGGTGATGCGCCGCGGTGAAATCGTAGAAACGGCTGCGTCGGCGCAACTGTTTGCCGCTCCGCGCCATCCGTACACGAGGATGCTTCTGGATGCTGTTCCGCGGCGGCGAGAGACTGCGGGCGCGATTGGTGCTGCCTCCAAGGCTGTGTCTCCGAAGCTTCCTGACGGGGCACCCGCCGTCATGGCCTTGACGGCCACGGGCCTGGGGCGCAGCTATCGCGCGCACGGTGGCGTGAGCGTTAACGCCGTCACTGACGTGTCGTTTAGCCTTCGTGCGGGCACCACGCTGGGCATCGTCGGCGAGTCTGGCTCCGGTAAAAGCACGCTCGCCAGACTTCTGATGGCCACCGAGCGGCCCGACGCAGGAGATGTGCAACTGCACGGCCAACCATGGTCTACCGAGCCGGAGCGACGCAGGCGTTCCCGACGCGGCGCCATTCAGCTCATTGAGCAGAATCCCTACGACGCGCTTGATCCGCGGTGGACTGTGCGCAGAATCCTCGCAGAGGCACTCGCGCTCGACACCTCGCGCGAGCACTCCCAACGAGTGAGTGAGCACGGTCAAGAAGGCCGAATCCAAGGCGAGGAACATCCCAAGAAAAAAGGTGCCGTGCGCCTCTCGGAGCTCATGGATCAGGTCGATCTCTCCCCTGAGCTTCTGCACCGTCGCCCCCATCAACTTTCTGGGGGCCAGCGCCAGAGGGTCGCCATTGCGAGGGCGCTAGCGCGCCGTCCTTCCATCCTGATCTGCGATGAGCCTGTGTCGGCGCTGGATGCCTCGGTTCAGGCGCAAATACTTGCCCTGCTGAGTACTCTGCAACACAGTCTCGGTGTGGCCATTGTGATGATCTCGCATGACCTGGGCGTGATTGCGCAGATGAGTGACGAGATTCTGGTGATGCACCATGGGCGGGCGATCGAGTATGGGTCCGCTGATGACGTGCTGAATAATCCGGGCGAACCGCTCACCCAGGCGCTTATCGAAGCCTCTGCATTGCTCTAGCGGTGGTGTGGAGCTTGTGCACCGAGGACGATTTTCCCTCCTGGTGCTGAGGGGACATGTCCTGTGGTCAAGGGGCAATATCGTGCCGAGTAGCGGTTAAGGCGTGATGCGCTAGACCAGTTCTCACATCACAGATCTCCTGTCCTACACTGGTACTAACAGCGTTGAGTCGGATATCACCGAGGAGCTGCCGGAAGAACAAACCCTTGTGGTTTCAGTAGAACTGGTCGGGTAGGCCCGTTAGCGCCTGAGAAGAGTGGCCGCCGTGATCCGCGGAGGCAAGCGGGGTGGTACCGCGATCGGGAAACCGACCGTCCTCGCACTGTCCGACACCACCCTTTGTCTCAGGAGCATCCCATGGCTTTCCCCCGTCACCGCCCCGACGCATCCCTGGACGCTAGTCCTTCCTTCCCCGCACTGGAGCGCGAGGTGCTCCAAGGCTGGAAAGACGGTGACACCTTTCGCAAGTCTGTCGCTGCGAGGGAAGGCTGCGAAGAGTGGGTTTTTTACGACGGCCCGCCTTTTGCTAATGGTTTGCCCCACTACGGGCACCTTCTCACCGGGTACGCCAAAGACGTTTTTCCGCGCTTTCACACGATGCGGGGAAAGCAAGTGCACCGTCGGTTTGGATGGGACACCCACGGTTTGCCGGCAGAGCTAGAAGCAGAACGTCAACTCGGTATCACCAATAAGAGCCAAATCGACGAGATGGGCGTCGCCGCTTTTAATCAGGCCGCAAAAGACTCTGTGCTCAAATACACCGGTGAATGGCAAGAATATGTCACTCGTCAGGCGCGCTGGGTTGATTTTGAGAATGACTACAAGACGCTTGATCTCACGTTCATGGAAAGCGTCATCTGGGCTTTTTCCACTCTCTATAACAAGGGCCTCGCCTATGAGGGGTACCGGGTTTTGCCCTATTGCTGGCGTGATCAAACCCCTCTGAGCAATCACGAACTGCGCATGGACGATGACGTCTATAAGCCGCGTCAAGACCAATCGGTGACGGTCACGTTCCCTCTGGAGGGAGCGCGTGCCACAGAGCTCGACCTTGACGGGGTTCTCGCTCTCGCCTGGACGACAACACCCTGGACGTTGCCCACCAATGCCGCACTCGCGGTCGGACCAGATGTTTCCTACGGCCTTGTTCCCGCCGGCCCTGACGCTGCCCAGCCGGGAGCGGTTTACCTGCTGGCCCTGGACACCATTGCGAACTACCGCAAAGAGCTTGGGTATGGCGAATCTGAGGACGCTGTCGCAGCGGTGACCAGGGTCCTTCTGGGAAGTGAGCTTGGCGGCATTCACTACCGCCGCGTGTTTGACTACTACGCGGATGTGGAGGAGTGGGGGATGGCCCAGGCGTGGCGCATCCTGGTTGCCGACTATGTGGCCACTGGCGAAGGCACGGGAATCGTGCATCAGGCCCCGGCCTATGGCGAAGAGGACCAAGTGATCTGCGCGGAAGCAGGAATTCCGGTCATCATTTCGGTTGATGATGCCGGGAAGTTCCTAGATCAGGTATCCGATGTTGCGGGATTGCAAGTCTTTGAGGCCAATAAGCCTCTCACCAAGCTGTTGCGGGAATCAGGTCGACTCTTCGCTGAGCGCTCCTATGACCACTCCTACCCACACTGTTGGCGGTGCAGGACACCCCTGATTTACAAGGCTGTCTCCAGCTGGTTCGTCAAAGTGACGGAGATTCGCGACCGCATGGTGGAGCTCAACGCCGATATCACCTGGGTCCCGGCCAATGTCAAAGACGGCCAGTTTGGAAAGTGGCTCTCCAACGCGAGGGACTGGTCAATTTCTCGAAACCGCTATTGGGGCTCTCCCATCCCGGTGTGGAAGAGCGATAACCCCGAATTTCCTCGCATTGATGTCTACGGGTCACTTGAAGACCTTGAGCGCGACTTTGGGGCAAAGCCTGAAGATTTACACCGCCCCGCCATTGATGAGCTCGTGCGGCCCAACCCCGATGATCCCAGCGGGGTCAGCATGATGCGACGCATCCCCGACGTCCTCGATGTCTGGTTTGACTCGGGCTCGATGCCTTTCGCCCAGGTTCACTACCCGTTTGAGAATGAAGAGTGGTTCAACACTCACAACCCCGCGGACTTCATCGTGGAATACATCGGTCAAACCCGTGGCTGGTTTTACACGATGCATGTGCTTTCCACGGCACTCTTTGACCGTCCCGCGTTTTCTCAAGTCATTTCCCACGGCATCGTTTTGGGCTCAGACGGGCAGAAAATGTCCAAGAGTTTGCGAAATTACCCCGATGTGTCCGAGGTTTTTGAACGCGATGGTGCGGACGCGATGCGGTGGTTCCTGATGTCAAGCTCCGTGATTCGCGGAGGCAACCTTGTTGTCACCGAGGAAGGCATTCGCGAAGGTGTGCGCCAATTCTTGTTGCCCCTGTGGAGCACCTATTACTTCCTCAGCCTCTACATCGGCGACCATGAGCCCGTGTGGCGAACGGATTCTTCGCACGTTCTTGACCGGTATATTGTGGCTAAAACTCGGGATCTGATTGAGTCGGCTACCGCCGAATTTGATGCCCTCGATTCGCCCATGGCGGCTCACGCCATCCGAGACTTCGCCGACGTTCTCACCAATTGGTATGTCCGACGCAGTCGTGACCGGTTCTGGGAGGGCACCGACACCGATGCCCTCGACACGCTCTACACGGTGTTGGAAACACTCTGCCGAGTGGCCGCTCCTCTGGCGCCTTTGATTACCGAAGAAATCTGGCGGGGAATTACCGGTGGTGAAAGTGTTCACCTTACCGATTGGCCCGACGCGGACGTCTTCCCCGCTGATGATGCTTTAGTCAACGCCATGGACCGTGTGCGCGAAGTGGCCTCTGCCGGACTGGGGCTCAGAAAAGCGCATTCGCGACGCGTTCGCCTTCCGCTGTCCACCCTCACGATTGTCAGCGAGGGGGCGCAAGACCTGGAGGCGTTAAGCGACATCATTGCCGAGGAGCTCAACGTGTCCGCCGTGGTGTGTGTCCCGCTAGATGATGACGCGATTGATCGCTTCGGCATCGGGCGCAAACTCATTCCCCACGCCAGAGTGTTGGGCCCGCGTGTCCAGGGCGCTATCCAGGGTCTGCTTGCCAGTGCCAAGGCGGGGGACTGGAGCATCGAATCCGGGGTCGTTACCGTGGGGGGCACCGAGCTTTTTGAGGGTGAATATGCTCTCGAGCTCACTTCCTCGAAGGCCGACACCGCGGTGCATTTTCTCGCTGATGGCGGTTTCGTGCTTCTTGACACGACGGTGAGCCCTCGGCAAGAAAGTGAAGGATTGGCACGCGATGCCATCCGCTGGATTCAGCAGCAGCGCAAAGCATCAGGCTTACAGGTCTCCGACCGGATTGACTTGGTCTTAGGTGTGGATGCCGATGCCCGGCAGGCGTTAGAAACCCACCGAGATCTGGTGTGTCACGAGACTCTGGCTCGTTCGGTGAGTTTTGTCGACATCGAAGCCGGGGGAGAAACCCTCCCCGTGGGCAATGGTTCCCAGCTGAGCGTGACAGTGTCGGTGAGTAATGACTGAGCCACAACACTCTGAAGAAGCCGCCGCCGTCATGCAGGCTTTGCTCGCTCGGGGACGCGAATCGCGCCCGCAACCGCGTTTGCATGCCACCAGGCGAGTTACTGATCTACTGGGGGACCCCCAAAACATGTTTGGGGTGATTCATCTTGCGGGAACCAATGGCAAAACGTCCACCGCGCGCATTATTGAAAGCCTGCTGCGGGCATTAGGCCTGCGCACCGGGTTGATGACGTCTCCGCATTTACACGCCCTCAACGAGCGCATTGTGATCGATGGTCAGCCGATTACGGATCGTATGCTCGTCGAAAACTGGGCCGATGTTGAGCCCTTCATCCTCATGGTCGACGCGGAACTGGCAACCACCTCAGAGCCACCCCTGACATTTTTTGAAGCGCTGACGGTGCTGACCTTTGCCGCCTTCGCCGATGCCCCGGTCGACGTGGCCGTCATTGAAGCAGGCATGGGCGGGGAATGGGATTCCACAAACGTCGCGGACGCCGACGTAGCCGTACTAACACCAATAGCACTCGACCACATGGAGTTTTTGGGCGACACCATTTCGGCCATCGCCAGGACGAAGGCGGGAATCATCAAGCCCGCATCGCGCGTAGTGAGCGCGTCGCAATCGCCTGATGCGTGGAGCGAAATCGTCACAGCCTGCGAGAGACAAGAAGCAACGCTCCGGGTTTTTGGAAAAGATTTCTCCCTCACCTCCATTGAGACCGGTGTCGGAGGGCAACTGATCAGCGTCGACGGAGTAGCCGGCCATTACGCAAACTTGGCGTTACCTCTCTCGGGCGACCACCAGGCAGAAAATGCGGCCCTTGCCCTTGCCGCGGTGGAATCTTTTGTGGGAAATGGCGAGCAATTTCTTCCCCGCGACGTCGTGGAGGAGGGCCTCGCTCTTGCGACGAGCCCGGGGCGCCTCCAAGTCATTTCCGCTAACCCGACCGTCATCCTGGATGCCGCTCACAACCCTCATGGGGCTGAAGCGCTGACTCGGGCGTTGATGACCTCTTTTGCGTTTGACCGCCTGGTGTGTGTCATCGGGATACTGCAAGAAAAAGATGTCGCCGGAATTGTGGAGGCGCTTGACCCTGTGGTGGATACTTTTGTGGTGACCCAATCGCAGTCTGATCGCGCCATCGGGGTCGACGATCTGGCCGACACGATTGCCGCCATAGCCGGCCCTGACCGGGTGGACTCTCGCGCCACATCAGAAGAGGCATTGGCCTTTGCCGAGGATCTCGCGGGAGCAGAAGGTGGCGTCATCGTCACCGGCTCCGTAACGTTAATTGCCGAGGTTGCGGAACAGAGAGGTCGATGATGGCGCGGCCAAAACGCACCAAAACCGCTACCGAGTCACTCCTCCAGATTGCCGTGTCCTTAGAAATTGCGGTGGTGTTTTTTGGAGCATTGGCTCTCCGGGGATTGGGTGTGTATACCGCCGGGGTGGTGGCTATTGGCACCGCGGTAGCGCTCATCATTCTTGTGGTGCTGTACCGGCTCCTGCGCTACCGAGCAGGGGTGTATTTTGGCCACCTGGTGCAAGTAGCCCTTCTGGCATCGTTTGTCTGGGATGTCGTGATTGGACTCTCTGCCGTGGTTGTTGTGGGGTTCTGGATCTTTGGAGCAATACGCGGCCCCCAACTCGATCGCGGGCAGGAAACAGCCAGCGACTAGGCTCGGGTGCGACGGCGTATACACAAGGAGATGACCCCCATGGCAGGACTCGAAGAAACACTGGTGCTGATTAAGCCAGATGGCGTAGCGCGCAATCTGACCGGAGAAATCCTGTTGCGCATTGAATCCAAGGGTTATCAACTCGTTGACATTCGCATGGTTCAGCCCGACCGCGACCTTTTGGGAGCACACTATGCCGAGCACGAAGGCAAGCCTTTTTATGAGCCCCTGGTCAACTTCATGGAATCTGGTCCTGTCGTCGCCATCCGGTTTGCGGGCCACAGCGTGATTGAGGGCATTCGTTCGTTATGTGGGGCAACGAATCCCACGGCGGCGCTGCCGGGAACCATTCGAGGCGATTTAGGCCGCGACTGGGGCCTCGCCGTCCAGCAAAATCTCATCCATGCCAGCGACTCGCAGGACTCTTCCCGCCGCGAGCTAGCGCTGTGGTTTAGCTCCTAAATCGAGAACAAAAGCGGGAACTGGATCAAAATTGCCAACCCAATCACGGCGTAGTTGATCACAACCAAGATCCAGGAGTACGGAAGCCAGGCGGCCCCCCACTTCTTGAGACGAGGCGACGAGCTCACAATGCCCTGTTTGAGAGCCCACGGCAGCAGAATCCACCACAGCGGAATGTGGATGGCCCAGACCACCATGCAATACAGGCACAGCAGGCCAATCACATAGACGGCTTCAAAAAACATCCACATCAACCAGATGTAGGAGGCGAAAACCCCGAGCAACATCAGAATCCAAAAAGGCCGCTTAAAGGTGGCGCCTGCGAGCATCGCCGCTCCCACCATGGCTACAGCGATATATCCCGCCACGCCGAATAACTGGTTGGGCGTGTCAAAAAACAGTGTGGCCTGAGCGCTTTGCATGACCCCACCACAGGAAAAAAACGGGTTGACATCGCAGCTCGGTGTTTCGCCTGTCAGCGCGAGCTGGTAGCCCTCACGGGCCAAGGTGAAGGCGGCAAACCAGGCTCCCATGCCACTCACCAAAATGTATAACGCCATGGAAGTGGATCGCCTGGTGGGATAGCTCATCCCCCGATTATGCCACTTCACTCGGTGCACAGAAGGCAGATGTGCGATACTAAAGCTAGCTCTTCGACATGTACTGAAGAAGTGCTCACCAAAATTTCTCGGGTCATGGATCCGAATAAAGGGGATACCCCCACGAAACCCAAGTTTTTTCAGCAAGACTTTATTGTTCTGGCTGCCAAAGCGTGATGGAGTTCCGGCCAATGTCGCCAGGAACTGCGTAAGGAGTACACCAGTAATGGTGACAGAGAAAAAAGACACCACACCAGAGCCCGAAAAAAAGACACCAGCACGAAGAAAAGCCCCGGCACGAGATGCTAAAGCTCTCGCTGGAGATTCCTCCCCACCGGACAACGCGCCGGCAAAGAAGGCGCCCGCTAAGAAGCCTGTCGCGAAGAAGGTTGCTGCGCCCAAGGTTTCTGCTGAAAAGACCGTGGTGAAGCCCAGCGCGCTCAACACACGAGACCTCGTGTTTCATGCCCCTGATCCGTCCTTGCTTCCCGCACTGAGTCCTCGTCCCTCAGAGGCAGAGGAAGAAGACGGGGACCGAACGGTTCGCCGTCGCAGTCGCGCCAACCGCCCCACGCTGAGCCCGGAAGAGAAAAAAGCTAAGGCCGCTGCTGCGGAAGCCGCGACCCCTCAAAAAGTGCGGGGCTCCACCCGTCTCGAAGCGCAGAGACAGCGCCGCCGCGATGGACGCAATGGCGGCGGACGTCGCCAGAGTGTGACGGAATCCGAATTTTTGGCGCGCCGCGAAAGTGTGGACCGCGTCATGGTGATGCGGGAAAGACCAGATCGCACCCAGATTGCGGTCCTGGAAGACAACGTTGTGGTGGAGCACTATGTGGCCCGGGCCGAAGAATCGAGCCTGATTGGCAATGTGTATCTGGGCCGCGTGCAAAACGTGTTGCCCAGTATGGAAGCCGCCTTCGTCGACATTGGTCGGGGCAGAAACGCTGTGCTGTATTCCGGAGAAGTGGACTGGGACGCCGCCAGCGACGGGGAAACCCCCGGTCCCAGGCGCATTGAGTTCGCACTCAAAACCGGCGATAGCGTGCTCGTGCAGGTGACCAAGGACCCCGTCGGGCACAAGGGAGCACGCCTCACTAGTCAAATCAGTTTGCCCGGTCGCTATCTCGTCTATGTTCCCGGCGGAGCGATGAATGGTATTTCTCGCAAGCTTCCCGACACCGAGCGAAGCCGCCTCAAGGCAATTTTGAAGGAGATTCTTCCTGAATCTGCTGGCGTCATCGTGCGCACCGCGTCTGAGGGCGCGACGGAAGAACAACTCACCATGGATGTGGAGCGCTTGCAAAAGCAGTGGGAAACGCTGAGTGCGCAAACAGAAAAAGCGCAAGCTCCGGAACTGCTCCACTCGGAGCCCGATTTGTTGGTCAAAATCATCAGAGATGTGTTCAACGAAGATTTCCAGAAGTTGGTCATCTCTGGTGAGAACGCCCAAAAAACTATCGAGTCCTACCTCGCCGGGGTCGCCCCCGATCTGATTGCTCGTATTGAGAAATACGATCCGGCCGCCGATCCGTTTATTGAATACCGGGTGGGGGAAGGCATCGCCAAGGCACTTGACCGCAAAGTGTGGCTGCCCAGTGGCGGGTCCCTCGTCATTGACCGCACCGAAGCCATGACCGTGGTTGATGTGAATACGGGCAAGTTCGTCGGCTCCGGGGGAAACCTGGAAGAAACGGTCACCAAAAACAACGTGGAAGCTGCAGAAGAAATCGTGCGTCAGCTGAGACTGCGCGACATTGGTGGAATCATCGTGATCGACTTCATCGATATGGTCCTGGAATCTAACCGCGACCTGGTCGTGCAACGCCTGATGGAATGTTTGAGCAGAGACCGCACCAAGCACCAGGTGGCAGAGGTCACCAGCTTGGGCTTGGTGCAAATGACCCGAAAGAAACTGGGTCTGGGCTTACTGGAGACGTTTAGCGAAGCGTGTGAGGCCTGCCAGGGTCGAGGTGCCATCGTTCACGGCGACCCGGTGTCGAAATCGAAGTCTGAGTCCTCTCCTCGGCGTAAAAAGGGATCATCACAGTCCACCCCCAGCGTTGAACCCCACCAAATCACCGATGATGCTCGCAACGCGATCGCTCAGATAGCTCGCAGCACTGTCCAGAGCGCCCTGAATGACAGCGCAACGGAGTCCTCCCCGGCACCCAAGAAGTCTCGGACACGAGCTACGTCGGGGGCAAAGCCGGACATGTTGGACTCCATTTTGGCTGCTTTACCCGAAGCGCCAGCCCCTGGCCAGTCCAAACGCCGGCGCCGCGCAAGCAGTTCCGGGGCTTCCCCGGGGGGCACCCAGGAAACGCCTTAGCCTCAAGTCCGCTCTGCAGTTGCCGAGCAGGCCCCGGATGGTCTATTCTTGAGCCTCGGTGCGGTTTTC
>CAYUJX010000040.1:0-11175 GCA_964445125.1 uncultured Microbacteriaceae bacterium
ATGCGGCTCCCTCGCCGGCGAAGACGGTAATCTTCTCGAGCCCGGTGTACTCCCAGACAGCCTGTGCGCCGTCGTTTCGCTCTCGCGCAGTTGCGTGGGGTGAGTCTCGCATGACCACGTGAACGCTGTCATGGGAGATGGTGGGTGACAGTACTTCCCAACTCCTCAGAAAGCGCGATATTCCGAGGTCTGTGGAATGAGTTATCGCGACCACAACATCTGCCGCACGGGTGGCAATCTTGACGAGCTGTGACACCTCCCATGCTTTATCCACAGAGCCCCCACTGTCACCGCGTCCCCACACCGCTGCTGTGTCCACGACCACAGTGAACCCTGCCGCTTTTAGACACTCAAGCGCTCTTTCGAAAGCGACCTGATCAACAGTCTTTCTTTGCTGCACCGGCAGAAGACCTGTCAGCACCGTGAAGCCAACAGTTGCCCCGGTGTAATGCTGGGCATGGGCGAGCACGGCGGCAATGTCAACGTTCTCAACCCGTGCAGAGCGAAGTGCAGCGAAGAGACCACCCCCCTCCGGACTCAACCCCAAGAGCTGCGATACAGACGGGGAATAGACGTCTGCATCAACAAGAATCACCTGGTGCGATAACTGCGCACACTCCGCTGCAAGGTTGATGGCAAGAGTTGTTCGCCCAGGGGAACCAGGCGGACCGACAATCACCACAATTCTGCCGACTTCCTCGCCAGGCCGCTCTGCGCCCCGTGCTTTCGCAAGATCGCCCATCCACTGGATCAAATCGTGGGGACCAGTGAGCATTGTTGCGCAGCCATATTGTTGTGCAAGCTCGTCTGAACCGCCGAAAACGGGTAATCCGGCCTTTGGCACCGCAGAGAGTGTCTCCCAGGCCGGGGGCATCCCGTTACAGACTTCCGGAGAGAGCTCCACCACTACTCCATCGAGTTCCTCGCCTTTCATCACAGGGGTGAGGTTTTGTGTATCTCTGCCCAGCCATAGCGGCTCGCATTCGAAGTCTTCCGTGGCGTTAGCGAAAGATTCCCAGAGCTCAGGAGACATAACCGCACCAATAGTGGGGCCCATCAGAGGATGGTCGTGGGGGTGAGATAAAGAAAGTATGCGTTTGCCAGAGCGTGAACGACACCGGGCACGTCTCTTGCCGGGATCCTC
Source organism: uncultured Microbacteriaceae bacterium (assembly GCA_964445125.1). Taxonomy (GTDB): domain Bacteria; phylum Actinomycetota; class Actinomycetes; order Actinomycetales; family Microbacteriaceae; genus Pontimonas. The sequence goes on from CAYUJX010000040.1 coordinate 1,145, forward strand.
AGGTCTACTCTGCTGGAAGCACCATCGGCGGCGAACCCCTCCTCAAAAGCGACATGATTGATGATCACCTCGGGAGAGAGCACAAACGGCGCGGAGAACGAATTTTCCGAAGCTGGCGGCGCCACCCATAATTGGACAACGTTGCCTGCTTTCAACCACGTTGGTGTCCCAATGGCGAGTGTGATGGTGGCAATGCTGTCGTCGCTGCGGGTGGGTTCCCCAAAGTCGTTCCAAGCCAAAAGCTCGCCCTGGCTAATAGGACGTCTCAGCACAAGGCCTTCCGTCTCAGCCCACTCTTGATCGGTGAGATAAACCCTCAGTACCTCGGTGAGGGGGACCGGGGCAATCGATATGTCCTCGGTTGACACCGTGTCCCCCGCCATCAGGTCCCTATCTGCGATTACGAGGCTTTGTGTCTCGGATCGACCCTCCAGCACGACATAGGCTCCTGCCACCGAAAAGAAGACAAGGAACGCGCCTATTCCAACTCTCAATAGTTGGCGGCGGGAGGGGTTTAGGGAGGATGTCCGCATGGTCATGGGCCTAGTGTGACGAACCCTCTGCCTCTAACGCGCTAGTTATCCCCATCGCCCGGACCGGAACCTACGCTCAGCCACAACACGCTGACCATGGGAATAGTGATCAGCGCCCCTGTCACCGTCTCGACATCGCACCAGTCCGCTCCTACCTCGCCGAGAGTTCCTCTCCATCGCCGTGTGGATAAATAGACAACGACCTCCTTACTCTGGCGAGAGAGGTTCTCCAACATCAAAGACAGTGCCGGGCTTCTGTGCTCCACAGGGTCGATATTCGAATCATCCGCAAGGAACCCTTCGACGGATTCGAGCGCCGCCACACGAAAAACAGCTGCTTGCTGAACAGTCCCCGTCGTGACACCTGCCACCCAATCTCGGCCGACTGCGGACAGGTTCACACTCATGTGATGCCCCGTGACCAGAGTGAAAGTGAGAGTTTTCTCCAGTTTCTTTGCGAGAGACAGACGGTGCATCAGATATTTCTGGTTCACTAACGCCCCATATTCAGCCCTGATTCGTTGAGTTTCACAGCCTACGGACACCGTCGCCGTCTCGAGGGAGTTATCCACACTTTCCCCAAGGTGTGGTTTTCTCACCTCGTATCGTGGTTAGGTGGGTAGGCCCCGGCGTAAAAGCCCACCCCCAAGGTTGAAACATTCAACGATAACGAAGGAGTAAAAATGTCAACGAAGACGCCCTCCCCCGGCGAAGAAGAACCAGAGATTCCACGATCCTTTCTGGGAGTCACCGCCAACGAACAGTTTGGACGCCAATGGTCTGCCACCGAGGACTTACCCAGTGCGAAAATGTTTGCGCTCAATCTCACCCATCGGGCCGTTGAGGTCCTTCACGGATTGCGTGAGCCAGCGCAGATTTCCCGGTGGGTCACGGAAGAAGTGTTCCTCTCCATTCAAAAGTACGTGAACGGTGAGGTCAGGAGGAGAAGCCATCTTGCCCCAGCTGCTCGCATCCGGAAGGCTCCGAAATTCACCCTAAGCCACATGCATCTTTACTCCCCCCGTGATGGGGTTGTGGAGGTGTGCGTGTTAGTCAAACAGGCTAACCGCTGCCGCACCGCCGCCCTTCGTATCGAAGGTATCGATAGCCGATGGAGAGCAACCGCTTTTGCTCTTCTGTAAGAACTAGCGTCTTTTCTTCTGCGCTCGGCGTTGGGCCCTGTTCGCTTCCGGGTTCGCCGAACGTTGGGCAGGAGCTTGGGGCGGCGCCTGAACATTCCCCCTCTTTGCTCCTTGCTCGGACTGCCCCCCACCGACCCCGAAGGCTGAGCCTTCTCTGGTGGGTGCTGTCACGACTTGGCCGGATTGATTACGCACCTCCACATCACCATCAGCACTGGGTGCTGAGTAGCTCAAAGCCTGCTGGGGGACCCCTGCCTGGATGAGCCCCTTGGCAGAAACTTGGGCTCCCACTCCAGCGGCAGCCTTTTGCACCTGGACCTCGAGGTTGTAGACAAAGCCGGTGGTGTCCTCTTTGATTTGGCCCATCATGGTGCCAAAGAGCGCATACCCCTCCCGCTGGTATTCCACCAGCGGATCGCGCTGCGCCATCGCACGAAGCCCGATGCCATCTTTCAGGTAATCCATTTCATACAGGTGATCGCGCCACCTTCTGTCAATAACGCTCAACACCACCCGGCGTTCAAGTTCACGAAGCGCTGCGGTTCCCAGCTCTTTTTCACGCTTGTCATAGCTCACGTGAGCATCGGACAAGACTTCACGACGCAGCTCATCACCGGTGACGTTCATTCCCAACTCCGAGGTCACCTCGTCAATGGTGATTCCCAGGGGGTAAAGCGTTTTAAGTTCAAGCCACAGAGCATCCCAATCCCAATCGTGGGGATTCCCGGTTGCCGTATGTTCTTTCACCACGGTCGTGACCGTGTCCTCTATGAACGCGCGAACACGATCAGCGATGTCATCACCTTCAAGAATGTGGCGACGGTCTCCATAGATTGCTTGGCGCTGACGGTTTAACACATCGTCATACTTCAAAACGTTTTTGCGGATTTCCCCATTTCTTGCTTCAACCTGGCTTTGCGCCGACTGGATAGCGCGACTCACCACCCGGGATTCAATAGCAAGATCTTCGTCCTCGTCCGAGGTTCGCCCCATCAGCGCCTCGGCAGCACCTGCGTTAAACATTCTCATCAGGTCATCGCGAAGTGAGAGATAAAAACGGCTCTCCCCGGGATCTCCCTGGCGCCCCGAGCGACCCCGCAACTGGTTGTCTATGCGCCGTGACTCGTGACGCTCGGTACCCAAAACATAGAGCCCCCCCAGTGCGCGAACACTCGACGCTTCACCTTCGACCGAGGCCACCATGGAAGCAAAGACCTCATCCCACGCCCCCTCATATTCATCGGGTCTCTCCTGGGAGTCAAAACCCCTGCGAGTCATCTCCGTGACCGCCATAAATTCGGCGTTACCGCCAAGCATGATGTCTGTTCCGCGGCCGGCCATGTTCGTGGCAACCGTGACGGAGCCCTCACGGCCCGCTTCGGCGATAATGCTGGCTTCTCTCGCGTGGTTTTTGGCGTTCAACACCTCGTGTCGAACGCCATTCTTTGCGAGCATGCCCGACAGCTTTTCGCTCTTTTCCACGCTGGTGGTTCCCACCAACACGGGCTGTCCTCTGTTGTAGCGCCGCACTATGTCGGCGACCACCTGGCGAAATTTGGCGTCCTCGTCACGATAGATAAGATCTGCTTTATCGGCACGAACCATCGGCTTGTTGGTGGGGATGGCCACGACGCCAAGCTTGTAGGTGCCCATAAACTCCGACGCTTCGGTTTCTGCCGTTCCTGTCATTCCCGAAATTTTGCGGTACAGACGGAAATAGTTTTGCAGGGTAACCGTAGCGAGAGTTTGGTTCTCGGCCTTGATTTCCACAGCTTCCTTGGCTTCAATCGCCTGATGAATACCCTCGTTGTATCGCCGGCCGGCAAGAATACGGCCCGTGTGCTCGTCGACAATCAGCACTTCCCCGTTCATGACCACGTAGTCTTTGTCCCGCTTGAACAGCGCTGAGGCCTTCAAAGAGTTGTTTAGGAAGGAAATAAGTGGGGTGTTCGCCGATTCATATAGGTTGTCAATCCCGAGATAGTCTTCAACCTTCTCAATACCGGTTTCCAACACCCCGACGGTGCGCTTTTTTTCGTCAACCTCGTAATCGATATCTACGATTAGACGATTAGCGATCCGCGCGAACTCGCCAAACCAGCGATTTGCTTCCCCGGACGCTGGACCGGAGATGATTAATGGTGTCCTCGCTTCGTCGATGAGAATCGAGTCCACTTCGTCCACGATGGCGAAATAGTGGCCGCGCTGGACCATGTCGGATTGTTGCAATGCCATGTTGTCGCGGAGGTAATCAAACCCAAATTCATTGTTCGTGCCATACGTAATGTCCGCTTGATACTGCAGGCGACGCTCATCGGGAGTTTGTCCCGAAATAATGCACCCCGTTGTCATACCCAAAGCCCTGAAAATGCGTCCCATCAGATCGGACTGATACTGCGCCAGATAATCATTCACCGTGACGATATGGACGCCGCGAGCGGGGATAGCGTTTAGGTAGGCGGCGAGGGTGGCCACCAACGTTTTCCCCTCACCAGTTTTCATTTCTGCGATGCTGCCCAGGTGGAGTGCACCAGCACCCATCAGCTGGACGTCAAAGTGGCGTAATCCCAGCGTGCGCCTCGAGGCTTCCCGAACAGCGGCAAAAGCCTCGGGAAGTAGATCATCCAAGGATTCTCCCGCTGTGTATCGCGCGCGTAATTCTTCTGTCTCGTCGCGTAACTCGTCATTGCTTAGGTGGGCAAAGTCACCCTCAAGAAGGTTGATAGCTTTCGCCTGAGAGGCGAGCTTGTTAAGGACACGACCCTCTCCCATGCGGAGTAATCGCTCAAAAAAATTCGCCACAGAAAACCTTGCCTTACGCAATCGTCAGAGCACTTCAACTGCTAATAATGATACCAACCAGCCATCTGCTCGTCTCACGACTCCAGGGAGATGATTCCGTAATCCCAGCCTTTGCGACGATAAACCACGCTGGGCCGGGAAGACTCACCATCGATGTAGAGGAAGAAGTCGTGACCGACAAGCTCCATCTGATCAAGAGCCTCTTCTGAGCTCATGGTCTGGGCGGGAAAAACTTTGCGCCTGATCACCACAGGGGACTCCCCCGCTTCACTTTCACTTTGTTGGTCATCCTGGACGACGGGGATACTTCCCGTCGCGACGCTGCGCAACACGTCAACGCTTGCGGGGGTAACATCAATGTCGCTAAATCCGCTGGCACTGAGCTCACCCATGGACTCTTGGCGCTGACGACCGTGATGCACCATTTTCTTGTCTTTTGCGCGGCGCAATCTCTTAATGAGGTGCTCAAGGGCCTGGTCAAACGCAACATATTTGTCGCTCGAGCGTGCCTCTGCTCGAATGACGGGGCCTTTACCAATCACGGTGAGCTCCACCACATCTTCGGCCGCGGGGCCACGACTCGAATTTTGCCTAGACACTTTGACTTGGAGAGTCTGCGCCCGTTCAGCGAGTGAGTGAACTTTTTCCGATTTCTCCGTCACATAGTCGCGAAACCTGTCAGGTATTGCAACACCGTGAGCTGCGAGAGTGATATCCATAAGGTCCTCCTCTAACTGGCCGGCGGGCGTGAATGGCGCCTTCCTCTCCACAGTAGTCGGCTTTGCCTTGGCGCACACAGGATGCCTAGTTTCCAGGAATGTGAGCCGCCACCACGACAGCCCGCACCCGGTATCCCCCTTCCATCAGACACCCTGCAACGGCCCGCACGCTCGCCCCCGTGGCCATAACGTCATCGACTAAAACTACAGAAGCAGAACCCCTCATCCCCATCGCCCGGTAATCCTCAGAGGAACGCGCGAGCCTTTTTTGCCTGTTTCGCGGTTGGGAAGGGTTCCGCAAAAGACTCGAAGCACGGAGGCGATGGGTCACCAACGGCACTACCTTCATGTTCTTCAGAGTATCCCCCAGTGACTTGGCAAGAAGGAGAGAAGGCGAATAGCCCCTCTGCCATGTTCCCCAGTGCGATGCGGGAACCGGGGTGATGACCGTGGCACCGCCACCCTCTGATGACACGCCTCTGTCCCCTGGGGTGTGAAGACCCAGGAGTAATGGTGCAAGCTTTCTTTTCGACCCGTTCTTGAAATCAAGAACCATGGATTGCCTGACCCCCGAATAAGTTCCCCCAGAGAACACCGGAATTGCTCTGCCATTGACCACGAGGGGCTCTTTCATAAGGGTTAGCGGTCGTGCCATGTGGTCCCAGCATTCTGGACAGACTGTGACGTCCCGCATTGCGCATCCAGAGCACGAAACAGGGGCAATGAGATTCAATAGTTCACCGACACAGCGTCGCAAAGACATCTTCGCAGGATAGGAGCTACCTCCTCCCGGGAGAGAGCACTTTCGTCCAGCTCGCCATCGAGACTAAATTCGCTCCTCCGTGGACACCTAGCGCTGAGTGGCGAGAACAATCGCTCGATCGTTTGTTGCCTGCCAACCGTTGCCGCGCGGTTGATAAATAATGCCGTCTTCGGAAAGCAATCGCAGGCCCAATACCCCTCCGACACCACCCACCAGGGTCACGGGGCGGGTGGGTTGACCGAGCGAGGATGAGCGGCCACCTGTATCAAAGACTTTCACCTCACCTTGCCCGGTCAGAGAGTCCTGCACCACCACAGCGACCGCAGCATCATCAATCCAGGCGGCATCGATACCGGTCCCGGTGAGCGGTCCCAGTTCCACGAATTCACTCAAAGCTCCGGGTCGACATTCCGCATCGCGCGTAACGGCAGCCAGAAGAACCCGCACCCCTGTTTGTGTTTGAACAAGCAAAAGCAACCTGGTGTCATCTCGAGCGAGCTCGAGAGACACCACCGTCGACTCGCTTCCTATATCTAATCCCAGGGTGGTGTATTGCCCGTCAAAGTCGATCAGTCGAATCATGTCCGGGGATGCGGCAGCCGTGGAGGACCAAATGTAGCCACAACTATCCACGGTGCCCCTGACGAGCCCTGGGCGATCATCGACCAAAACTGGCTCACTACCCGGGCTGACCCTCCAGAGCCCATCACTTCTTGTCACCACAGCCCGGTTGTATTGGGCGGAATAAAAAATCTTTTCCGGAATCAACGTCGCAACGCCTAGAGATATTCCTTCAATCGATTCCACCTGCCCCCCTTGAAGATAACCAAAACGCCGGTTAGCGAAGATGACGAGACGAGGGTCCCTGCCGCTAGCCAGCGTGGGACCCGCTTCGCCCAGCGCGGCGATTCCCAGTTCGTTTTGATTAACAGAAATTCTGGCGGAAGAAATGCCTTGGACTTGTTGCAGACTGGCGCTGAGTTGAGTAAGCATGCGCGACCGAGTCTCTGCATCCGCGCCGAGCACCTGTGTGGTCAGGTCAACCGTGGCCACGCCGTCAACGACGGGTATGGGCGTGAGCGCTAGTCCGGTCCCTTCAGGCAGAGCAGACACGGTGGCCCCTTGGTCCAACCAGAAAGTGGGCTTCGCCAAGAGTGCCCGAACGATTTTGGTGGACACCTCACCCCGGCTAGCAAACCAGCGAACATCAGCGACAAGCTCACGGTAATCCGCGGAAAAGTAATACAAGCGGTAACTACTGAACGCTTCGCTAAACGCCGCTTCGCTCAACACAACGCCATCGTCCAGGGCGCGGATGCGCCACTCTTCTTCCTCTCGGACGAACTGAAATTCGAGGGTCTGATCGCTCGAAGCCGATGACTCAAAATAGCGCCCAAACTCATCAACACTGGCACTCACGGGCACCACATACCGAGAGAAATTGGCGGCGACAGCGCTCACCTCCGGCTCCCCGGAACTGATGAACGCAATGGCATTAGGATTCCAGGTGTCTTTGGTCTCCTCGGCCAAATAGCTGCGAGCCACCCGGTAATTATCCTGCGCTGCAGCACCTGCTGCGATGAATCCCGCCAAAATATCTTCCTGCGTGGCACCCGCGGAAGGCCCTGGTGGCAACACATCGACGTTCCCAGAATCTACCCGCGTACTGATCTCGGAGGACATCACCGGCCCAGAATTGGGAATCGCTGTGCACGCGCTCATTAGCCCCACCAGCGCGAGAGCGGAGATCGAGGCTTTCATCATGACTCCTCCGTGAGCTCTCGAGCCAGAGCAGGATCAAAATAGTCATGATCCGTGCTCTCTGGAGGCAACAACAGGGGAGAGGTGTGCCAGGGTCCAGCCGGAATCCGGGGAATGGTCAGCCGGAAACACGTTCCCTCGTCGACCTTGCTCCAAACGTCGATTCGTCCACCGTGAGCTATCGCGTCTTCTTGCGCGATAGCAAGTCCCAGTCCAGTGCCGCCCGTGGTTCTTTGGCGGGACGGATCCGCGCGCCAAAAGCGGTCGAAGACCCTCTGCGCCTGAATCTCGTTCATCCCGAGGCCCCAGTCCCTTACGGCAATAGCCAGTGCTTCCTCGTTGGAGTCGACAAATGTCACAATGGGCCGGCCCTCGCCATGATCGATGGCGTTGCCCAGGAAGTTCAGCAAAATTCGCCGAACGCGACGTTGATCAACCTCGCTTTCGCCATATCCACCGCGGACTTCCAACACCAGTTCCGACCCTTTTTTACTGGCCAGCAAAGAAAGTTGTTCGAGGCAGTCTTCTATGAGCGGCACCACGTTGGTTTTCTCCACTTCAAGAGCAACCGCACCCGCGTCATACCGACTCATTTCGAGGAGATCGGTGAGCATGATTTCAAACCGCTCAATCTGGGTCAGCAACAATTCTATGGTCCGCGCATTTCCCGCACTAAACGCCTCCCGCTGGGCAAAAAGAACATCCCCCGCCAAACGGATGGTCGTCAGCGGGGTCCGAAGCTCGTGGGAGACATCAGACACAAACCGTTGTTGAACCTGGGAAAGGTTGGCCAACCGGACAATCTGGCTCTCCATGCTCGCTGCCATTTTGTTGAACGAGCGCGACAGCACCGCAATGACATCCTCGCCTCGCTCGGTAATACGCTCCTCCAAGAAACCCTCCGCCAATCTCTCCGCGGTTCTGGCTGCGCGCCGAATAGGGCCAATCGTCAAGCGCACCACAAAAAACGTGACGATTCCAATGGTCACGACCAAGGTCAGCGATCCCGCAACCAACGTCTGCTGAATTTGGGTGAGTGTGGTCTGAACATCCGCCAAGTCATACACCAAATAGAGCTCATACTGACCGGAGCTTGGCACCTGTAAGGAGGCCGCCGTCACCATTCCTGGTGCTCCCGCTTCATCGGTGAAAGACACCGACTGGTAATGGAGTTGCCCCGGCTCCCCCACCACCTGTGCGCGCAACGCACCAGACACCACAGTGAGATCTAAGCCCGCGCTCGATGTGGAGGTCATCGTCTGATTCGTAATTTGGCCAGGCGTGCGCAAGATGGCAAACCCACTTCCCCCGGGGCTCGACTGGGCAGAACGAATCGCCGTTTGAGCAGTCGTGTTTGCTGTTTCCACGTCAATGCTGCCCGCGGCGGTCACCGAATTATCGAACAGAGCTTGCGCGGTGCTCGCCGCGCGAGCTGTTTCACTCAGAATTTGATTGGTGCGATTGGCAAACAAGTTGTCGGCAATCGTGAGCGACATGTATCCGCCGATGAGGGTAACCGCAAGACTCGATAGTGCCACGGTCAATGTCACAGTGCGCGCGAGGAGGGAGCTCCGCCACTTTCTCACCGGGGCTAACAGGCCCCGCATGAAAGAGAGCCACACGGCTTGGATCATGGCGCGGTTTCAGTCTCGCTCACGGTTTCGCCGGCCCGATACCCGACCCCGCGGATTGTTTGAACAATCACGGGGTTATCCGGGTCTCGCTCCACTTTGGCTCGCAAGCGCTGAACATGGACGTTGACTAACCGGGTGTCCGCCTTGTAGTGGTAGCCCCACACCTGCTCGAGAAGCATTTCGCGGGTGAAGACCTGTTCGGGTTTCAGCGCCAAGGCCAGCAGAAGATCAAACTCCAAAGGAGTCAGGCTGACCCGAGTCTCACCGCGTTTCACCTCATGGGCAGGAACGTCAATGGTGACATCGCCGACCACAATAATTTTTTGTGAGATTTCCGCCGATGGCCGCAGCCGCGTGCGAATCCGGGCGACAAGTTCTTTCGGGTTGAAAGGTTTGACAATGTAGTCATCGGCCCCACTTTCCAAACCCCGCACGACATCGGTGGTGTCACCCTTTGCGGTCAACATGATGATGGGAACACCACTTGTTTCCCTAATGATGCTGCACACCTGGATGCCATCGAGCCCTGGCAACATGACGTCCAACAGAATGAGGTCTGGCCGGGCTTCCGGCAGTTTTGCCAACGCTTCTTTGCCATCGAAAGCTTGGATAGGCACGTAGCCTTCGCCCCGCAAAACGATGGAAATCATCTCGGCAAGCGCGACATCATCGTCGAC
>CAYUJX010000041.1:0-11137 GCA_964445125.1 uncultured Microbacteriaceae bacterium
ATGAGGTATCGCATACCGTCATCTCCGGCCGTGATGGTGCAGCGCCCACCATGGGAAGCGAGGTTGGGGCAGGTTATGCCTCACGAGCCCGACGCTGCGCGGATATCCAGGGGCTGCCATCGAGCGAACCTGTGGCCTGGGGAAACCAAATTAACTGGCTAGTCGAGTCCCTGCTTTTGCTGGCGGGTGACCTCAGCGAGAGGGGCCCAGTCGTAGTCGGCAAACTCGGGTGTCGCAAGTGCCTGAGTGAACATGTCACGCAAGACGGCTGCGGTGGGCAAAGTCAGCCCGGACTGGTGCGCCGCATTTTCGGCCAGGGTCAAATCCTTGAGTCCCAGTTCCAACGAGAAACTTTGCGGGAGGTACTGCTTGTTTGCGATGAGGTTTCCGTAGCCTTTATAGACCACCCCACCGAAGAGAGTTTCGGACAGCAATTCCACGAAGGCTGGGGCTTCAACGCCCACCGTCTCCACCAGCGCAATAGATTCTCCAAGCGCTTGAATAGCGTGAATAATGTTGTAGTTCACCGCCACTTTTACCAGATTGGCGATCTCTGGTTTCTCCCCCATCGGCCACGTGGCCTTTCCCATGAGATCGAAGAACGGCTGCGCTCTTTCCACCACGGCCGGGTCTCCGCCAGCAAGAATGTTGAGTTCCCCGGCAGCAGCCACTGCGGGTCGACCCAAAACAGGGCTGGCAAGGTATCCCACCCCTTCTGCAGCAAAAAGCTCGGCAAGCCGAGACCCACACTCCGGTGAGACCGACGCCATATTGGCGTGGAATCCCCCGCGGGCGCGCTCAAGAGACTCTGTCGTGAGCACCGCTTCAGCTGCAGCATCATTAGCCAGCATCGAAAACGAGCATCCGGTCGCCAATGCGTCGGTGGGCGTTTTGGCTTCCAGAGCGCCCTCGGAGACGAGAGCCTGAACGGCGTCCTTGGATCTATTCCACACGTGGAGAGTGTGGCCTCCAGCCAGCAGCCGTCGGGCCATTCCCATGCCCATCGTGCCGAGGCCAAGAAATCCTACTTCCGTCATGGTTTACCCCTTCCAGACCGTCTTCATGTTGGTAAATTCGCGAATTCCCGGCGCCCCCAGTTCGCGGCCAAATCCAGAGTTCTTCACTCCGCCGAAGGCAAGTTCAGGATAAGAGATGGTCATCCCGTTGATAAAGACGGCTCCCGCGTCCAATTCCTTCACAAAGAACTCTTGCTCCTCCTGGTCCGCACTCCAGATTGCTGAGCTCAAACCAAACGTCGTCTGGTTTGCGATAGCGATAGCTTCGTCGCGGCTAGACACTTTATACACGCTCGCAAGGGGACCAAAAGCTTCCTCCATTGTGATGCGCATCTCTGGCGTGATGTCGGCAATGATGGTGGGAGGGTAAAAGAACCCCGCGCCTTGAGGGGTGTCACCACCGAGCAACACGGTTGCTCCCTTGGCCTTAGCGTCATCGACGAGGTCTGCAATCTCGCGTTGCCCGTTCTGGGTAGCAAGAGGGCCAACCTGTGTCGCAGGGTCCATCGGGTCACCCATCACCAAGGCACCCATGTCGGCCACGAAAGCTTCCACCCAGGCATCGTAAATATCTTCGTGGATGATGAAGCGTTTCCCGGCGATGCAGGACTGACCATTGTTGTTGATTCGCGCAGTGACTCCGACCTTGGCGGAGTGGGCAATGTCAGCCGAGGGCATCACCACAAATGCATCGGATCCCCCCAGTTCCATCACTGATTTCTTGATCTGTTGGCCTGCGCGTTCTGCAACAGCCCTGCCCGCGGGCTCGGAGCCGGTCAGAGTGACGGCTTTGACCCGCCAGTCATCGATGACAGAGTTGACAAGTTTTACACCGATCATGAGGGTGCCAAAGGATCCTTCGGGGAACCCGCCGCGAGTAAAGAGGGTGTGGAGGTACAGTGCCGACTCGGGAACGTTGGAAGCATGCTTCAAAACGCCCGTGTTCCCGGCCATCAAGGCGGGTGCTGCGAACCGCATCACCTGCCACAGTGGATAGTTCCACGGCATCACCGCGAGGATCACTCCAAGGGGTTGGTAGCACGTAAAAGCAGCACTGGCGTTGACGCTGCTGGGGTCGTTCAGCTTTTCGTCCGCCAGGAACTCTTCCGCATTGTCAGCATAAAAGCGCATGCTCTTGACGCATTTGAGGACTTCCCCTTCGGCTTGCGTGATGGGTTTGCCCATTTCACGCACCAGCATCGGTGCGAGGGTTGAGACATCGGATTCCATCAGGTCCGCAGAGGCCTTCATCCACACTGAGCGCTGCGCGAAAGACTCGTTACGCAGAATTTCGTGGGCGCTTTGAGCGAGCGCCAGTTTTGTTTCGACGTCCTCAGCGGTGTCTTCGGGAAATTCTTTTTCGACGAGTCCTGTCGTGGGGTTGGTTACGGCCATTGTCATGATGTTCGATGTTCCTTACTGTGTGGGGGACGGGTCGAAAAGTTCGGGATGGCGCTCTAGATGTAGTCGGGTGCGCCTGATGTGGAGAGCAAGGATTTGCTCAGCAAGTTTAAGGTCTCCGTCGTACAGTGCGGTGACAAGCATGTGGTGCTCATCGTGAAAAATACGGCGATTGCGCTCACCTACGAGTTGGGTATAGGCCCGTCGATACGGCTGAGTCGTATTCCACAGCCTGGTCACAAGAGCACCGAGGACATGCGTTTTGGCGTTCTCATAGGCGCCCAGGTGAAAAAGCCGATCCAGTTCGAGGAACTCCTCGACTTCTTGGGAGTCAGACATCTGATGGGCGAGCTCATCGAGACGCGTCAATTGTTCTCTCGTCAATGTTTCCGCCGAAAAGCGCAACAGGAGAGGCTCGATGCGCTCTCTGGTTTGATAAACCTCAGAGCATTCTGCAAGGGTCAAACTGGCTACCCACGCTCCGGTGTTGGCCACCAACCGGACAAGACCGTCTGACTCGAGCTGACGAAGGGCTTCTCTTACGGGAATCCTGGAGCCACCGTAGCGGGCGGTGAGGTCTTCTTGGACAATCCGGTCTCCGGGGGCATACTCTCCTCGAAGAATGGCTTCTCGTAACGAGTCGGCAATCCGCTGGGCGGCGTTGCCATCGCGCAGATTCTCGGTCAGTGTCATGTGATCTCTAGTCTGTCGGCCTTGCAGGATGCCACAAAACCACGTCGGCATCAGCTTCGTAGGCTTTGCCGTGGGGGAAGCTCACCAGTTCGCATTGCATTCCCCAGGGAGTGAGGAAGTACATCCAGCGCTGACCAAAGCTGGCATTCTGGGACTCCACGATGGAGCCCATGAGTTCGACGCCCTGCGAGTCCAGGTATGCCACCGCTTCATCAAGATCATCGACGTAGAACGCCAGGTGGTGGCCACCGACGTCGGAGTTCTTGGGCGGTTGGGTGTTTTGGTCAGGGGATTCCCACTGAAAGATTTCGAAGTTGGGGCCCGTCTTGCAACGAAAGAAGCGAAGCTCTCGCATAACAGCGCGAGGGTTGACGTGAAGTTGATCTGCAAGCCAGCTGTCTTCGCGGATAAAAGGTCCCAGGCTGTAGACCTTTTCGCATCCGATGACGTCCACAAAAAACCGTTCGGCCGCGTCCAAATCGGGAACCGTGAAGCCGATGTGTTCCGTTCCGCGAAGCCCGGGCAGAGCCATGGAAAGACCTCTCTAACGTGAGTATTGAATACAGTATGTCGCTTTTCAGGGTGTTCTGCCACTCTAATCCCGCTAAACAGGGTGACATTGGATACAATCTGCGCTATCGTGACAACATGTAGGACAGCGTGGCCTTCTATTCGTCCGCGCTCAACGAAGAGAAGAGGACCCCCTGGTGGTCAGAGAAAAAGTGTTAGAGCCCGCGCACCCCTGGATTCAGGTCACCGCGACGAAGGCAGATTGGGAAAAAGCTGATCCCGCTCTCCTGACGACGATGTTCGGCCAACTTCACCTCATCCGTGCCTTCGAGGAAATGGTGCTGGAGCTCGCCGGAGAAGGTTTGGTTCACGGTCCCGCTCACTCGTCCGTGGGACAAGAGGGAGGAGCCGTCGGCTCCATCGTGGGGCTCCGCACCACGGATGCTGTCAATGGCTCTCACCGAGGTCACCACCAATTCCTCGCCAAAGCTCTGGGTTATGTGGCCTCAAACGGACTTGACCTCGATCACCTCCTCACGGGCGAGATTGAAGGGGTCTTAGATAGGACGCTCGCGGAAATTCTTGGCCTTGCGCAGGGTTTTTGTAAAGGCCGAGGTGGCTCCATGCACTTGCAGTGGCACGATGCCGGAGCGCTCGGGACGAACGCGATTGTGGGCGGGGGAGTCCCGTTTGCTGCGGGAAACGCTCTCGCTCAAAAAAGAGCGGGAACATCGGATATTACAGTGACCTACTTTGGTGACGGGGCAGTCAACATTGGTTCGGTACTGGAAAGTATGAATCTCACGTCGGCGTGGGATATCCCTCTGATTTTCTTCATCGAAAATAACCTCTATGCGGTCTCGACCACCGTGGCAGAAGCGACCGGGGAGCCGCGACTTTCCGGTCGAGGTGTGGGATTCGCCATTCCCTCCTTCCGAGTGGATGGCATGGACCCTCTTTCGGTGCACTTAACGATGAAAAAAGCCGAAGAATATGTTCGTGCAGGGAAAGGACCGGCCGTCATCGAAGCCGAGGTGTACCGCTTTTTCCACCAAAACGGAGCTTTCCCGGGCAGTGCCTTTGGCTACCGGTCCAAGGAGGAGGAAGAATCGTGGCGCGCGAGAGACCCCCTTCTGATGATGGCGAATCAGATGAAGACTCTCGGGCTCATTGACGACAAGATTGTGGCCTCTGTTCGCTCGCAAGCTCAAGAAGCCATGGCGGCCGTTGCGGCCAAGCTTGTCGAACAAGACCCCGCGGCTAAACCGGGCGTGCGGCGCATCAAGCCGGATCTGTGGCCTGAAGCGAGCTTTGTCGATGTGGGTGTCCGTGGCGACTTGAGCGAACTTGCTCCCGCTCGGGTTCAAGAAAAATCCGCCTATGCTGGCGAATTCAAAGAGGTCCGCTTTGTCGATGCGATTGCCGATGTGATGGATCGCAACATGGAAAAAGATGATCGAATTCTCATCCTGGGCGAAGACATCCATCGCCTTAAAGGGGGCACGAACGGCGC
This sequence comes from uncultured Microbacteriaceae bacterium, assembly GCA_964445125.1. Classification (GTDB taxonomy): domain Bacteria; phylum Actinomycetota; class Actinomycetes; order Actinomycetales; family Microbacteriaceae; genus Pontimonas. The sequence continues at coordinate 5,134 of CAYUJX010000041.1, forward strand.
CACCAAAGGCCTCGTGGAGAAATACCCTGGGCGAGTACTCGGGACTCCCATTTCGGAGAATGCTTTTACAGGTCTGGGCGGCGGATTGGCTCTGGATGGTCGATATCGGCCTGTGGTCGAGTTCATGTATCCGGACTTCCTGTGGGTAGCCGCTGACCAGGTGTTCAACCAGATTGGCAAAGCCCGGCACATGTTTGGGGGAGAATCCTCTGTGCCACTCGTGCTTCGCACCAAAGTGGCGATGGGAAGCGGTTACGGGTCTCAACATTTGATGGACCCGGCAGGAATCTTTGTGACCTCCCCCGGCTGGCGAATTATGGCTGCCTCAAACCCTTATGACTACATCGGCATGATGAATGCTGCTTTGGCCTGTGAAGACCCCGTACTTATGATTGAACACGTGGACCTATACGGCGCAAAAGGGGACATACCGGTCACCGACCTTGATTACCAGATTCCCTACGGAACAGCTTCGGTGGTCAAGGAGGGCTCCGAACTCACTGTCTTGACCTACATGTCGATGGTGACTCACTCCCTGGAAGCCATTGAGCGCACGGAAATTGATGCTGAATTAGTTGATCTACGGTTCCTCGATCGGGCAAGTATTGACTGGGACACCCTGGGTGAGAGCATCCGCAAAACCAACAACGTACTCATCGTCGAGCAGGGGGCGGCGGGGACCTCCTACGGGGGATGGCTTTCGGATCAACTTCAACGTCGGTTCTTTGATTACCTCGATCAACCCATCGAGCGCGTGACGGGAAGCGAAGCTTCCCCCAGTATTTCCAAAGTATTGGAGCGTGCCGCCATCGCCAAAACCGAAGAGGTTGAAGCGGGTCTGCGTCGCGTCGTGGCAGCCAAGGGAGCACGCTAATGGCCAGCATTGTTCGCATGCCCGAAGTTCTCGCAGGCGCCACCGAAGCCGTACTCGCTAACTGGCTGGTGAGCGAGGGATCTGACGTTGCCGTGGGCGACGTGTTGGCGGAAATCGAAACAGAGAAGGCCACGGTGGAATACCAGGCTGAAGAAGCAGGCACCTTTGCCAAAATGCTGATTCATGCCGGGGATTCTGCAGACGTGGGAACTCCCATCGCCATTTTTACCACCGCAGGAGAGGGTGAAGAAGCTATTGCGCAGGCGCTGGCCGACGCGGGCGTGGCTACCGCATCTTCGGCACCTGCACCCGTTACCGAGGATGCGTTGCCACCGATTCAAGAGCCCAGTGCGACCACCGAGGTGGCCGAGCAACCGGCCCCACCGGCTTCAGGAAGTCGGCTGTTTGTGAGCCCCCTTGTTCGCCGACTGGCCAAGGAGACTGGTGTGGACCTCGAAGGAATTTCGGGGACAGGCCCTGGCGGTCGGATTGTGAGAAAAGACTTTGACACCCGTGTGCTCGCTGCCGATACTCCGCCAGTGTTCCCTGCGCCCTCGAGCACAGAGACGGTGTCTCGATCGGACGGTGCAGGATTCGTGGAGATTGCTCACACCGGCATGCGTAAAGCAATTGCCCGGCGCTTGGGGGAGTCCAAGAGTACGGTCCCCCATTTTTATCTCACGGCTGATTGTCGGGTGGATACTCTCTTGGCCGCGCGAAAGGAAGTCAACGAAGCTCGGGGAGTCAAAATCTCCGTCAATGACTGGGTGGTGAAGGCCGTTGCTCTTGCTCTGATTGATGTGCCAGAAGCCAACGTGACGTGGGGTGACCAAGCGATGCGGAAGTTTGATTCAGCCGACATCGCTATCGCCGTGGCAACCGAAGGCGGCCTGATGACCCCTGTAATTCGAGGAGTCGAGGCGATGTCGCTCCTGGAACTCAATCGCGCGATAGCGCAAGCGGCTGAGCGAGCCCGGACGGGAAATATCAGACAAGAAGAGATCGAGGGCGGCAGTTTTGCGGTCACGAACCTGGGAATGTTTGGCACTACGGAGTTTGCGGCGATTATCAATCCTCCCCAGTGGGGAATTCTTGCTGTTGGCGCCGCGTCCGCTCGTGCCGTGGTGGAAGATGGGCAGCTCGTTGTAGGACAGGTGATGACGGTCACGCTGTCAGCCGACCACAGGGCTGTGGATGGGGCGCTTGCCGCGCAATGGCTCGCTTCGTTCCGCACCCACATCGAGAACCCTCTAGGGCTCTTAATCTAAATAACGCCCATGACATGGTCTGTGTGGCAACACAGTCCGCGAAAAGTGTAGTGTGGGAGTTGACATTCACGAACGAGGGCGTTTGTAAGTATCCGTCCCCGATGTTGACGTCACCTCATCGCTCGAGAAGGGACAGACAAGGGTATGGATACTCAACGTTTAGCAGGTAAAAAGGCGCTCATCACCGGGGGGGCCCAAGGTATGGGGGCAGCCGTTGCTGTTCACTGGGCGCTTCAGGGTGCTGCCGTCTGTGTGGCAGACATCAATGAAGAGGGCATCGCTCAGGTCGCGGCAGACATTCGCGCGGCGGGTGGGCAAGCGACCCATGTCACCCTTGATGTGACAAGCGAGGATGCTGCCGTCGCCGCTGTCGCGCACGTGGTGAATGAGTTCGGCGAAATTAACCTTTTGCTCAATAACGCTGGGGTCAACAAACCCACGATTTTTCCCGATACCCCCAAAGCGAATTATGACTTCATCATGAACGTCAACGCCTGGGGAACTTTCAACGTCATGAAGCAGGTCTCGAAACAGATGATTGCCCAGGGGCCACGCGAGGACTATCCCTACAAGATTCTCAACGTTGGTTCGATTTTGTCTCGAGAAGCCTTCCTCGATGTCATTCCGTATTCCATGTCAAAGCACGCGGTGCTGGGCTTAATCAAGGGTGGCGCTAAAGCGCTGGTCGATCACAACATCACGGTTAATGGCTATGGCCCAGGGGTTGTTGCCACGGAGCTGTGGGAGCAGCTTGATAAAGATTTGGTCGAAATTGGGATGTTTGAAAAGCAGGGCCAGTCGATGGACTCTCTTGCCGCCAACATGATCCTCATGAAGCGCTACTCGTACCCCGAAGATGTTGTGGGCACGGCGTCCTTCCTCGCCAGCTCGGAAAGCGACTACATGACCGGTCAGCTCATCATGATTGATGGCGGAATGGTTATGCAGTAACGAGGCGTTCGCTCGGGTGGGTATCTTCTGCCCGAGCGCACCTCCGGGTGGCTACACGTTGTCAACGAGCGCGCGCGCTGTGGTTTCATCAATGATGAGGTCCGTAATCACTCCGGCAGCAAGGGCTCCTTTGAGTGCTTCAAGGCGTCTGTGCCCGCTCACGACACACAACCTTCGCGGAATAGAGCGAATAACGTCGAGTCCAGGACCACTTGACCTCTTATTGACGGGGATGTCCTGCCATGTGCCATCCGCCCTGTAAAACACGGTCGCAACGTCACCAATAATTCCTTTGGAACGCAAATCGGCAATTTCTGACCCACTCAGGTAACCACCCGCGTACACCTGGCTGGGTATTTCGGAGTCGGTAGAACCGAGTCCAAACAGCGCGACGTCGGCGCGCTTCTGGAGGTCCAGAACTCTTTGCGTGCTCCTCTCTTCCCAGAGCAACTCTTTGGTGCGGGGATCATCAAAGAAAGCGGGTGCCGGAAAATGCTGGACCTGTGCGGAGAATGCTTCACCGAAGCGCCGAAGAATTTCGTTGGAGTAGTCGACCCCACTCGTCTGGTCGTTGCCGGCTCCGTTGAGTTGCACCACCTGACTATTAGTGGTGAGTTTGCGGTTGAGGTGTCGGCTGACGGCGCTGATGGTCGAGCCCCACGCGATACCCATCGTCATGTTGGAAGAAAAGAATTGGCCGAGCATTCGTGCGGCGCTTACCCCCACTCTCTCCAGTCGGTCAACCGGTGCAGTGCGCTCGGGAACCGGCACGATGTGTGCGGAGACAGAAAAACGCTCCGCGATTTCGCCCTCAATTTTGTGGGGCTCATCTTCGGGAGAGTTGATACGAATGTCGACGATTCCCCGAGTTTTTGCCAGTTCGAGAAGGCGGGAGACTGATGATCGACTGATTCGTAGTTCATCGCCAATGGCATCCATCGTGAGGTCCTGGAGGTAGTAGAGCTGCGCTGCGCGCAATGCATCTCGCATGCGAAGGTTTTCTTGGCGAGGGGCTCCCATGGCATCTATTGTTGCACGTTCGTGCAAATGGTTTGGGTAATAGTCCGCTCTGGGTAGAAACTGTAAAGCAACCAAGCAAATCCGCGATGTTGCGTGAAAGGTGGTAGCTATGTCTGCTCCCCGTGTTTCAGCTTCATCCCGCTTGGACTCTTTTCGGGCCGACCCTCGCGCCGACGTCTTGATCGTGGGCGGCGGCATTAACGGTGTCTCAACGTTCCGAGAGCTTGCCCTTCAGGGGGTGAACGTGGCACTGGTCGAGAAGAACGATTACTGCTCGGGAGCCTCCGCCGCGTCATCGCACATGATTCACGGAGGAATTCGCTATCTCGAGAACGGGGAAATCCGTTTGGTGCGAGAATCCCTCCTCGAGCGCAACCGTTTACTCGCCACCGCGCCACATTTCGTCAAACCGCTCAAGACCACCATGCCAATTTTCTCGTTGTTCTCCGGTGTTTTGGCTGCGCCTCTTCGTTTGGTGTTCCACCGGGGAGGGAAACCGCAGGAGCGCGGTGCGCTGCTGATCAAAATTGGACTGCTGCTCTATGACACCTTTGGTCGCAATGGCGGCACTCTTCCCAGGCATCAATTTTTGGGCCGGAAGAAGTCTCTGGAAGCATTACCTTCTATCAATCCCGATGTGAAATTCACCGCCCACTACTTCGACGCTGCAATCGAAAATCCGGAGCGTCTCGCTCTGGACGTGCTGACCGATGCATTGGCTTTGGGTTCCCACGCCAGGGCCATCAACTATGTCGAGGCCATTGAGATAAAGGGCGACCACGTCGTGCTCAAAGACTCCGTGACCGGAGAAACATTCGAGTTCCAGGCACCCGTGGTGATTAACGCCTCAGGACCGTGGACGGACATCACCAATCACGGCTTTGGGCTCAACAGTGCATACCTTGGGGGAACCAAAGGTTCTCACGTTGTGTTGGACAATGCGGCGCTTTTTGAGGCTTGCGACGGGCGTGAAATCTTTTTTGAAAACGATGATGGCCGTATTGTGTTGATGTATCCCATCTTGGGGCGCGTATTGGTGGGAACGACAGATATACCCATAGATGATCCCAGTGACGCGGTGTGCACCGAGGAGGAAGTGGACTACTTTTTCAAGCTGGCGTCCCACGTCTTCCCAGACATCACCCTTGATAGGTCCCAGATCGTGTATCGGTACTCGGGGGTTCGTCCTCTTCCCGCTGCAGGGGACCTGGCGCCGGGATTGGTTTCGCGCGACTACCGCATCGTGGAGGACACCCTCTCTGGGGGGCAAAGGGTTCTGAGCCTTATCGGGGGCAAATGGACCACTTTCCGCGCGTTAGGTGAGCACTTGGCGAATGAAGCATTGCGCCTCTTAGCGCACCCCCGGACGGTGTCCACGATTGGTCTGGCCATTGGAGGGGGCAACAATTTCCCCACCACCCCGACCCGGCGAGTCGCGTGGGTAACAACGCATCAAGGCGCTCTGGCGAGCACCCGTGTTGAAGAATTGCTAACTCGGTATGGAACCGTCGCACTCGGCATTATGGAAGACATTAGCCTCTACGGAGACGAGCCTCTCGTTCACACTCCCCAGTATTCGGTGGGAGAAATAACCTCTCTTGCGCTGCGCGAACACGTCGTCACTCTGGCCGATGTCATCTTCCGACGCACCCTTTTGGGCTTCACAGGAAACATTTCTCCTCAGAGCGTGAAGGAAATCTCGGGTATTATCGGGCCCATCCTTGGCTGGACCGAGGAAGAACTTGCGAAGCAGGTTTCCGTTATCCCCCTGGAAAGGTCGCACACTTATGAGTCTTGAACTAAGGGGTATCAGCCTGTCTGATGCCACCGACGATCTTCTCTACGACGTGTCTGCAGAGTTCCAAAAAGGCATGAATGTTCTGGTGGGTCC
>CAYUJX010000042.1:0-11122 GCA_964445125.1 uncultured Microbacteriaceae bacterium
CCTTTTCGTAAATGAGCGGGGGGTTGAGGCACTCCTCAATTGTGGTCCAGATGCTAAACGAGGGAGCAAAAATTTCCCGGCCATCATCATCGGTGACAACCAGGTTGGCGCCATCGCGGACCCCAATCTCATCGATGTCACTAAACAGGTGATCGCTCGCGTAGCGCGCGAACACGTCTGAAATCCCGGGTTCCACACCCATTCCCACCAGTGCGAGCCGGCCAGCCTTTTCCCATTGCTCTGCCCGCTCAAATTGCCAATCCCCGAGTTTAATGCCGGTTTGGTTGTAGGGATCATCGGGATGAGGATGAGAGAGGCTCATCGCCATGTCCATGTAGTCAGCTCCTGCGGCAAAAGATCCCTCAAAGATGCTTTCCACGAACGAGGGCTCGACCGCATTCATCACTATGGTCGCACCGTGCTTCTTAGCCACGCGAGCGACGTTGTCTGCGGATGAAGCATCGATTTGTTCAGCCTGAAACCTCGGTGAGGCCTCCGGAAAGCGCTCACCAATCCATGTGAGGACAGCCTCAGCGCGGGCCAGGTCGTAGTCCGAAACAATAACCCGTTCATAAAAACTGCGGGTAGCCAGAATCTTTGCGAGAGAATTTCCTACGCCACCTGCGCCAATCAGCAAAATCTTCATGACCTAACGCTAGCCCTGTGCGCGAACCAAAAACGACGCAGTACACCCCACAAGTCACGGCGGGTGATATTTCCACCTTCGAAGGTGTCAGCCGCAGGTGTTGGTGGCCGCCTGAGGGATTAAACTTCCGATTTTTTTATGACGAAAGAGACATCTAGTCCCCTGGTCAACACCCGAGAACCCGGGAAATACCGAGATGTTTTCCCTGGGGGTCCTCTTCTGCGGCGAAAGCGAGCTTCGGTCTTTCACGGCCCGCCAACCCTGTTCTGGGCACCCAGCTGACACAGTGCGGTGCGGGTGCGAAAATTCCTGGATACGTGGGGGTTCCGAGCAATCCCTCGAGACCCGCTAAGGGACTCGAAGGTTGGTGCGAACTCTCCCCGTCCTACCGGACATACATGGCGTGCATATGGACCACAAGCGGGTCCTCTTCAGCCTCCAGGCCCACACTGTGTCTGGCCTGCACTGAAGGCGGACAAGTAAGCAAGGGCTGCCGTTACAGCGGCGGGCGGGAAGAATGTTGACGCGAAACATGACTCATCGGTTTGGCGCCGTGGCGCGCGGGAAGCGCACGAGGGCCGCAGAAGTCAGAGCCAAGGCTGGAGTCGTTGCCCAGCCTTGGCCGCATCCCACGTCATGAAATGCTGCGGAAAGGGTTCTGCCTAGGCGGCAATAAACCTCTTTAGCGCTTCAATTCGTCCTAACCAGATGCGCTTGGACAGCTCTGCCTCCGGGGCAAATACTTCCGAGGCGTGATAGGCGCCAGGATAGACCCGGAATTCGCAGGGAATGCTGCTGTTCGCAAGCCTCAGAGCGAAGGCTGCGTCCTCGTCGCGAAAAGCATCCATCTCGCCCACATCGATAAAGGCAGGGGGAAGTCCCGACACGTCTTCTGCCCGTGCAGGGGCCGCATACCCATCGGCGGGCTTCCCACCTAGATACAGTGCCCATGCCTCGATGTTTCCCGAACGATCCCAAATTCCTACCTCGGTGACCTCGTGAGTGGAGGCTGTCTCATTGCGATCATCAATCATGGGATAGATCGGCATCATGTATTTGATTTTCATGCTCCCGCGGTCTCGAGCCATCAAGCACACTCCCAGGATGAGTCCACCCCCCGCTGAACCCCCATAAATACCGATGTTGTCGGGGTCAATTCCTAGCTCCTGGGCGTTATCGAAAACCCACTGAGAAGCAGAATAACAATCGTTCAGGGCCGCCGGATAGGGATTCTCAGGTGCTTTTCGGTAGTCGACAGAGACGACAATTGCGCCTGATTCCACAGCGAGCATCTGAGCTGTGCCAGCATCGGCTTCGACGCTGCCTAAAATCATGCCGCCACCGTGGACGTTAATCAGACCCGGCAACGCGCTCGTCGCTCCCTTCGGGCGATAGATGCGAATCATCTGATCACCATCCGGGCCGGGGATCATCCGGTCTTCCATCGTGACTCGAGGATCGAGCTCAGGTTCGACAAGGAGCTGGCTCACCACCGCTCGCCTCTGCTCAATGTCGGCAATCGCATTGAACCCTCCGGGTATTGCTGCGAGCAGGCCTTCCAGTGGCTCTCGTGATTCTGGGTCGAGCCGATTTCTTTCTTTAGACATGTGGCCCCTTCTCTAAGGTTAGGCAAATCGTAGCCCGGGTCATGAGGGGGGTCAATGGTGCAACGTGCCTCCATCACCTCACGAGTTGCGGGTTTCGAGCGGCCAGCTGTGCCGGGTAACGGTTGCCTGCACCATCTGCGCGAAGGACAGCATTTCGGGTGACCAAGACGCCATGAGTTTGCGGGTTCCCGGCCACCGCTGGGCGCTTCGCCAACTCAAAGCGTTTCGTCAGTTGGTCGGCCACGGATGGTAGGCCCCAGCGCCTCACCGCCACCATGATTGACCACAGCGGCGGAGTGGCTGTTTCTGACCGATGGGACTCAGCCATTCGGGTACCACGATCTCATACCCAGCATTATTCCCACACCGCGCGTGGGGTGGCGGGCACCAGGAAACTATGCCCGAGAGTTTTATGCTGCCCTTCGAGAAGCAGACCTGCAATGCTTAAAAACGGTGCGAGTGATGCGACCCTCTGAGAAAGGTGTGTCGATCGCAAATCGCGATGACAGCACCCGTTCTGCTGCCACGGGACAGTTCACACCGCTGTTTCGCACAGTCCCTCATCTAAGCTTTATAAATGCCACGGAGAGTGTCTCGATCGCCCTTCGTGCTTCTGCAATTGGCAAACATTTCTGTCGCTGCTGCCAACGCGGTGGCGTTTATCGCCATCCCGTGGCTGGTTCTGGAATTGACGGGTTCTGCGGCCATCACCGGCGTCGTGGCTGCGGTGGCCGCCGTGCCGGCCATCCTGATGTCACCCCTGGCGGGGCTCCTGATTGACCGAGTGGGGCGACAGCGCATCTCGGTGCTCTCCGACATTCTCTCGGGCGTATCCGTCTTGCTCATTCCGTTTGTGGCACTCGTGGGCCGTCTGGACCTCTGGGTTATTGCCGGTGCGGCCATTTTGGGGGCTCTGTTTGACCCCGCCGGGTACACCGCACGAAAAACCTTGATCGTGCCGACCGCGAAAGCCAGTGGCGTGGGGCTTGATCGAGCAAATTCTCTCCACGAAGCGCTGTTTGCGTTGGGTTTTGGTCTGGGTCCAGCCATTGGCGCGTTTCTGATTGGCGCGGTGGGAACCACTACGTCTTTTGCGGTCATGGGTATCTTTTTTGGCCTCGCCTCGGTTTCCGTCATGCTGATTCCCCCCGCCTCCACGCTGGTAGCCGAGGATGGGGTGGCTGACTCTGACACCTGGTGGCGGGACGCCATTGCCGGTTTTCGGGTTATCCGCCGGGACAAAGCACTGTTGACGGTCACGGCGTTTGTGGTTTTTTTGGATTTCTTTTACATGCCCACCGAAGTGGTCATCCTGCCCACGTATTTCGAATCACAAGGCAACCCGTGGGGAATGGGAATTGTCATTTCTGCGATGGCGATCGGCGGTGTGATTGGCTCCTATTCTTACGCGCCCTTGGCAGCCCGCGTCAGTATGCGCGCCATTGTGCTGGGATGCTCCATATCTGCCACAACCCTCATGTTTGGGCTCGCATTTTTCCCACCGGTGTGGGTGATGGCCCTTTTTGGTTTTGCTTTGGGGGCAAGCTGGGGCCCCATGGGACCACTACTGAACACCATGGTGCAAACGCGATGCCGCCCCTCCGTGCAGGGCCGAGTCTTTGGAGCACAAATGTCCCTCTTTGCCTCCGGCCCACCGCTTGGCATGGTCATTGTGGGAGGGCTGGTGGAAGGCCTTGGTGTGTTCCTGGTCTATCCGATGATTGTCGCAATCCTTTGTATTGTCGCTTTGGGGATGGTGTGGATCAAGCAGCTCCAAATTATTGACCACCCGGGAACACTCAACCCCCTGCCCTAACTCAATTCGCTCCACCACGCGCAATCGCGCGACACGGGGTCACCCGCTAACAGCTCTCCTCCGGTGTGTTTGGCGCAGGTTGTGTCGAAACAGGAATGTGCACCCACCGCACAGCTCGATGACCTTTTGTGCCCGCAGCCAGCGAACATTCCTGCCCTCCCCCGCGGCGCAAACTGAGCGTTCCCACACCGGGCTCCCCGCCCTGAGGCCCCACCCCATTATTAACTCCGAGCAGGGCGGGTGGACGTCACACTGCGCGCCATGGTCACCTCGATGTCGACGATGCCATGCCCGCGGGAGACGAAACCCGAGAAAGCATGCTCCGGAACCCCGGCGACCATTGTGGTGGGGGCGTCGTCGATGGGAACCCTCCTCAGAGAAGATTCTCAGCCCGTAGCCCGAATTCACGGCGAAAACGCCGGTCTCACGAAGTGCCCTCGGCAGGAATCGAACCTGCGGCCAAAAGATTAGAAGTCTTCTGCTCTATCCGCTGAGCTACGAGGGCTAGCGTGGAAAAAATCCACCCCTAGAAGTGTACAGGCGGTCAAAAAACAGACTTCCCGTACTCACGGCAACGCCGCATATTCGTGGAGCATTCCGCTTACAGGTTTTTCAAAGCTGACCGGTGTGTACTCATATCGTGAATTCTTCAATAAGACCCCGTACCCCTTTCTCCGGCGCAATCACGATCACCGTGGGGTTGCTGGCGTTATCCGCGTGCACGACCAGCGTCAGCATGGGCGACGCTGGTTATGCCTCCTCCGGATCGGGAGAAAATGCCGCCTCGAACTACTCGCAACAGGACATTATGTTTGCCCAGATGATGATTCCCCACCACGAACAGGCACAGGACATGAGTGTGTTGGCTCTTGCCACTTCCACCAACGAAGACGTCCTTGACCTAGCCCAGCGCATCTTTGACGGTCAAAGGCCCGAAATTGAGCTCATGCAGAGCTGGATAGACAGCGGCGCGCGCGATGGTGGCATGAGCCATGAGATGCCAGACGGCACCATGATGGACAACGGCATCATGGGCGGGGGCGTGATGGAAGGAATGGTCTCAGACGAGGGTATTGCCGAGCTTTCTTCCCTGGAGTCGCCAGAATTTGACAGGCTGTTCTTAGAGCTCATGATTGGCCACCACGAGGGAGCCTTAGCCATGGTCCAGATGATTGAGAGTTCGGACAACGCGGAAGTTCAAGCACTTGCCCAAGAAATAGCGGCAGCCCAGGAGGCTGAGATTGCGCAGATGAAGCTCGTGTTGGAGGGTCTCGATAATGCGTAGAGCCCTCGGCTTGGGGATAGCGGTCGCCCTCGTAAGCTCGGGATGTTCGGCTAACACCAGCGCATCGTCTCTGGACCAACTAGAACACGTCCACAGTGTTGAAACCGACGGAGAACAGGTTTTTCTCGCGAGTCATCATGGTTTGTATACGTGGACAGACGAATCCTGGCGCCTTGTGGGGGAAGAATTTGACGTCATGGGTCTCACCATTGATGACGGTGTTTTTTATGCCAGTGGACATCCAGGTCCCACGCAGGATCTGCCGAACCCTCTGGGAATTCTGGTGTCCTCTGACGCCGGCAAGACGTGGACCCCCGAATCTCTCACAGGTGAAGTCGACTTTCACCTGTTGGAAGCCGTGGGGGCTTCCAGGGTAGGTGTTGCCGCAAACTACGGAGCGGTCGTTGGATCAGTAGATGGGGGCATGACGTGGTCCACCCTCGACATTCCTAGCCTCACAAGCATGAGCCTTAACCCGGCAAACGGAGCAGAAATGCTTCTTGTCTCTGAGGGGCTTCTCTACCTCTCGACAGATGCGGGGAGCACTTTTCAACAAACTAACGCTCCGCTGGGAATCCTCACCGTGGAGTGGTCCGATACCTCAATCTTCGTGGCATCTGATTCTGCGGTGTTCCGCAGCTCCAGCACAGATGGTCCCTTTACCGCGCTTTCCGAGTCCTTTACCAACGTAAGCAATATGGCGGCACACGGCACCAAAGTCGTCGTCATGGACGAAGAAGGAATTCATGTCTCCGACAACGGCGGAGAGTCTTTCACTCTTCTTCCCTGAGCATCTCGAATACCCCTCTGCGTCCAGTAGGGACACACGTATGGCATTTCATCCCTTGCCGACACCGCGAGGGCCACTCAATAACAGTGTGCCCCAGTGACCAAGAAACCGCGCGAGCATCGATTCCTCTCAGGTCGAGTGGTGGATAAGCTCGCCTTCAGCCGGAAAGCATCTACACGCCGAATCGGCGCAGCATTTGTTCCCCTAAGGCTGGTGCGGGATGGTGGGGAAAGGTTGACTCGGATACTTCCACTTGTTGAGCGCGGTGGTTATCGTGTGCGCCGATTTTTCGTGGCGCGAACTATCCCGTCAATGGAGTCCATTGCTGCGAACAGCAGAACTATGGCGATCACTATCGAGTTGACAACTCCGACCCCAGCGGGCCATTCGATGGCATCAAAATAGTCCGCGTTCAGGAGCCGTCCGCTTGCCGCCAGCCAGACCACGGGCACCGCAAACAGCACGTCAAGAATCACCGTCGCAATTGCGTTCGATACCGACCATCCTGTGTAGTAGGAGAACACGTGGAAGCTAATGCTCACAAACGCGTAAAAAAGAGCAATATAGAAAGCACCCGATTCCCACAGGCCAGTAGCGATGGGACCCATGCGAGAGCCGTCTGCAGCCTCCACCCCAGCGATGGTCTGTGCCCCGACAAGTGCGCCGGCAATAAGGAGTGTGAAAACAACGCCCCCGATGAGCTCCGTGAAGTAATTGCGCTTGTCCAGTACCTCTGGAAGGGATGCCGGGTTCCACACGGCAGAGCGCTTTGACCGCCTCGTGCGCTCGATGACGGCAAATACGAGTGTCGTGAAAAAGGCCAAAGACATCGCCGTCTCGAGCGCACCGTAGAGCGCGCCACCGAGCGTGTCGAGCGCCGATGAGCCGGTAACGAAGTTCACGACACCACTGAACAAAAACCAGATGGGGACAACCGTGGAGAGCAGAACACTCAGCACCCGGATGTAATCGAGGTACAGTTCAGGCCCGATGAGATACGTGGGCCGTTCGGAGTACCTGGCGCCGAGGCGTCGTGGCGCGCCGAGTTCGGCGAGCACATCATGTTCCGCGGTCGGCGCATCTGCGCCTGCCCCAAGGCGATCCTCGATTGCGTCCTCAATCGACGTGCGCAGTTCGGCTTCGATGTCGGTGCGTTGACGCGCGGGCACGCCACGCAGCGCCTCCGCAACGTAGCGATCGGTCAAAGTGGATGCTGTGGTGGTCATGAGTTCTCCATCAGGGTTTGAAAGGCTGCGCCCAGTTTGTTCCAGTCGGTGGTGAGGGCAGCAGCGAGCGCAGCCCCCTCAGAGGTTGTCCGGTAAAATTTTCGCGGTCGCGCTTCGTCGGTGTTCCATTCGCTGGTGACGAGGCCCTGTTTTTCCAGCCGCCGCAGCAGCGGGTACAGCGTGTTGGCATCGACACCGAACCCGGCCTTCTCGAGCGCGGTGAGAAGTGCGTACCCATAGTTAGGGGTTGCCAGCATCAGCAAGCAGGCAAGAACCACTGTTCCGCGCCGCAGCTCTTGCCGGTGGGTAGCAAATTCATCATCGTTGAGCATCGCCTTACGTTACTGCGCGTTCCACACTGATTGGGTGCGCGTGCGCCAGTGCGGGGTCCTCGGACCGGCGCCACGTAATCACACAGAAAAGTATTGCCAGCAACAGGGCAATCTCAATGACCGAGAAAAAGAGGTACACGGGGGTGGGTGGGGTGCCAAGGAAAAGGCTCGCCCCCTGCACAGCAATCATCGCAACCGACGCCGTTGCGTTGAGCCCGCGATTGAGCCCCCTTTTCAACAGACGAGACAACAACACCATGGCGATGGGAATCTGCATCAGCACGCCTGCGGCGACAAGAGCACTCGGGCTGAACGGCAGTCCTCCGAGTGAGCCGTTTTGAAGGGCAATGAGGTGCGCCGGATCGTTAAGACCCAACACATCGCAGTAAAGGTAATTGAGCGTGAGCACGATCCAGAGCGTTGAGAGCAGCACTGGTCGCTCAAGACGGTTGACGTTATTCATCAAGGGACTCCTTTAGGTTGAGGTTCTCACCACGGTGAGGACTGGTTACACTATACTGTGCAACAAACACTATTGTGCCACAAGGAGAAGAGCAGATGCAGGCAATCACCCAGCAGGTTTATGGGGACTCCGACACACTCGAGGTCTCAGATCAGCCCATCCCCACGCCCCGAGGAGACGAGGTCCTCATTCGAGTGCACGCAGCGTCCATTAACGCAGCCGACTGGCTTTTGATGCGCGGAGAGCCCTACATGATCCGCCTGGCATTCGGTCTGCGCGGCCCACGTGTGGCGATCAGAGGAAGAGACGTCGCAGGGACCGTTGAAGCAGTGGGGCCCTCCACGCGACACCTCTCCGTCGGCGATGAAGTGTACGGCGAAGTCAGCGCGGGAAGCTTTGCGCAGTACACGGTGGCGAGTGAAACCGTCCTCGCCCGCAAGCCCCACACCATCAGCTTTGAGCAAGCGGCTGCGGTCCCCGTCGCCGCGACAACCGCGCTGCAAGCCATCCGTGATGCCGCGAAGGTAAAACCGGGTGACCGAGTGCTCGTAAATGGGGCATCAGGGGGCGTGGGGTCCTTCGCCGTTCAGCTAGCAAAAGCCTTTGGAGGAGATGTGACTGCAGTGTGTAGCACTCGCAACGCAGCGCAAGCTCGCGTCCTCGGTGCCAACAAAGTGATCGACTACCGCACTAGCAACTTCACCACCACCGCTGACCGCTACGACGTAATTATTGACCTTGTCGGCAATCATTCACTCCACGAGTACCGTCGGGTTCTCACGCCAAAGGGAACCCTCGTGCTCGCGTCTGGCACGGGTGGTCGGGTGCTCGGCCCGCTGGGTCGGATGCTGGCGGCAGTGATTCAGGGCGCGTTCACGAGCCAGCGACTTGTGCCCCTCGCTTCGTCCCCTCGCTCTGCAGACCTCGATGTCCTTCGCGAACTGATCGACGCTGGAACCCTCACGGCCTCGATTGAAAAAACTTACCGACTCACCGAAACCGCGGCAGCGTTGCGTTACTTCGGGGAGCAACACGCGCAAGGCAAGATTGTCATCACAGTAATAGTGTGAGCGCGCCGGGGATATTTGTGCCGTAGCGGCCATCTCGGGAACTCTGCCGATCGCGGCTGAACAAGACAATTGCAGGAGTGTAGATAGGCCAAGATGCCCTCTAAGCCGGGCGCCATAGAGGCTGCAATTTTGTCGAAAGATCCTTGACCACGAGGGAGTGACTATGAAATCCTCTGCGTAAGCTTGGACATAGACATAGACAACGACTGGGGTCATCGATTAGTAGGTAGTTATTCGCATCGACCACGGCCAGCATATTTCTTGTCCCAGTCGCGCCATTATTTTTGCTCTTCGGTTGTCAAACCGAGAGGGACCCTTCGATGGTCACAGGCCAAGCGGCCAGCGTCTGCGCCGCGGGACTCACTCGATTCTGGGTGCGGCACCCGGTCCTTATTCCCTAGAGCTACCACCGTCTGCATCGCTGCCTAAAACACAGGAAGGATAGCCATACGCTCTTTGTCGGATTGCCTGATGAACTCCATGAAGTCAGCGTTGAATTCTTCAAGGGTCATCCCTGCAACTTGTTCAAAAGAACCCACCCAACCGGAAGTTTCAAGCCCCGGGTAGAACTCCTCCAACAGCACGTCGTCGCCTGCTTGGGACAGAAGATAGGCGATAGACCAGGCGCCTAAGTCATAGGCAATGGTGCAGGGGTCAGAGTATTCAATGAGCTCGATAAGCTCTCGGCCTTCGCACTCACCGCTGAACGCTTCGTCAATATAGGAGAGCTTGTCGAGCATGTTTCCGCGGAATTCATAGGGGTAATCGCCGGAGGGAACCATCGGCAACAAACCTTGGGATCTCAAATCCGCCCGCCCGTATTGACCCATATATTCAGCAGACCCTTCTACAAACCACACGGGCCCCATCAGCCCCTCTCGGAGGTCGTAATCCAGCGTGGAAATATGGGAGTGTTGAACACCATGCCAATATTCGTGAAGAACTACGGCGAGGTCGTCATCACCGGACATGCCCATCATGCCCGCAAGTCCAAAGGGATAGCTTTGAGTGAAACGGTGGAAGCCCCATTCGGGCTCCCCCGACCACGCCGCGTCGCCGCAAGACCTCGTTTGCTCAAAACATTCAGCTGAGGAAGCCTGATAGCCGATCATTGAATGTTGCTCTGAACTTGCTTCCCAGTCCATGCAGTCCCCATAATCCCCCTGAGCAAGCGAATCGCGTCGCGAGCAAAACTCCTCCACCAGCTCAAGCCCAGCGGCTTCGTCCAAGCCCATTACCCAGTACTCAATGGGCCACAACAGCCCCCAGTAGTCACCGGCGACGTTCAGAGTGATCTCCATTGCGTCTGCGATGTCTTCATCAACATCTGAAGATGCAAAGAGCTCAATCGCGGGCTCGCCATTGAAAACAGGCGAATCGTCAGAGTCAGAAGTCGCTGACAAGGGTTGACTAGCGCCCGTGTGCTCGGCACCACCTTCTGCGCCTTCGCCAATGACCAACTCTTCAGACCCTGAGCAAGCCACAAGAAAGAAAAGAGCAAGGGACAGTGCTGCTGACGAAAAAATCTTCCTAGAACGCATTTTTCCACGCTAGCAAAGGATCTTTACCCGACACCCTCGTGGTGGACCAACCTTCAACGAGGTCGCCCAGGGCTGGCCTCGTCGACGCCGTGCTGTCACACCTCCAGGCGATAAACCTTGCGCAGCGCTGATGTGACGTCCCACTGAGTTTCTTCACCGACACGCAGATTGAGAACAATGCCCGGCCGAAGAATCTGGGCGGTAGAGATTCCGTCGATAACTCTGGTGAGTACACCCTCACCCTTGATGATGACGCACATTTCATTGTGTTCGACATCGCGCATGACGCCGGGGGTCATTTCCCACACACCCCACGATGTTCCATCGGGCTGATCCCAAGAGACAT
>CAYUJX010000043.1:0-10914 GCA_964445125.1 uncultured Microbacteriaceae bacterium
CACAGTGGGCCTAGGTCGAATTCATTCTCGGGGGATTCCGCCCACACCTAACCGTCCCGGGCCAGGAAGGACTCCTCATGACAGATCACCTCACCTTGACCGGACTGGTGGCCACAACCCCTCGGCACATCGTTACGTCCGAAGGCCTCGCCATCACGAGTTTCCGACTTGCATCGCAACAGCGCAAGTATGACCGTGCCAACAACTCCTGGGCGGATGGTGACACTAATTGGTACACGGTCACCGCCTTTCGCGAGCTTGCCGTCAACGCCTCACTCTCTCTGAACAAGGGCGATCGCATCGTCACGTCGGGCCGCGTGAAGGTGCGGGACTGGACCACCGATGACCGCACGGGCACCTCTATCGAGGTGGAGGCCGAATCCCTTGGCCATGACCTGTCTTGGGGAACGAGCCAATACAAGAAGGTCCCCAGGAGTCACACAGACGAAGAAGACGTCACAGGTGGAAACGAGGCCTGACGATTCTCTCCTCGTGGGGCGGCCCTGAGCCGTGCCCGCGGGGACGGTGAGCCGGGGGTGTGAGAGTCCGTAAACTAGTTACTTATGGCTGAATTCATTTACACGATGGTCCGTGCCCGCAAAGCGGTGGGCGACAAACTCATTCTTGACGACGTCACCATGTCGTTTTTTCCCGGAGCAAAAATCGGGATGGTGGGCCCCAATGGTTCCGGTAAGTCCACAATTTTGAAGATTATGGCAGGCCTCGATACGCCGAGCAACGGTGAGGCCGCCCTGACCGCCGGGTTCAGCGTCGGAATCTTGATGCAAGAGCCGGTCCTGGATGAGACGAAGACGGTGCTGGAGAATGTCCGCGATGGCGTCCGCGAAATACACGGCAAAATTGAACGCTTCAACGAAATTTCTGCAGCCATGTCGTCCCCTGACGCAGATTTCGACACCCTGCTTGCAGAAATGGGAACCCTTCAAGAAGCCATCGATGCGGCTGACGCCTGGGACCTAGATTCCCAGCTCGAGCAAGCCATGGATGCGTTGCGGTGCCCGCCCTCTGATGAAGCCATTACCCACCTTTCGGGTGGGGAGAAGCGCCGTGTCGCACTGTGTAAATTGTTGCTAGAGAAGCCGGATTTATTGCTCCTTGATGAGCCCACCAACCACCTCGATGCCGAGAGTGTGATGTGGCTTGAGCAGCACCTGGCCAAATATCCTGGCGCTGTCATCGCGATCACACACGACCGTTACTTTCTTGATCACGTCGCCCAGTGGATTGCGGAGGTGGACCGCGGTCGCCTCTATCCCTATGAGGGCAACTACTCCACCTACCTAGAAAAGAAGGGTGAACGCCTCCAGGTTCAGGGTAAGAAAGATCAGAAGCTGGCTAGACGACTCGCAGATGAACTCGAGTGGGTTCGCTCCAACTCCAAAGGCCGCCAGGCTAAATCCAAGGCCCGTCTCGCCCGGTATGAAGAAATGGCCGAGGAGGCCGATAGAACGAAAAAACTCGATTTCGAGGAGATTCAGATTCCACCCGGCCCCAGGCTCGGTCAAGTTGTGTTGGAAGCAAAGAAGGTTCGCAAAGGGTTTGGGGAGAGAGTCCTCATCGACAATCTCAGCTTCTCGCTCCCGCGCAACGGGATTGTCGGCGTGATTGGTCCCAACGGTGTGGGAAAGTCCACGTTGTTCAAATCCATTGTTGGGTTAGAAACGTTGGACGGGGGAGAACTGGTTGTGGGAGAGTCCGTGAAGCTTTCCTATGTGGATCAGGAGCGCGCCGGGATTGAGTCCGGCAAGACACTCTGGGAAGTGGTCTCGGACGGTCTTGATGTCATTCAGGTGGGGAAAGTGGAGATTCCTTCCAGAGCGTACGTGTCTTCGTTCGGGTTCAAAGGCCCAGATCAGCAAAAGAAAGCCGGAATCCTTTCCGGTGGTGAACGTAACCGTCTCAATCTTGCGCTGACCCTGAAGCAGGGAGGGAACCTCTTGCTCCTCGATGAGCCCACCAACGACTTGGATGTCGAGACACTGTCCAGCTTGGAAAACGCTCTGTTGGAGTTTCCCGGGTGTGCCGTGGTGATTACCCACGATCGGTGGTTCCTCGACCGGATTGCCACCCACATTTTGTCCTATGAGGGGACGGAGAAAGACCCGGGCAATTGGTACTGGTTCGAGGGAAACTTTGATGCCTACGAGGAAAACAAAGTGCATCGCTTAGGAGCTGATGCTGCGGCGCCTCACCGTTCCACCTATCGCAAGCTCACGAGGGACTAGGAACGCGAACCATTCCTTCTTGAGCAACAGAGGCAATGAGCTCACCGGACTGGCTAAAGATTCTCCCCAAAGACAGACCCCGTCCCCCTTGTGCGGAAGGTGATTCCTGCACGTAGAGGAACCATTCATCTGCGCGAGCCGCACGATGCCACCACATGGCGTGATCCAAGCTTGCGACCTTGAGCCCTGGCGTTGACCAGGTGATGCCGTGCGCGCGCATCACAGGTTCCAGAATGCTGAAGTCACTGGCATAGGCGAAAGCAGCTCGGTGAAGGTTGGCATCATCCGGCAGCGTGCCAAGACACTTCATCCACACCGACTGGGTGGGCGCAGGCTTGCCTTCGAGCGAAAAGTACACCGAGGAGGGGTGGTGGCGAAGATCAAAGGCCCGGGTTTTCGCCCACACATCCGCAAGGGGATGCCCGAGAGAATTCAATACTTCCTGCGCACTGGCCAAGGACTCGGGGTCAGGGATCCCCTCGGGCATCATGGCTTGGTGGTCGAGACCAGGGTCTTCATCTTGGAATGACGCGATCATGGAAAAAATCGGCTGACCTTTTTGGTAGGCCTGTGCGCGGCGGGTGGAGAAAGAGCGACCATCGTGGATGCGATCCACCGCAAAGGTAATGTCTTCCGTGATGTCCCCCGGGCGCAAGAAATAGCCGTGGAGGGAATGGATGGCTCGATTGTCCTCCACGGTGTGCATGGCGGCACGAGCCGCTTGAGCCATGACTTGACCACCGAAAACCCGCCCGTGGGGTTGCCACTGGCTGGGGGCAGTAAAAATGTCTTCCCGTGTCCTCGCCGATGATGCGGTGAGCGTGAGCGCGTGCAGCATGCTCTCTACGGGGTCGTCTGGCACGTCTGGGTCCACAGAATTGTTCATCGGTTGTAGTTTAGGCACCACGATGGCAAATACCTTCACTCTCGCCTCCCAGCAAGCTCTCGGGGACCTGCAGACTTTCATCCAGCGGGCGATTCGCGTCAACAATGGCTCCGCTCGCGTCATCGTGACCGAGGGTCTCCTTCAGGTCTATGTAGGCATCTTGTTACCCCGAGGACTGTTGGACCGGACCCCCACGGTTCTCGGCCTTCGCGTCAGTCCCGTGGCGCGCGGGGAAGATTGCGATGCCATCGTTCCGCTCGAGGCTCTCCAACACCGCATCGGGGTCGCCTTGGAAGCGCCAAACCCCGAGGTGACATTGCCCGCTGAGGTCGCATCCTTGGCGTGGTCTGCCATCACGCCGCCTCGCCAGGAGTGGCGTCGGCGAAGAGCAATTGCGTCTCAAATTCTTGCTGATGCTGCCCGCTCAGGAATCGCGCGTGTCGCCGAGGCTGTTCCCGAATCTGCTGGCGAGGCGATTGTTCAAAAAGTCCGCGCTGAAGTGTGGGGGGAGATGGTGCCCCACCACACAATAATTCCCGCAGGTGCCGGTTTCGCGGCCGATGCTCTGGGTTTTCTCAGCGATAGCAACCTGGAGGTTCACAGCAGGGGCACATGGGTTCGCCTGAGTTCCAGCGGAGGCTACGTGTTGGTCAAATTCCCCACGGGGTACGATTTCGGGCCCGATGACGAGGACGCCTAGGGCTCAAACGTATTGACCATCGATAGTGCTGCACGCTCGAGGTAGTCCCAGAGCTCATCGTGGTCCATCGGGGAGAGATGAAGAGATTCCAGGGCCACCTTCATGTGGGCTAACCAGTGTTCTTTCGCCTCGGGATTGACTTTGAAGGCTGCATGGCGCATCCGAAGGCGAGGGTGTCCGCGCTGGTCGCTATAGGTTGTGGGCCCACCAAAGTACTGTTGCAAAAAAGCGGAGAGGCGCCAGATGGCACCGTCAAGGTCTTCTTGTGGGTACATCGGAAGCAAAATCTCATCGACGCGGATGCCGGCATAAAACCTCTCCGCCAGCTGGTGGAACGTGTCTGCGCCGCCAATCCGATCAAAAAGCGAGTGATCCGGTGGGTTCCCCACGTCAGTCATTGTCTGGACGCGAGTCTGACGAATCTTTTGCGGCCGCTTCGTCACTCACCCGCGCTTGGGACGCTCGGGAGTTATCCCGGTTATCCATCACCATGCGGTTGAGGGGAGGCAAATCGACGTGACTTCGATCGAGGGACTCTTTGAGCACCCGATAGAGCGCACGTTCGGCAGCCCATTGCTGACCGGCACGCACCTTCAACACCAAACGAAGAGTGATCGCTTCCGCGGAAAGAGACTGCACCCCCCACACTTCTGGGTCTTCCAGTATTTTTCTGCGCCACTCTGGACTGGCGGAGAAAGACTTCGCGGATTCGAGCAACACGGCCTGAATTTCCTCAATATTGGATTCATACGGCACCGGCAGATCCAAAATGACGCGCGCCCAATCTTGGGTGTGGTTGCCCACGCGCAGGATTTCGCCATTTCTCACAAACCAGAGAGTGCCGCTGATGTCGCGAATTTCGGTGATGCGAATACCGACTCGCTCGACGACACCTTCAGCAAGACCTAGGTCCACGACGTCTCCGACACCCAGCTGATCTTCGAACACCATAAACAGCCCGTTGAGCACGTCTTTGACGATGGATTGTGCCCCAAAACCGAGGGCAGCGCCGATGATGCCGGCACTCGCCACAAGGGCGGTAACAGAAAAACCGAGCTCAGAGAGCGCCAGAATCACCACGATGGAGGCAATCACCCACGTGGCGGTGCTGTTGAGGACGGAGCCCATAGTTCGAGCACGTTGAACGGATCGCAAAGCGGCTACCGGGCTTGCGTTGAGCTCCGTCGTGTCATCAACTTTGTGGGCCTTTTTTACTCCCCGCACCACCTGCGCCACGATGCGTTTGATGAGAACCCGGACGCCTACCTTGGCGATGCCACCTGCCACCAGGAGTCCGAGGATGCGAAACACAGTGGTGTAGGTGGCGAAGGCGTCGAGAAGTGAGTCCCACAGTGAATCCATAGACCTATGCTAGGCCCGCTCCCCGAGAGGCCGACTAAACGTCTTGGGCTTGGACTTTTAGTGCCCGCTCCACACCGGCAAGGTTTTCCTCCACGATGCGTCTGAGAGCGGGAATATCGGGTGCCGAAGCAAGCCACGCTTTCGTGGCTGTGACTAGTGGTTCTCCGATGAGCGAGCCCGGGTAGAGGCCCTGGGCGATATATTCCGCAATCTTGTAGGTTCGGCCTTTCCACAGCGGCTCGAGCATCGCGAAGTACGCGTCGATGAAAGGCGCCAGCACCGAGGGGTCATGGGCGGTTGCAAAATTCATGCTCAGCGCCGACACGATGGCGTTGGGTGTGGTGTTGGTGGTGACCAACTGGTCAAACACCGCCTGCTTGTCTTCCTCGCGGGGCAGGAGCGCCCTGGCTCTTGCGGCCGCTTGAGCGCCATTGGACGTGTTGTCTAAGGTCAGTTCGTGATCAACATCGTCCCGCGTGGCAGCCCCGGCTAGAGCTAAACCTGCGAGAAGTTCCCACTGAAGATCCTGGTCAATACTGAGACCTTCGAGCGTGATGGCACCCGCTCGTAAACCTTGCAGGGTGCTGATGTGCTCGGGTGTGGAGGCGAGCGAGGAAAAAGCTTTCAACAACTGGAATTGTGTGTCACTGGCTGGGGAAGCCGCGGCGAGCAGGCCCCACAGAGCATCCGCAACGTCGACAAGGCCTGAGGTGCGCCGCTGGGGGTTGAGGTAGTTGCGCACAACGAGGCTCAGCTGGCCTAGAACAGTGCGGACCGTGGTGCTTTCTGATTCGCTCGCAATGTTGCCCAGCACCAGATCAATAAAAGTCTGGGGTGGTATCTCTGCATCGCGGGTGGAATCCCACACGCTTCCCCAGACCAACGACCTCGCGAGGGGGTCTTGAATGTGGGAGAGGTGAGCGATAGCGAAAGCCAGGGAATGAGGGTCAAGGCGAATCTTCGCATACGCCAAATCGTCGTCGTTGATGAGGACAACATCGCCACCGTGTAACCCGACGAGCCCGGGGGCATCACTGCGGGCACCGTCGATATCGAGCTCAACTCGGTGGCGCCGAAGGACCGCACCAGAAGTGTCTGAGGCATAGATTCCCACCGCTAAGCGGTGAGGGCGCAGCGTGGGCCACCCCTCGGGCGCCGTCTGGAGGATGGAAGCGTGCGTGATGACCCCTGCTTCATCGAGGCTGAGATTAAGAGACAGGGTGTTGACCCCTGCAGTTTCGAGCCACAGTTTGCTCCAGGGCCCAAGATCGCGCCCGCTTGCCGTCTCGAGCTCTCCCAGGAAATCAGCGAGGACCGTGTTGCCCCACTGGTGGTGAGAGAAATACTGGTGAACACCGGCAAAGAAGGCGTCTTCGCCCACCCACGCGACCAGCTGCTTCAACACAGAGGCACCCTTGGCGTACGTGATTCCATCAAAGTTGACCTGGACATCTTCGATGTCGCCAATCTTCGCCACAATGGGGTGGGTTGAGGGCAGTTGGTCTTGGCGGTACGCCCAGGATTTCTCCATGGCCTGGAATGTGGTCCACGCCCCGGTCCATTCGGTCGCTTCCGCCGTCGCCAGGGTGGACGCCCACTCGGCAAAGGATTCGTTCAGCCACAAGTCGTTCCACCAGCGCATCGTGACAAGATCGCCAAACCACATGTGAGCAAGCTCGTGCAAGATGGTGACCACTCGACGCTCACGAAGAGCGTCGGACACCTGGGACCGGAAAATATACGCCTCGGCAAAGGTCACCGCGCCGGCATTTTCCATAGCCCCGGCGTTGAATTCAGGAGCGAATATTTGATCATATTTGTCAAACGGGTACGGGTGACCAAACTTCTCTTCGTAGAACGTGAAACCTTTTTTCGTGGTGTCGAAAATGTACTCCGCGTCGAGATAGGGGAAGAGAGATGCCCGGGCAAAAATGCCGAGGGGTATCGTTTTGCCACTGGAGGACACCAACTCATCGCGGACCACTTCGTAGGGACCCGCGATGACGGCCGTGATGTAGGAGGAGATGCGGGGCGTGGGTTCAAAGTCCCATGTCGTCCCCTCCTCACCGGCGAGCGTGCTCGCCGCAGCCTGATTCGATATGACCTGCCAGTTGTGGGGAGCGTGCACAACAAAGTGGAAAGTGGCCTTCAAATCGGGTTGCTCGAAGACAGCAAAAACTCGCCGTGAATCGGGCACCTCGAACTGTGAATAGAGGTAGACCTCATCATCGACGGGGTCAACGAAGCGGTGCAATCCCTCCCCCGTATTCATGTAGCTAAAGTCTGCGACGATGTCGACGAGGTTGTCCGCCTGAAGGCCGTTCAAGGCGATGCGGGAATCGGCACACACCTCATCGACATCAAGGTCAACACCATTGAGGCGCACGCTATGAACCTGTGCGGTTATGGCGTCAAGGAAGGTGTCGCCCAGTGGCGCTGCAACGAATTTGATGGTCGTGTGGGTCCGAAAAGTGGGGGATATGGCGGCGTCACGAATGTCGATGTCGATGTCGTAGGACTTGACCGTGATGTGGCTTGAGCGAGTGAGCGCTTCACGACGGGTGAGGTTTTCTCCAGGCATAACAGGACTCCTTGTGGTCGAGAGCGCGACCGTGAACCGACGCGAAGAAAACACTACTGGAAGAGTCCGGTGGGTCTGGAAGCGGATGCTGTTTCTCGATGGCTTGGGAGCCAACCTTGAGGCACACATCCAGGGTGCTCATTTATAGACTGAGCCCATGCGCATTCACATCGCCACTGATCATGCAGGGCTCGAGTTCAACAAGGACCTGTCCGAGCATTTGACGCTTTCCGGACACGAGGTGATAAATCATGGGCCAGAAAGCTTTGACCCTCTCGATGACTACCCCAGTTTCTGTATCCGTGCCGCTCGCGCCGTAGCCGCCGATCAGCGAGGGGGCATCCCCGCACTGGGGATTGTGTTTGGCGGGTCAGGAAATGGCGAGCAAATGGCTGCCAACAAAGTCGAGGGAATTCGAGCAGCATTGGTCTGGAGTGTGAACACCGCCGTCTTGGCCAGAGAACACAATGATGCCAACGTGTGTGCCATCGGTGCAAGGCAGCACAGTATCGATGAGGCGGTGCTCTTTATCGACACCTTCATTCGCACGACGTTTTCCCCGGAGGAGCGCCATGCTCGCCGGATTGCGCAGCTGGGAGAGTACGAAACGACGGGGGCCATCGCCGGCTTTTCGCTGGGAGGCTAGAGAGCACTATGCCTGAGGGCCACACGGTTCATCGCATTGCGAATCTGTTCACCGAGCTTTTCGTTAACCAGACCCCTGAGGCATCTTCGCCACAAGGGCGATTTGCTGCAGGCGCCGCGGTCATTTCTGGTTGCGTGTTGCACGATGCCACGGCAGTGGGCAAACAGCTCTTTCTCACCTTTGCCACAGATCAGGTGGTGCGGGTTCACTTGGGGATATACGGGTCCTGGGATGTTTCCACCCTGGCCGGGAAAAGTGCGAGGGCAGGGTCACCCCGAGCGTCCTCGCTCGGGGCTCCCCGGGCTGCGCGGCGCAGGATCGGGGAGGGAGATTCCTTGGCCGATGTGGATGAACCTTTCCCTCCCGCCCCACGAGGGCAGGTGCGCTTGCGATTGTTAACATACGACTCTGTCGCGGATCTGCGTGGGCCCACCGCTTGCGAGGTACTCACCCCGGGCGAAGCCGCGGCTGTGCAAGCTCGTTTGGGGCCTGACCCTCTCGTGGACGGCGGGCTTCGGGGGGAGAAAGAGTTTGTCCGAAGGCTGAGTGCCACCAAGCGTGCAATAGGTGTGGTGTTGATGGACCAAAGCGTCGTCAGCGGGATTGGCAACGTCTACCGAGCAGAGATTCTTTTTCGCCACGGCCTTAATCCGTACACCCCCGCATCATCACTTTCGCACGAAACGGCTCAGGCGATCTGGAAAGACTGGACCCACCTTCTGCGCGAAGGGGTGAAGACGGGCGTCATGATGACGAGGAATGATCTCACCCCGGCCGAGAAGGCTCTCGCCCTTCGCTCATCAAAAAACCGATACTTCGTCTACCAGCGCCACGGCAAGCCCTGTCGTGTGTGTGGGGCGCCGGTGGTCCTCGAAGAGATGGCAGCTCGTAAGCTCTACTACTGTCCCTCCTGCCAGCTGTCGTGAAAGTAGCTCCATGATTTTTTCCCGTGTTATTCGCGATAGCCATCGGGACGAAGGCAGCGTCGACATTGTCGTGTCCGACGGTGTCATCACCGGAATTTTCCCTGCAGGCCAGGTGCCCCACGGCGACCACGTCGTCATGGACTGCGACGACCGGCTCGTTATCCCCGGATTGTGGGATGAACACGTGCACTTTTCCTTTTGGGCTCAACACCGCCGCCGCATTTCACTTGCCTCCGCGAGTTCGGCTGCCGAGGCAGTGGCGATTATGGCTCAGGCGGTGGAGGACAATGCCGCGTCACAGTTGCCGGCTCCCATCGTGATCGGTGCCGAGTATCGCGATGGGTTGTGGCCGGACGAAAAATTGTTGCACCTCTTGGACAGCGCCACGGGAGACACCCCGGTCGCTCTGGCCTCGGTCGATGTGCACTCGGGCTGGCTTAACAGTGCTGCCCTGAGCGCGCTGGCGGTTACTGGCCACGATGAGCAAGGTGTCATTAAGGAACTCGCGTGGTTTGAGCTCACCCAACGCTTAGGCATGGTGTCCGCCGAGACTGTGGATTCCTGGGTATTGGACGCTGCTGGTCATGCTGCCTCCCGCGGGGTTGTCGGCATTGTTGATTTTGAGATGGGCTACAGCATCCCGGATTGGGTCCGGAGAGCAGCGGGTCACGATGGCCCCTACCCGCTGCAGATTCAGGCTGCCGTATATCCTGACGACCTCGATCGAGCACTCGAAGAAGGAATGGTCAGTGGCGTGGTCCTTGCCCCGGGGATAACAGTGGGGCCGTTCAAAATCATCACGGATGGCTCTCTCAATAGTCGCACCGCCCACTGTGTGGAGCCCTACCTGTCGGTCCCCGGCGAGGAATACGGCGCTATGAATTTCCCCCCCGAAGACATTGAAGCGATGCTCACCAAGGCCCATACCGCTGGATTTTGGTTAGCGGTTCACGCCATTGGCGACCAGGCGAACAGGGTCATCTTGGACATTTTCGAACGTCACGGGTTGAGCGGTCGTATTGAGCATGCACAATTGGTGCGCGAAGAGGACTTTCCCCGTTTTGCCGCCCTGGGAATTATCGCCAGTGTCCAACCGGAGCACGCCATCGATGATCGGGACGTGACGGATGTGTATTGGGCCGATCGGGCCCAGCGCGCCTTTGCCCTGCGAAAACTCGTTGATAGCGACGCGACGTTGGCGCTGGGCTCCGATGCCCCCGTGTCGCCGCTTGACCCGTGGATTGAAATTGCTGCCGCTGTGACGAGAACGAGAGACGGACGCGAACCTTGGCAGCCTGAGGGGGGCTTGAGCTTTGATGAAGCCCTGCGCTTTTCGACCCGAACCACGCTGGAGGTGGGACAGCCAGCCAACATCGTGGCACTTGACGCTGACCCGCGCTGGTTACTTGAAGCCTTCGGAAGCAATATGCCCAAAGCCAGTGATGCTCTCCGAGGGATGACCGTTGCCCTGACGGTGTCCGCGGGAATAGTGACGCACACGACCCTGGCTGGAGAGGGGATGACGGGAATCGAACCCGCGCCATCAGTTTGGAAAACTGAGGCTCTA
>CAYUJX010000044.1:0-10616 GCA_964445125.1 uncultured Microbacteriaceae bacterium
ACCCACGCAATGGAATCTTCGAGTCCCTCGGCGGCGCGCTCGATCGCGAGATTAATCTTGTTCGCGTCGTAAGGCTCTCTTTCGCCGTTGCGCTTCACCACCGTGATGTTCATACTGTGACTCCTCTTTTCTCGCCCTCCGGGGGACCTCGCACTGTCGTGTTTCTGCCGTTTTCTGTCTCACTCGGTGCTCAGTGGGCACTTCGTACTTAGATGGCTTAACCACTATATATGCCGGTCCTGACAATTCCCAGACCCCACATCTTGTGGGCGTGTCCCCCACAGGTGTGGACAACTCCGGCCAGTTATCCACAGGGAGGGGTGATGTTTCTTCCCGCTAAAAGCCACTGTTTCAGCCACCTGTGACACGAGACCTGGGCAATAGGCTAGGGAGACTGTGAACAAATACGCTGACCTGTTGAAAACTAGGGGAGTTGCCCGAATTATTTCGGCCCAACTGACCGCCAGGCTTCCCTCAGGAATGCTGTCGCTGGCATATCTGCTTCATATTGAACATATTTTTGACTCTTACGGACTCGCAGGTCTTGTCTTAGCTGCGACCAGCCTCGGTCAAGCCCTTGCCGGGCCATTGACATCTCGGCGCATGGGGCACTGGGGAATGCGCACCGTCATTAGCATCACGATCGTTGTGTCGATTATCTCTATGGCCGGGATTGCGTTCATTGCCATGCCCATTGGGGGCTACATGGCCGTGGGGTTCCTCGGTGGCCTCGCCACACCCCCCATTCAGCCGGCCGTTCGCACGATTTATCCCACCATGGTGAACTCTAAACAACTCACCCCACTGTTTTCTTTGGATGCTTCAGCCCAGGAAATCATCTGGATTGCCGGTCCGGTGGCCACCACGTTTATTGCTACACAAATTTCGACAACCTGGGCCATTATGGTGGCCGGAGCGTTCCTTATCGGCGGTGGGGCATGGTTTCTTTCGTGTCGGGAAGTCGGCACCGTCACGATTCCACCAAGCCGCAACAAAATGGGTGTCGTGCTGCGTAAACCAGCCGTTCTCCTCGCCACCGTTGTGGGTTTCTTGCTCATTGGTGCCGCTGCCGCCGTGGAAGTTGCTGTGGTCTCGGTCTTTGGCGAACAGGGTGCACTAGCCGGTTACGTGCTCGCCATTTGGGCTTTTGGATCGATTGTGGGCGGGTTGGCGCTTGGCGGCTTAGCGATTGGTCCCTGGGCATTGGCGACCAGAATGGCGGCGGTGTTTATCGGAGTCTCGCTTGCCGGTCTCATCCTTGATTTCTGGTGGATTTCTTTTGCCCTGTTGATTGCCGGAGCAGGTATTGCTCCAGCTCTGGCGGTGATGTTTGCCATCGTGTCATCGAGTGTCAAGTTCTCTGACACGGCAGAAGCCTACGGTTGGATGGGCTCGGGGCAGCTTGTGGGGGCCGCATTAGGCTCAGCTATTGCGGGCTTTGCCATCGACGGTTTTGGCTCGGTTGGAGGATTTGTCGCCGCCGCCGGGTTTGCTCTCGTCGGCGCGTTAGTGCCGACAATCTTCAAACGCGCTCACCCTGATTTGCGGGGAAAAGATCCCTCCCCTATTCCTGACACCGAACCACTTACGACCATTACGGACCAGCCCTAAAGCTCCACCTCTAAGGATGGAGAGGGGCGAGCAATATGTGTTGCTCTCGAGACCGGGAGAACGAGTGTGCTCCCGACACGAGCCAGGCGAAGGCTCTCAGACCGTTACGGCGCTGGGTCTCCCAAAGCACCTAAGAGGAAACTGTCGCGTGTGGCTTCAACTTTACCCGCACTCGCGTGTTGCCGATTGAAAGCACTGGTTCCATCGATGCCACAAATGCTCACAATGTTCGAGGCTCCGCCGGGGTGTTGGTCGACCCAGGCGGTGAGATCGTAAACCGAGCCATCAATCGCCGTCCAGCAACTCTCCGCAGAGTTGTGGGTGGCCACGAGTTCCAGAGTGAGAAGCTGTGTTCCCGCGGAATCAGGCGTCACCGATTCGCTCTGCGACACGACGGTGTCTTCCTCCGGGGGGGCCTCATAGCCAGCGTCTTGCGCGCAGGCTGTCAGCGCAAGGACGACGACAGCGCCCAGAGCGCTAAGCCGTGCACAAGCTTGGGTTCGAGTCATCTTCCGCTCTCTCTGTTTTGGTAGGAAAAAGCTGGTCACAGGAAAAAAATAACATAGTGCACCTGCGTAAATGGGGCGCAGCCGTCGTCGCAGCCTGTTGCCTGTCTCCGGCCTAGTCGGCGCGAATCTGATGAGGGCGCCATCAGATCAACGGTTCTCGATTCCCCCGGGGACCGCCGGGAGTTCTTCCATTATGGAAGCTGGGGCGCCAATCCGGTCTTCCCACGTTGCCTTAGCGCCCGAGTGCCCCGCTAAGACGAGGAACGTTATCGCCGCGATGGCTAATGAGACCACCGCGACGGCAATGACGCGTGATAACCAGACAGCGGCTGTTGTCTTCCATCGGGAGGTAACTGCCCACCCAATGCTGGCGAGGGTGAACAGAGCCGTCAGCGGAAATACGGTGTCTCCCAGTTCGGCGTGCACCCCGGGCCATCCGACACGCTCCTGAAGTGCCTCACCGGATTTCACGGCGACATACGCCGACGCGGTAGCAATCACACTGGCTCCCAGCGCCACCGGGAGATAAGGCTTGCGAAGTCGAGGAAAGACCATGACGACAATCATCGCCAAGGCCGCAAGGGGAAGCATGACAATTACGATATGGATGATGAGCGGGTGCAGGGGAAGCCCGGTAAAGAGGTCAAACAAGCTCTGGGAGTCTCCGGGAGTCAGCATTGCGCAATGGTATGAAGCAATCCTATGAGTGCGATGAGTGGCCGGCATTGCGCCGGGAGGCTTATATTACAACCATGTCTTTTCCTCCCACTATTTCCTCCTCCCGTAAAGTTCGTGGCACCCTCGACATCCTGGCCGGTGTGTTAATCATTGCCGCCTATGTGGTCTTACTTCAAGGCCAGATCGCTGAGGGCACCTTTAACCCGGGGAAACATTTCGCTTATTTGACTAACCAGACCAGCTATTCGAACATTGTTGTTCTGCTGGCCGGTGGCATCCTCTCCTGGCGCAGACCCTTCGACACCGAGCTCTACGTCACTGTCCGAGCAAACTTTGTTGCCTACGCCTTCGTGGTGGGAGTGGTCTACAACGCTCTTCTCCGCGGACCCGATGACTTTGGTTTTCACAACGAAGTGACCCACATTGTCATCCCGGTGTACCTCGTGGCCGACTGGTTGCTTCGCGGGACCCGACCAAGGATCGGGTGGAAAACGGTGTGGATTGGCGTGTCCTACCCGATCGTGTGGGTGGGTATTACGTTGCTGCGAGCGCCTTTCGTGGAGTGGTACCCCTACTTCTTCCTCAATCCGGAGGAAGTGGGAGGCTGGTCGGGTGTCACGATGTATATCGCGGGAATCACCGCCATTTTTGCCATTGTGGTTACAGCGATGGTGTGGGTCAACCACCTGCACCTGAAGAAAGTTGCCGGCCCTCAAGGGCTTTCGTCGACCGCGACACTCTCGTCGAAACAGCGAAGCGTTCGTTGACGAGCGGTGGTTTAGTCCTTTTTAGGTTTTTTGCGAAGTGTGGAGGACAAGCCATAAACGCCCCATCCCAAGAGCAACACGGTAGCGACCCAGGCTAAAAGCGGATCAGCCTCAAACGCCGACTCACGAATAGTGATCCACAAAGCGATAGACAACACTCCCGTTATGACCAAGGGGCTCCACATACTCCTATCGTAGAGAGCTTTAAGTCCCCGACTCTCCTCTACCTCGAACACCACGCCCTCGGGTGGTGTTGGCGCCATACACTGGAAGCTATGAGCACACCCTGCATTGTGATTGCCACCTTCACGCCCGTTGAGGGAAAAACCGATGACGTTATCGCGGTATTAGAAGACGTCATCCCTGATGTTCACCAAGAAGAAGGGTGCGAACTTTACGCCCTACATCAGGAGGTCACCGGTCACCTGGTGCTCGTGGAAAAGTGGACCAGCCGAGAACTTTGGCGGATTCACAGTGGAGCCGACACGGTCACGAGAATTCAAGCAGGCCTTGCAGGCTTGCTTGAGGGCGAGGCCGATGTCCGCGAAATGTATGGCCGCGCCGTGGGAGTAGAGACTCACGGCGCTCTCTAGCCATCAGGCTCACCTCCACCGGCGTGGGGGTGTCGAGAAAACATGTGCCAAATCCCGCGAGCCTGCTCCCTGCCTTAGGGCGTGAAGCTACGTTAGGGGAATGGACACGCTGTATGGTCACGTCACTATCCGGGCGGCTCAGCCTGGCGAGGTTGATTCTCTCCTGGAGCAATCAACACAGTTGCTGACAGCGATGTATCCCCCCGAAAACTGCCATCTTGTCTCTGCCGAAGCCCTCACGGGCCCGGGCACGGTGATGCTGGGTGCCTTCCTCGGGGAAAGCGCTGTGGGCATCGTGGGTCTTTTGTCCCATAGCGATGGCGCCAAGGGCGAAATCAAGCGACTGTTTGTCTCACCCGCGCACCGCGGCGCAGGCATCGCCACAGCGCTGATGGACCAGGTGGAGTCCACTGCCCAAGAGTGGGGCCTGGCCCTGATTCAGCTAGAAACGGGGGTTCGCCAACCCGAGTCAATATCCTTGTACTCACGGCTGGGCTACACCACAAGGGGCCCTTTTGGCACGTACCGTGAGGATGATTACAGCATTTTTATGGAAAAGAAGCTGGGCTGAAAAGGACCACTGTCCCAGGGGGCAACCCTTTAAGCTATGGCCATGGTCGCCGTAGTACTGCCGCGTGTTCAATGGGGTGACCCCTCCTCACCCCGCGAGGTGTTGATGGTTCATGGGTTGGGCTCCTCCGCTCAGACCTGCTGGCACCTGATGGAAGCCCTCGCGCAGGAAGGTTGGTATGCCACGGCCGTCGATCTGCGAGGCCACGGCTTGGCCCCGAGAGCCAGCAGCTACCGCATCGAGGACTTTGCGGAAGATATCGAGCAGGTGAAACCTTCCCACGAGGGACCGTGGGATTTGGTGATAGGCCACTCCATCGGCGCTGCCAGCGCGATTGTGGCAAGCGCTCACCTCCCGACCTGGGCCCAGTCGTTGATCCTTCTTGACCCGGCAGTAAAGCTGGATGATGCCACCAGAAACCTGGTCCTAGAAAACCAGCGACTGGGCCATAGCGCTCACGGGGTGGAGGAAGTTAGCGCTCTTCACCCGCACTGGCATCCTTTAGATATTCAGCTCAAGGTCGACGCCCACCGCGCTGCGAGCTTGTGGGCACTCGAGAGAGCAGTGCTCGATAACGACCCGTGGGATGTGGAAGAGCAAGCCCGAGCACTCACTATTCCCACCCATGCCATCGGTGCGCAACCGGATCTTGGCAGCATGTTTTATGGGGCACCCGTCGAGGAACTCTTGGCGAGCAACTCGAACTGGACCTACGAAATGTTGAGTGGTGCCGGACACAGCCTGCACCGCGATAAGCCAGAGGCAACCTTCCAGGCGATCCGGACGGTCCTAGGCTCTCGGTCCTAGGCTTGGGCCCTACCCTTTAATTGTTTTGATCAGCCCGGTCGCCGGGCTTGGGTCATTGACAATGCGGGAGATTTCCTCTGCCATCCGGGGTCTCACAATATGGTCAAGGCCCTCCACCCGGGTCGTCGTGACCCCCCGCATGCGTTCGAGGACGCGCAGCCCCGCGGAGGATAAGAAAAAATCTCTTGTGCCATAGACCAGGTCTATCGGCGCGGTTACCTGAGACACATCCTCCACCGTGGTCTGTGACTCGATGCAGTTCTCTAACGACAGTGTGAACGCCCGCCAGTTTTCTTCCGTGACCTCCAGCAGGTTTTTAATCGGAGATAGCTGGGACAGCGCTTTCGCCCCGGCAGTCATAACGGACGGGTTGGCCTGCATGTAGTCCAAAAGGTGACGGTACGCGTCCATCTGTAACCGCTCCAACGGGTGCACAATAGTGTGGCCGGGCAGGTAGACCGGCGGCGCGACCAGGACCAGGTGCTTCACTCGGCTTTTGTACACCGCTGCATAGCGGTTGGCAATCAACGCTCCCAAGGAGTGGCCCACCAGTGTGACCGGCCCTTTGATACGCAAAGACTTAAGGGTGCCGGCAACGGCGGCGACATGTTCTTCGAGGGTGAAGTGCGCTTGCGGTGGGTTCGGCGAGTAGCCAAATCCGAGAAGGTCCATGGCAATCACCCGATGATTTTTTCGCAAGAGCGGTACGACGTGGGTGAAGGTGACCGAGGAGGATGCGATTCCGTGCAGAAGAATAATCGGTGGACCTTCGCCCTCATCCACGGCAACGTGGAGCACAGGTGCGGTGTTTACTCCAAAAAACTCACTCCAGCGCATACCTTTAGTATCCCTGAAGGGAGAGCAATCGGCGTTCGAATACCTCTTGTGTGAGAAATTCGCCGTTGCTAAAATGAGGATTCTCAGAGCACACCTGCCTCGTGTGCGTCCGCCAAGGAGGACTTGTGCCACACTCTGAACGCCAGCCCGGTGCCGCGAATGAACCCGTGCCGCTTTCGCGCCATCTGCGGGAATCTACTATGCGCGAGCACAGAAATGCCGAAGCGAGCCCGTTCATCGTGGGCCTCCTCAGGGGCGCTCTCACGCTGGAAGATTACTCCCGCTACCTGGTCAATATGGCCTGGCTGTACAAGTCTTTGGAGGAACAGTGCACACAAGGCGAACCCCTCGAAGGCTCCCAGGGTATCTGGGATCCACGTCTGAACCGCGGGGATTCAATCACCTCTGACCTCCGTCACCTGGGAATAACCGAGTGGGAGACGACCACCACGCCATCACAAGCTATGTCCAGCTATATCGAGCACGTGGCGAGCATGGACGGCCGAAGCGACCCGAGGCTTATTGCTCACCACTACACCCGTTACCTCGGTGACCTCTCTGGTGGCCAAGGCATTGCCGCCCTTGTGGCCCGCCACTACGGAGCCACCAAAGACCAACTGTCGTTTTACCGATTTGAGGGCATTGAGAACTTGGTTCGCTTTAAGGAAAGCTACCGCGAGGCCTTGGATTCCATCGTCCTGACCGCGGCACAGCACGCCACGATTATTGCCGAGGCGAAGCGAGCATTTGTTAAAAACCAACAGGTTTTCGACGATCTGACCACCGCTGCCTAGCCACACCACAATCGTTATCAAATAGTGCGAGAAACTCGCTTTTGTGGGTTTATTGTTGGGCCATGAACCTCTCGCGTTTAGCCCTTGTTGCCGCCCTCACTTCAACCCTCGCCCTGGCCGGCTGTTCCAGCGCGCAGCTGGAGAGTGCTCCACAAGACATGGCGACTTCCTACCTCGCTGAAGAAAGTTCACTGGATAGCAGCGCCCTCGACACAAGCTCCGATGGCGGCTCACAGGTGAGAACTCTTGAAGAGCCCGGCGTCATCACCACCGGCTACCTATCGCTCATTGTCGACGCCCCCAGTGCCAGCGCTGATGCCCTCACCGAGATTGTCACTCAAGCCGGGGGCCGCATCTCCTCTCGCTCCGACTATTCCCCGGTGGATTTTGGCTCCCCCAGTGCCTATCTGGAGGTGCGCATTCCTTATGACGGACTGGACGCTTTGGTAACCGCCATCAGCGAACTGGGCGTCGTCCAAGAATCTTCCGTCAACACCTACGACGTGTCCTTGCAAAAAGTTGACCTCGATGCCCGCCTCGAGGTTCTTCAGTCGGCCAAAGACCGTCTCGCCACGTTGCTCGAGCAGGCAGAAACCATCAGCGATGTTGTCGCCATTGAAACTGCTCTGGCAGATCGCCAGGCAGAATTGGATTCTTTGACCGCGCAGCGAGAGTACCTCAGTGATCAAACCCTCTTTGCCACAATCAGCGTGAACCTCTCTACCCCGGCGGGCGCTATGCCAACGGAGCCCGAAGGCTTTGTCGACGGCCTAATGCGCGGGTGGGCCAGCATTCTTGCCTTCATCGCTGGAACCGTGGTGTGGGCGGGGATTCTCGTACCCTGGCTCGGGGTCGCGGCGGTGGCAACCGGCATCATTCTGGTAATCCGCAGGATTCGACGACGCAGCACGTAGAGAATTCTAGATTCTAGGATTGTTCTTCGCCCAGGTCCCTTAGCGGGCTCCTGAGGCACAAGATTTGTCCACGATGGCCCGCGCATTCCCTGCGTTGGCGCTCCTCTGCATCGAAGACACTCTCAGCAACCGGGATCTGTCACGGGGCCCTCACTCGCGCGTAAAGTTGGGTGGGGAGCGGGTCACCCCGTAGTCTTTTGGACACTTGGTCCTGCAAGGAGTCAACGATGACAGCCATAGTGTTTCGTAATCTGACGAAGACGTATGGCAAAAGCCATGCCCTCGACAATCTTTCCGCTGAGATTCAGCCTGGGCGAGTGACCGGATTGTTGGGACCCAACGGAGCAGGAAAATCCACAGCGCTGCGGTGCCTCGTCGGCCTCGCCACGCCCTCCAAGGGCCGAGCGCGTATTTTGGGCCGCCGATACGCCAGGCTCCAAGACCCCCAGAGGAGGGTTGGAGTCGTTTTGGATTCG
The DNA here is from genome assembly GCA_964445125.1 of uncultured Microbacteriaceae bacterium. Classification (GTDB taxonomy): domain Bacteria; phylum Actinomycetota; class Actinomycetes; order Actinomycetales; family Microbacteriaceae; genus Pontimonas. The sequence goes on from CAYUJX010000044.1 coordinate 8,558, forward strand.
AGGGGTTTTCATCCGGGGCTGAGCGCGTATCAAAACCTGCACATCCTCACCACCATGGGCGGCATCGACAAGGGGCGCATCGACGAGGTCCTCGCTGAGGTGGAATTGACCGAGGCCAAGCACAAGCGAGTCAAAGGTTTCTCTCTTGGTATGAAACAGCGCCTCTGTCTTGCCTCCGCGATTTTAGGAAATCCCGAAATGCTCATTCTCGATGAGCCAGCCAACGGCTTAGATCCCGCCGGAATTGCCTGGCTTCGGGGCTTCATCAGAGCCAGAGCGCAGGCAGGCGCTACCGTGCTGGTGTCTTCCCACCAGCTGGCAGAGCTGGAGGAAATTGTCGATGATGTCATCATCATCCACAAAGGCGCCGTGGTGGCATCAGGCCCGGTGGAGGAAGTGACCGGCGGTCAACGGCTTGAAGAAGCTTTCCTCCGCCTGACGGGAGGCGACCTGTCGTGAGGTTGCTCAGAGCAGAGCTTCTCAAAATCTCCTATCAGCGTGCGATATGGGGCCTGTTGCTTGGGTCCGTCTTGTTTAGCGCTTTGGGGACCGGCTCTTCCCCGGTCATTATCGACCGGTTTTCGGAGCAGTTTGGCGGGGGAAGCCTGGCGGAGAGCTTGTACGTTGACGGTGTCTATGCCAATGCGGTCTCGGGGTATATTTTTGCGATGCTCGTGGGGGTTCTCATTGTTGCTGGCGAGTTTCACCACGGCACCGCCGTTGCAACGTTTGTCGCAGTTCCGAAACGCTCCAGGGTGCTGGCGGCCAAAATGGTGGCGGCGGGAATTGCTGGCTTAGCCCTGCAAGCATGCGCAACAGCTGCGGGCTTCCTCGCGGGGTATCTCGCTCTGCTGGCCTACCCCGATGCCGCAAGCCCCTCGATTGACATCTTTATCAACACCTCACTGTCCAGTCTCGTGAGCGGTGTGGTTCTGGGAATTCTCGGTGCCGCTATCGGTGCTCTGGTTCGCTCACAAGTCCTGGCACTCGTCGGAGTGTTGTTGTGGCTGTTCGCCATTGAACCGATTGTGATACTGCTGCTGCCAGAGGCGTCACAATATTCGCTGACCGGACTCATGACCGGCATCATTTCCCTTGACCTCCAAGCCGAAGCGTTCAACGTTGACCTCGGCGCCTACTTGCCACCACTCACGGCAACTCTGTTCCTGTTTGGATACGCCATTGTCTTTGCGATTGTTGCTCTGATTTCGAGTATGCGTCGCGACATTGATTAGGGTTGGGGGATGAGCAATTAAACCCCTGCCAATGTGCGAAAAATCGCCAGGAAAAGAATTCAGAAGAAAATCGATTTTAGGAATTATCTCTTCGTGTGGTTCGCCGTCTCGGTGTTACTGGTGGGCGTGTGGTATCTGACCACACCGAACGAGTATTTCTGGCCCCTGTGGGGCATCGGTGGCATGGGCTTTGCGGCTCTCTTCGTGGGCTGGGATGCCTACGGTTCCAAGAGGGGGATTACCGAGGCAGCCATCGACGCCGAGGTCAAGAAAATGAACGGTGCGAGCTAAGGCGTTCCCAACCCTGCTCGAAGACGCAGTACCCGAACCAGCGAAGCGTTGAGCTGCTCTTCGGATACCACCCCATCGGTGACGGCCTGAACCAAGGCTTCGAGTACGTCGTCATAGGTGGAAAGGTCTGGGTCCACACCCGGGTCGACAGCAATCAAAATCACGTCATTGCCCGCCGCGAGCGCTGCAACGGCTACGATCGCGGGGTCCGCGTAAGCGTCCTCTCCCGAAGCTTGGAGCATGCGCAGATCATCGGTGATGATGACGCCCTCGAACCCTAGGTCTTCGCGCGCGATTGCCACCCAGTCATCGGAGAGTGAAGCGGGGTCTGCGCTAATAGCGGGAGCCCTCAAGTGTCCCATCATCAGTAGTTCAGCCCCCGCCCTCATTCCTGCCACAAACGGCACGGCATGGGTTTGTCGCCACTGGTCATAGTCGATATCGCTGCGGGGAACGGAGCGGTGTGAATCGCCAGACGCCATGCCGTGCCCGGGGAAATGCTTCAGAGTTTGTGCAACCTCGCCGACTTGGGC
>CAYUJX010000045.1:0-10334 GCA_964445125.1 uncultured Microbacteriaceae bacterium
CCAGGCGACAGGCCTTTCCCGCAGACGGCGTGCGCGTGCCCCGGTTGAGGCAGGAGACCCCACCGCAGCCCACAGCGTGCAGATTCCAGCAGCTGATCACCCCAGTCGCCTCGGAATTCGGCTGAAATTAACCGTTGGGCAGGCGAGCGACCCACAGGTGAACCCACAACTCTTTGGCCAGTTTTGCGCTCGCAGCCCGGCAACATCTATTCACCCCACAACGCCCATAGAACGCCAGAATCGAGAAAAATCCCCAACCCCTGAGGGTTCGAAAGTTTGCTACGTCTTAAGGGATCACAGAGCGGAGACGGAGCGGAGACGGAGGGATTTGAACCCTCGGAACCCGTAAGGGTTCTCCACCTTAGCAGGGTGGTGCACTCGGCCGGACTATGCGACGTCTCCAGAAGTGTGGCCTTGGCCCCACTACCCACACAACTATATCTACCCGGCGACTAGCGAGGAACCGTACAGGTCTCGTCCCCGGCAGTCTGGCCCACTAAGCCCTCGACAACTTCCGTATCGCTGGGATTGGCAGTTGAATCCGCGCCCCCATCGTCAGGAGCAGTTGACCCAGATCCCTCTGCTCCCGATGCAACAGTGAATGCTTCATCCAGCTTCAACCGGGACAAAACGTCAGCAGCCAACGCTTCAGAGGGAACAACCCTGCCCGGGTATAGCTCAGGATCCGCGTCCAGAACGGGGAACTGAATAAAGACGATGTTCTCGTTCGGTATTCCCCGCAGCGCCCTCGCCATAGCCACCATCACGTCAAGACTGCCCAAACTGGTGGAGAGCACCATGGTTTGCGCTGCAACCTGCGCTATCCCGTAGAGCTTACCGACGTCGTTGAGAACACCGTCTTGTTGCAAAGTGCGCACCAATGCCGACATATAGACCTGCTGGGAGGAAATTCGAGAAAGGTCGGAGCCATCTCCCACCCCTTTGCGTGTTCGGAGAAAGGCGAGAGCCTCATAACCTTCCAGGGTGTGATACCCGGCTTCTGGAAGATTAATGCCCGACCACGGGTCAATCAGAGGAGCGCTCACGCATACTTCCACCCCGCCCACCGCGGTAGAAAGCTGTGCAACACCGGCGAAGGTCATCAAGCCCGCGTACCCCACATCTAACCCCGTGAGTTGCTCAATGGTCAGTGCCACACACGGCAGACCCCCAATACCCATGGTGGTGTTCAAGGGCGCCATCGTGCGAGGTGTGGACTCCGTCTCATCCGGCGTGGGGCAGGCTGGAATGTCTAAGAGGAGATCCCTGGGGAAGCTAATCACGACGGCGTTTTGGTGATTCTCCGACACGTGAACCAAGAGGTTCACGTCGTTGAGCTCTGTATCAACGAACTCGAAACCTTCTCCCTGGCCAGCCCTGGTGTCAGAGCCCACAATGAGAACGTTGAAACCCCCTTCGATTTCTCCAATGGTGGGCAGTATCGGTTCTCGCGCATTGGGCAGTTCGACGGTGACGATGCTGGATTGAAGATCCTGCAGAGTCAGGGCAATAACGCCCCCCGCGCTGAGGACGAGAACACCTACCGTTCCTCCCGCAAGCGCCGCAATCAGTTTCCAGCCCGCTAAGCGCTTGCGCTGGAAATGTAAGGGTTCGGGGTAATCCTCTCCCGACTCAAAAAGCTCGGGGACAGCTGACCTGGCGTTATCAGCCACAGATTTTCCCCATCTCTTGCGCCGGCCTGCAGGTGGCGGAGGGCGCGGGATTCGAACCCGCGAGACATTTCTGCCCACTAGTTTTCAAGACTAGCTCCATCGGCCGCTCGGACAGCCCTCCGTCTGTAATTCTAGGCCACCGCCTCGATTGCTCACTCTGGGAGGGCAGAAAGCGCTAGTGCAACTCCGTCTTTCAGAAAGTCTTCGGTCATCTCCGTGGCGTGGATGCGCACTTCCTCGGGCGCTTGACCCATCGCGACGGCTCGTCCGCGGTGCGCCGCCCACTGCAGCATTTCAATGTCGTTGCGGCCATCGCCCACCACCATCACTCGATCGAGCTCGAAACCAAGAATGTTTCGGACACGCTCTAAGGCAGTGGACTTATTGATGCCCTCTGGCGCAATGTCGAGCCAGGCCGTCCACCCCACGGTGTAGCTCACCTGATGAAGGCCCATGCTCTCGACGACCTCCAAGAAATCGTCAATTTCGTGGCCGGGCGAAATCACCACCACTCGCGTTGCCGCTGTTGTCAGCAACTCTTCAAAGCTCACTTGTTCACTCAGGAGATCAAGCGCGCCTTCAGGAAACCAATCGGTGTATCGGTACAAGCCTGTCTCGTCTTCAACGGCGTAATGCGCTTGAGGCAAGCGTTCCTTGATTCTGGTCAAAACAGGGGTGGGATCGAAGCGCTCCACGTGGAAGCGGCTATAACCCGACGGAGCCTCTGTGTCTCTCTTGAGGGTGATTGCTCCGTTTGAACACACCACATATTCAGGAACAATGCTGAGCCGCTCCAAAATTGGCAGTGTCATCGATACCGAGCGTCCGGTGGCTAGCGTCACCTCGTGACCCGCATCCCGGGCTTTCTGAACTGCTGCAATGACGTCTGAGGACAGTGTCCCGTCTTCGTGAAGCACGGTGCCGTCAATGTCGAGTGCTACCAGCCAGGGAAGAAAAGAGTCTGTCATGTCACCTTTAGTTGTATCAGGACTGGACTAGGAAGCGCTGAGAACGGTTACGCCGTGCATATACGGGTGCAGAACTTCGGGAATCACCACGGAACCATCGGACTGCTGATGGGTCTCTAAAAGCGCGACAATCCAGCGGGTGGTGGCAAGCGTCCCATTCAGCGTGGCTACCGGCTCGGTACGACCCTCTTTCTCGGGACGAAAGCGCACATTCAGCCTGCGGGATTGAAACGTTGTGCAGTTTGAGGTGGACGTGAGTTCGCGATAGGCGCCCTGCGTGGGAACCCATGCTTCAACGTCAAACTTTCTCGCAGCGCTAGAGCCTAGATCACCCGCGGCGACATCGATAACTCGGTAGCTCAGTCCCAGAGATTGCAACATTTTTTCTTGCAAAGAGAGCATGCGCTCGTGTTCTGATTCGGCGCCATCGGGAGCGATATAGCTAAACATTTCCAGCTTCTGGAACTGATGCACCCGGATAATACCCCTGGTGTCTTTACCGTAGGAGCCTGCCTCACGGCGGTAACACGTGGATAACCCCACATAACGAAGGGGCCCCTTGGCTAGGTCAATAATTTCGTCACTGTGATAGCCGGCAAGCGCCACCTCACTGGTTCCCGTGAGATAGAGGTCATCCTCTTCGAGGTGATAGACCTCATCGGCGTGCTCGCCGAGAAATCCTGTGCCCTTCATTACCTCTGGCTTCACCAGTGTGGGGGGAATCAGCGGGGTGAAATCGTTGTCGATGGCTGTTTTCATCCCCCACTGCATCAACGCCATTTCTAGCAGAGCGCCGGCGCCTTTGAGAAAGTAGAAGCGCGACCCGGACACCTTGGCGCCGCGTTCCATATCGATAATATCTAGAGCCTCGCCCAACTGAAGGTGGTCCCGCGGTTCACCCTCGAAAGAAGGAATGGCCCCTACCTCTTTGAGGGTGACGAAATTTTCTTCCCCTCCCGCAGGAACGCCCTCGAGCACAATATTGGGCAGCGCTCCGATGACGGTGGCTGCCATCTCTTCGGCTTCACTCACCTGCGCGCTAGCTTCTTTGACTTTTACTGCGAGATCCTTGACCGCCACAAGGAGGGCATCTTTTTCTGCGCCCTGGGCTTTGGCGACAAGTTTTCCCTGAGCGTTTTGTTCAGCACGAAGAGCTTCGAAGGTGGCGATGGCCTCCCTGCGCGAGTAATCAGCAACAATCGCGCGGTCGACAAGCGATTCATCGCCGCCCCTGCTGCGAAGAGACCCTCTGAGAATCTCGGGATTCTCGCGCAAGAGTTGTGGGTCGATCACGGCCCTAGTCTGTCACGCCTCGTCGAGGGAACCGGCGCGGAGGCGCTCGAGCCACGCTCTGGCCTCGACGAAAGCATCATCGCTATATCGGGGAGAAACGTCGGGACGGTGCCCATTGGCTCTGGGGTAAGAACCGAGGAAAATCACCTTTGGGCTGAACCGTCGAAGCCCCATGAGAGCATCGGCAACCCTTTCGTCCTCGATATGACCATCGAGGTCAATGACAAAGCGGTACCGTCCCATGGAGTCACCTATCGGCCTAGATTCCAACAAACTCATATTGACACCCCGGGTAGCAAACTGCTCCAGCATCTCGAGTAATCTTCCCGGGCCATCATCGGGCAGCTCTGCGATGATGCTCGTCTTATCAGCACCTGTCCTGTGGGGAGGCAATCCACCTTTTTGGACCAGGACGAAACGTGTCTGCGCGTCCGGATTGTCACCAATGTTCTCCGCAACCACCTGAACCTGCGCCTGTTGGGATATGCCCGGAGGGGCAATGGCCGCCTCCGCAAGGTCGTTTTCGACAATGGAGAGTGCCGCATGAACGTTGGAGGTGGCGGGAATGTAGAGATGGTGGGGCAGGTTCTTCTCCAGCCACAGCCGGCACTGCGCGTAAGCGACAGGATGCGCCGTCAGCGTCGAAACAGAGTCAAGGGAATCCCCCGGTCTCGTGACAAGGACAAAGCGGACGGGAACCATATATTCGCCGACGATGCGAAGCTCGGGGGCCACGGCGAGGGCATCTTGGGTGGCACTCACGCCTCCCTCAATGCTGTTTTCGATCGCAATCATCGCGTATGTGCTTCGTTCCGAGAGAACGTCCTCAAGCGCTTCGCCGACGTTATTGACGCTGACCCATTCGCCTGTGTCGCCACCTTCAACTTGACCCAGGGCTTCCCACGTGAAGGTCCCTATCGGTCCGAGATAGCTGTAGCGTTCCACCTGTTCTCCCACCCCCCGAGTCTAGTGAGCCGAGAGTGCCCAGCACGTAGTCCAGTGACAGACTGAGGGAGAGAAGATTGCGAGGATGTGTGCATGGCTACACACCATAGATTCGATGACATCACTGTCGATGACCTTGTTGCACAAGGCAGTATGAAATGGACCAAGATGCCTGGTCACTTAGCTGCTTTTGTCGCAGAAATGGATTTTGGCACCGCCCCTGAAATTACCGACGCGCTGCGCCACATGACCGACACCGCGCTTCTGGGGTATTTGCCCGCCGCCGTCAAGGAGGACATGTGTCAGGCGACCAGTGATTACCTTCGCACTCACTACGCCTGGGATATCCCGCCAGCACAGATTTATCCCACCGCTGATGTGCTCAGCGCGTATGACCTGGTTCTTGAGAAGTTTGCTCGAGCGGGAACGCCAGTCATTATTCCCACACCCGCGTACATGCCCTTTCTCACCATCACAGCAGCACGAGGCAGAGACGTCATTGAGGTGCCCATGGTTCAGGGCCCCACGGGACGATGGGAGATGGATCTTGACGGCATCGCTCGGGCTTTTGAGTCCGGTGGTCATGTTCTTATTCTCTGCAACCCGCACAACCCTCTGGGTCGTGTCTATACCCGAGGTGAGCTGGAAGCCTTACAAACCGTGGTCGACTCCCACGATGGCATGGTGTTTTCTGATGAAATTCACGCCCCCCTCACGTTTCCCGGCCACCAGCATGTTCCCTACGCTTCGGTGTCCGAAACAGCTGCCACACACACCATTACCGCAACGTCGGCCTCGAAATCGTGGAATATCCCAGGCCTCAAATGTGCCCAACTGATTGTTTCGAATGATTCCCACCAGGAAGCACTCCACGCTCTGGGGTACATGGTCTCCCATGGCACAGCGACACCGGGCGCCCTCGCAAACACCGCTGCGTATCGCAGCGGTGAGCCCTGGCTGACAGATGTCCTGGAATACATCGACATCAATCGCACCCTTCTCGCCGATTTGCTTGCTGAGCACCTGCCTGAGATGACCTACCAGATGCCGGAGGGAACCTACATTGCGTGGCTTGATGCCACGGGGTTGCCCGATGTGAAGGGCGAACGTTCCTGGGCGCAGTTCTTTTCTGATGAAGCGAAGGTGGGTCTGACCGATGGTGCCCTGTGTGGGGATGCCGGTGTGGGACACCTGCGCGTGATGCTCTGCACCCCCCACCACATTCTGGAAAAGATTGTGGTGGCAATGGCGCTAGCGCTTAAAGCCCATTCGACGTAGTGTGAATCTATGAAGATTACCCACGAACCAGATGCCATGCGCTACGTGTTGAGCGACGGTGGGGGGTTTCTCGGAGAAGTGGAATACGTCCAAACTGGCACCACCCTTGACCTGGTCAGGGCAGAAGTGCCTCGAGAAAAGAGAGGCCAAGGCTTAGGTGTTCCGCTGGTGAAGGGAACTTTGGACGCAATTCGTGACAGGGGAGGTCTCACCGTGAGGCCCACCTGCCCCTACATTGCCAAATACATGATGAAAAATTCCGAGTTTGATGATCTAAGGGCCTAACGCCGGGGCAGTACCACCGGCCTTGGTGGGATTCCCACCTGTTCGATATCCACCTCCACGCCATAAACCCTCGACACCCTCTCAGCCACAATCACCTCTTTCGCTGTCCCGACTGCCTCGATTTGGCCATCCACCACCATCGCCACCCGATCGGCGTATCCTGCTGCAACGGATAAGTCGTGAAGCACAACCACCACAGCGCGGCCCTGGTTGGCCAAGTGACGGAGAATGACCATCACGTCCTCCTGATGCCTCAGATCCAGCGCCGCGGTGGGTTCATCCAAAAGCACCAGCGGAGTTCTTTGCGCAAGGACTCGCGCCAACGACACCCTGGCGCGTTCCCCACCAGAAAGCTGGTTAAATCGTCGATCAACCAAAGCTTCGACATCTGCTTGCATCAAAGCCTCAGCAATGGCCGCGTTATCGTCTACAAACTGTGGAGTCCTCGCCCACGGAGCGCGACCCATTTCGACGACTTCCCCCACGCTAAACGGAAACGACACCTGGTTGGACTGCATAAGGACCGAGCGCGCGCGCGCTGCCTCTTCCGGGCGGTAACGCCCCACGTCTTTGCCCTCCAGGCGGGCCGTCCCACTGGTCGCGGGAACATCGCCGGCAACAACCGAGAGAATCGAAGACTTGCCAGCGCCATTGGGTCCCACGACTGCCAAGACTTCCCCGGAGAAAACCTGGAGGGACACATTCCTCAGAATCGCTCTGCCATCAAGAACCAGACCCACAGAATCCAGTTCGGCAACCGCGGTGGAATTACCCACTATGCCCACCCTCCGCTGCGACGACGCTGCTGGTAGATCAGGCCAAAGAAGAAAGGTCCGCCGACCAGCGCGGTCAACATTCCAATCGGCAAATCCGCACCAGAAACAAGGGTGCGGGTCAGGAGGTCGGCAATGACCAGGAGTGCACCGCCTCCCACCGCACTGGCAATCAGGAGGCCACGATGCGAGGGGCCAAGTGCCATGCGAATGATGTGGGGAACAACCAAACCAACAAAGGCAATAATCCCCGCGAAGGCGACCGCTACCCCGGTGAGCAAGGCCACCAAGACGATGGCCACAATCCGCAGCTGCTCGACATCAACGCCAAGATGGCGGGCATTTCTTTCCCCCAGGGACAGAAGATCGAGCTTCCCCGCCATCAGGATTGCAAGAATCGTGCCCAGGATGAGGACGGGCAACACAATAAGCACTTCAGACCACACGGATCCAGCAAGTGATCCCAATTGCCAAAACACAATCTGTTCCCTGCTCGCAGTGTCGGCAAGAAACAACACGAACGCCAGCCCCGCTTGAGCGAAAGCGTTGATGGCAATTCCGGTCAAGAGCAAGGTGACCACTTCCGTTCGACCCCCTGCTCTCGCCACTGCATAGACGAGCAAAGTGGCTCCCAGCGCCCCAAGAAAGGCAAGGAGCGCGACCCCTCCACCGCCCGCAGAGACCCCAAAAACAATGGCGGTGGACGCGCCAAGGGCTGCTCCAGACGAAACACCCACCACTCCCGGTTCGGCCAACGGGTTCCCAAATACGGCCTGCATCACCGCGCCCGCGACCGCGAGTGCTGCCCCCACAGTCAGGGCCATCACGATGCGCGGGAACCGGACGACCTGGAGCGTTGCCTCGATGATGGGATCGACCGGGGCGAAAGTGGTCGGAATACCTCCCCATTTGAGGATGGAGCCGAGCACATCAAGCGGTGAAATAGATAATTGGCCTGTCACCGCTGAAGCGATAACAGCCCCGATAAGAACGAGTCCCAGCGACGAGGACAGCACGACGCTGCGCAGGCGAAGACGACGCGTCCTGGGGGCGGGAGCGCTCACGGTACGCGATACAACCATTCAGGGGTCGCAAACTTTTCTTCAACCAGAGCGTTCGCGCGCTTCATTTCCTCTGGGGTTATCTCCCCCTCGGCCAACCCGTAAAGCTCCCGGAACGTGCCCACGAGGTGATGCTCGAGAGCGGATTTTGTCAGCCCGGTGTGGGCCTTCAAAGGGTCCACACGTTTGTTGGCACTCGAGACACCTTTGTCGCTAATCTTCTCTCGCCCGATGCGCAACACCTCGACCATGCGGTCACCATCCATGTCGTAGGACATCGTCACGTGATGAAGAACTGCCCCGCTACCAAGGCGTTTTTGGGCGGCACCGCCGATTTTTCCTTCGGGGCTCGCGATGTCATTGAGGGGTTGATAGCGGGCATCAATCCCCAGGCCCCGGAGCGAGCGGATAACCCAGTCATCGAGGAACGCATAAGAATCTTGGAAGCTCATTCCCGATACCAGCTCAGCCGGGGCATAGAGCGAATAGGTAATCGCGGTTCCCAGCTCCATAAACATGGCCCCGCCGCCACTCACTCGGCGGACGACCTCCATGCCATATTTCTGGGCATTATCGAGGTCAACTTCGTTTTTGAAGGACTGGAAACTTCCGATTACGACAGCCGGCTTAGCCCACTCCCAGAACCTGAGGGTGGGGGCTCGTCGCCCCGCGCCCACTTCTTCGGCGAGGATCTGATCCAGTGCCATCTGTTGCAGGGGCTCCAGCGCCGCAGGCGCAATATATTCCCAGCGGTAATCCCTAAACCCGGTCGCCCCGGTGAGGGCCCTGCGCACAACGGTACCGACGGCTTCAGGGGAAAAGCCCATCATGACCACGTCCGGGGCGAGCCCCCCTCTCACCGCGTGCGCGATATCGTCCCCCGATGCGCCAGCCGAGAGCCCCACAATCGCACGGTTGATGTCCTCTAAAGCCTCGTCTGGCTCAAGAAAAAAATCCCCCGCTACGCGGCACGCAGAAATGCGACCCTGATCGACTTCGAGGTCGACCACGACAAGTTTTCCACCCGGGACTTTGTACTCAGCATGCACAGATAAAGACTACGCGGTCAGTGCTTCGAGCCTGCTGGCTAACCAGTCCAAGACATCCGCGCGGACCTCGTCTTGGTTGGTCTCGTTGAAAATTTCGTGCCGGGCACCGTTATAGATGACCACTTCAACATCACTCGAGCCGGCCTTGAGATAGGCGTTGGCGAGCTTAGTGACGCTTCGCTCGCCGCCGACAGAACACTCCGACCCAATCATGATCAGCAGGGGAATATCCACCCCGAGGGCCTTCGGCACACCTATGAGCCTGACAGCGTCGAGAGGACCAAAAAGTTTCAGTGTGTTCGCAACAAAGGTGAGGGGGTCATCCCGCCAGGCTTCGTGAACCTTGACATCCCTACTCAGCCACTCGCTCCCAATCGTGCCCAGGTGTTTGTGGCGGGCATTGAGATTGCCGGCGTTCATGTACCCCGGCACCCGATATGCCGTTCCGGTCAGAATGACACCGGCATAATCTTTCGCTCCCCCCTGGTTTAGAATCATCTGGCCGATGAGGGAGCCCCAACTGTGTCCGAGGAAGAAAATGGGAACTTCAGGACGGCGTTCGCTAATCATCATCGTTAAATCTCGCACGGCTTTCACCGTGGCGCGCATGCCACCCGGACCGAGTTTTCCTAGCTTTGAATAGTCCCCGCCCCACTGCTCGAGACCTGTAGCACCGTGGCCACGATTCTCTTCAGCCCACACTTCGTATCCCGCACCAACCAGGGAGTCCACAAGGGATCCGTACCGAAGGGCATGCTCACCCAACCCGTGGGTGAGCTGAACAACAGCTTTTGGTGCCCCCCGCGGAGACCACGTATGAAAATGGATGGAGACACCATAAGAATCAATAAAAACATCGTCGATGCGCTTTGGCTGTGCCATTGGCTCATGCTACGCCGGAAGAGTTGTGCTTCCTAGCTCCGCGGAGAAAAAAGATTCGTCGCGACGGTGTGATGAACAGCTTCCGTGTCACTGGGATGGTAAATGCCGGCCAACACATCGCGGGCTA
>CAYUJX010000046.1:0-10218 GCA_964445125.1 uncultured Microbacteriaceae bacterium
GGTGGACCGCGGAATTGCCACTTTTACGGTGTCTCCCCACGACTATTCGAGCCGCGAGGCCTGGGGAACTGCCCTGGTTGAGCAAATCGACACCCACCGTCCCGATCTCATCGTGTTGAGCGGGTTTATGAGGCTTCTTCCTCCTTTCGTGGTGTCGCGTTATAGCCCCAGGATCATCAACACGCACCCCTCTCATCTCCCTGAATTTCCCGGCGCCCACGCGGTTCGCGATGCCTTAGCTGCTGGGGCCTCTCACACAGGAGCATCGGTCATCGTGGTGGATGAGGGAATCGACACGGGGAAAATACTTGCTCAAGAACGGGTGGTGATTGAGCCCGGCGAGACCGAAGACTCTCTTCACGCACGTATCAAAGTCATTGAGCGCAGGCTGCTGCTGGATATTCTCGCCGACCAAATTTCTCACATCACCAACGAAAAGGCCCACGATGACCTCCCTTAAACGCACGATGCCCACCAGAGCTCTGGTGTCGGTGAGCGACAAAACCCACCTCGTTGCCCTCGGCAAGGCCCTCACCGAGCACAGTATCGACATTGTCTCTACCGGCTCTACCGCCCACGAGCTGAGGGAGGCAGGTGTCGCGGTCACAGATGTGAGCGAGGTGACGGGTTTTGTGGAAGCTCTCGATGGTCGCGTGAAAACACTCCATCCCTCCATTCACGCTGGCATCCTCGCTGATCTGCGCAAACCCGAGCACACCCAGACCCTCACAGAATTAGGAATTGAGCCGTTCGGTCTCATCATCGTCAATTTGTATCCCTTTGTCGCCACGGTCGCCTCTGGTGCCATGGGGGAAGAGGTCATCGAACACATTGATATTGGTGGCCCCGCCATGGTCCGAGCGGCAGCCAAGAACTATGCGAATGTAGCGGTTGTGGTGGACCCTTCTGGGTATGCGCGCTTGTTCGAGGAATTAAACGCCGGTGGCACCAGCGAGTCTCACCGGCGTGAACTTGCCGGTGAAGCTTTCGCTCACACTGCTCGCTATGACTCGGCGGTGGCGCAGTGGTTTGGTGAGGGCTCCCGCGTGAGTTATCACGCCGATAAGCACAGAGAGCTTCGCTACGGGGAAAACTCTCACCAAAGCGCAGCCGTGTTTATTACGGACCCCACCACTCCCGGTTTGGCCAGCGCCCAGGTCCTCCAGGGCAAAGAGATGTCCTATAACAATTACCTCGATGCGGACGCGGCCGTGCGAGCGGTTTTTGACCACCAGGGCCCCGCCATTGCCATCATCAAGCACCAGAATCCTTGCGGCATCGCGGGCGATAATGTTTTGTCCACCGCCCACAGGCTTGCCCAGGAGTGTGATCCGGTCTCGGCGTTTGGCGGGGTGGTTGCGAGCAATCGCAGTGTTGATGCCGACACAGCGCGCTCCATTGCAGACATTTTCACCGAGGTGGTGGTGGCGCCCGGGTTTAGTAGCGAAGCACTCGACGTTTTTGGGAAGAAAAAAAACCTGAGGGTCGTGGCGTTGCCTTCCGAATTCAGCGTGCCACTGGTGGAGTGGAGACACATTTCTGGCGGTGTGCTGATTCAAGATGCCGACCATTACTTTGCCGGTGCTTCCGAATGGACTCAGGTCGCAGGCCCCGAGGTGAATTCTGAGGTGCTTCGCTCTTTGGAGTTTGCGTGGCGAGCGGTGCGCTCGGTGAAGTCCAACGCGATTCTGCTTGCCCAGGGATTGGCCAGCGTGGGAATTGGTATGGGCCAGGTTAATCGCGTGGATTCCGCTCGGTTAGCTGTGGAGCGAGCCGGAGAGAAAGCCCAGGGGAGCGTTGCGGCGTCTGACGCTTTCTTCCCCTTCGCGGATGGACTGGAAATTCTTTTGAAGGCCGGTGTGGTCGCAATCGTTCAGCCCGGTGGCTCCCTCCGCGACGACGAAGTCATCCAGGCCGCACAAGAAGCGGGTGTTGCGATGTTTTTCACGGGGGAGCGGCACTTCTTTCACTAAAGAGTGAGCGTGCCAATCTGATCGCCATACGCGGTCACGCCGGTGTCGACAAAGCCCAGTTTGTGAAAAAAAACACCAGGCCCCTCTTCTCCTTGTGACCACACCACGGTGAGGGCGGAGTTCTCTAGCGATGCTGCTTCCTCTTTTGCGGCCTCAATAGCAAACCGGCCGACACCGCGGCCTTGAGCGGAAGCAGCGACAGTGACCCTCCAGATGCAGCTGCGCAACTCTGGTTCAAGATGCTCAGAATCGAAGTGGGCCCGGATGAACCCCACAACTTCATCACCGGACACGATGACTCGGCTCCATGTTTTGGTGTGGTCGAGGGCCGAATCGGCGTGCTCATAGGTTATGGGCGTGACGAAAGCATCTTGACCGGGGAGGAGTTCTAAGGAGTTGGCTTGCAGCGCTGTGGCCGCGGAGAGCTCTTCGAGTCGCAGGGATTCCATACCTCCAAGTTAGCTGGAGATGGGAGACCATGGGGATATATCTTTATGTAAAGATATTTCCCCAGACACGAGTACACTGGTATGTGCTTCCGAACCGGGAACTGTCGAAGGGAAAAACACGTGGACAAGATTAAGGTTGAGGGCGTCGTTGTCGAGCTGGATGGCGATGAAATGACGCGCATCATCTGGAAGTTCATCAAAGACCGCCTCATTCACCCCTACCTCGACATTGAGCTCGAGTACTACGACTTAGGCATCGAAAAGCGCGATGAGACCGACGACCAAATCACCATTGATGCCGCTCACGCCGTCAAGAAGCACGGTGTTGGCGTGAAGTGCGCCACCATCACCCCCGATGAGGCCAGGGTCGAAGAGTTTGGCCTGAAAAAAATGTGGCGAAGCCCCAACGGAACCATTCGCAACATCCTGGGCGGCGTGATTTTCCGTGAGCCCATCATCATCTCGAACATTCCCCGCTTGGTTCCCGGATGGAACAAGCCCATCATTATTGGCCGCCATGCCTATGGAGACCAGTACCGGGCGACGGACTTCGTCTTTGATCGCCCCGGAACCCTCACGCTCAGCTTTCAGCCCACAGACGGAACCGAGGCGCAAAGCTTTGAGGTTTTTGAAGCCCCCGGGGGAGGGGTCGCCATGGCGATGTATAACCTGGATGAGTCCATCCGCGATTTTGCCCGAACATCCCTGAACTACGGTCTGAATCGTCAATACCCCGTGTATCTCTCGACAAAAAACACCATTCTCAAGGCGTATGACGGCCGTTTCAAAGACCTCTTTCAAGAAATTTACGAGGCTGAATTCGAGGCAGACTTTCTTGCCGCGGGCATCACCTATGAGCACCGCCTCATTGATGACATGGTGGCTTCGGCCATGAAGTGGGAGGGCGGTTACGTCTGGGCGACAAAGAACTATGACGGTGATGTGCAATCCGATACCGTGGCACAGGGTTTTGGATCACTGGGACTGATGACTAGCGTGCTCACTACTCCGGATGGCTCTATCGTCGAAGCCGAGGCCGCTCACGGCACCGTGACGCGACACTACCGTGAGCACCAAAAAGGCAATCCCACCTCGACCAACCCCATTGCCTCAATTTTTGCTTGGACCAGAGGCCTTATGCACCGCGGGAAGCTCGATGGAAACCAGGCGCTGATTACGTTTGCCGAAACGCTCGAAGATGTTGTGATTAAGAGCGTGGAAGCGGGAGCCATGACGAAGGACCTTGCCCTCTTAGTGGGTCCCGACCAGGGGTGGCAGACTACGGAGGACTTCTTGGCTACATTAGATCGCAATCTCAGCAGCCGCCTCGCAAACGAATAATGATACCCCCAGGGGTATAGAGTAAGAGTGTCGTGAAACGCACAAACCCGAAGGAGAATCATCGTGTGTAGCCCAGCGCGTTGCAATCGTTGCAGTAAAGTCACCTGGACCGGGTGCGGAGAACACATAGAAGAGGCGTTGGCCGCCTACACAACCGACGAACGCTGCTCGTGCCCCGAGCCCAAAATCGAGCAGAGCGCCTCAGGCGCGGCGCAAAGTATTCCTAGTTAAAAATGATGGTGCGAACGCCATCGAGCACGATGCGGTGTTCTGAAAACCACCGCACTGCTTGCGTCAAAGTGCGAGATTCTTCATCCTGACCAGTGGCTTTGAGCTCGGTCGGTGACTGTGAGTGGTCCACTCGCACCACGTTCTGTTCGATGATGGGTCCCTCATCCAGATCACTGGTGACAAAGTGTGCTGTCGCTCCGATGAGTTTCACTCCACGTTGGTGGGCCTGGCGATAAGGATCCGCACCCTTAAAGCCGGGAAGAAACGAGTGGTGGATATTGATTGCCCGTCCTTCCAATGCCTCACACACCCTGGGGCTCAAGACCTGCATGTACCGAGCGAGCACGACGAGTTCAATGTCGTGCTCATCGACCATCTGGAGAAGATGAGCTTCGAAGGATTCCTTCTCCAAAGGAGAAGAAATGGCGTGTGACCAAAAAGGCACGTCATAAAACTCCACCAGCGGTCGCAGTATGTCGTGATTAGACATCACCAGGGGAATGGTGATGCACAGGTGACCGTCGCGCTGTCTAAACAACAAGTCGGTGAGGGTATGACCCGCGTGAGAGGTGAGTATCAGCGTCCGCAGCGGGCGGCCCAGCGTATTGACCTCAGCACTCATGCCATAGCGTTGCACTACCGGCGCGAGTGCCGCGGAGAACATTTCGTGGTCCTGGGGGGTTTCGACCTGCAACCGCATGAAAAAACGCCCTGTGTCGTCGCTGGAAAATTGTTGTGACTCGGTGATGTTGCCCTGCGCGGTGACGATTGCCCCGCTAATGGCATGCACAATACCCGGCTGGTCATCACAGGCCAGGGTCACAATGAAGTGTGAAGAGGTCTCGCTCACCGGTCTAGTTTAGGGTTTGGCTCCGCCGAGGGTTCACGGTAATTCAGCGGTCACACTCGGTAGGCTGTCCCTACGCAACTGGCGCAAAGATGGATCACCATCGGGGAGCGTAGAAAAAGTGAGCTGGCCGTGCGCCTGGGCCTAGCAGACACCCCCACCCATGTATGCAACGGAGAACCCCATGAATACGTTTAGCCAGAGCCTCGCCGAAGTTGATCCCGAAATCCAGGACGTTCTTGACAAAGAACTGGGACGCCAACGCGGCACATTGGAAATGATTGCGAGCGAAAACTTCGTCCCCCACGCTGTCTTGGAAGCCCAGGGTAGCGTTCTGACCAACAAGTACGCCGAAGGGTATCCGGGCAAGCGTTATTACGGCGGCTGCGAGTTCGTGGACATCGCGGAAAACCTGGCTATTGAGCGGGCGAAGAAGCTCTTTGGTGCGGCTTATGCCAACGTGCAACCCCACTCGGGAGCCAGTGCAAGCGCCGCTGTGCTTCACGCTCTCGCCCAGCCCGGTGAGACCATTCTCGGTTTGGAACTTGCTCACGGAGGACATCTCACCCACGGTATGAGGCTGAACTTTTCCGGCAAGGTCTATAACGCGACGTCCTACGGTGTGGACCCCACAACATTCCTCCTCGACATGGATGTCGTGCGGGATAAAGCCCTCGAGCACAAGCCCAAAGTGCTCATCGCAGGGTGGTCGGCCTACACCCGGCAGACGGATTTTGCGGCCTTCCGCGCCATTGCGGATGAAGTGGGCGCCTACCTTTGGGTCGACATGGCCCACTTCGCCGGCCTCGTCGCCGCGGGACTTCACCCTTCCCCCATCCCGCACGCCGATGTTGTGTCCACCACCGTGCACAAAACTCTGGGAGGTCCGCGCTCCGGATTGATTCTGAGCAGGGACGAGGGGCTGGCAAAAAAGCTGAATTCAGCGGTGTTCCCGGGCCAGCAAGGTGGCCCCCTGATGCATGTGATTGCGGCCAAAGCAATTGCTTTCAAGCTCGCGATGGAACCAGAGTTTAAGGAACGTCAGGAACGCACCATTCGGGGTGCTCAGGCGATTGCCGCCCGTCTGATAGCTGAGGATTCGCAGGCCGCGGGCGTTGATGTTCTCACGGGGGGAACCGATGTTCACCTCGCACTGGTGGACCTGCGACATTCACCCCTAGACGGCCAGCAAGCAGAGGATCTCTTGCATACCGTGGGAATCACGGTTAATCGGAACGCGGTTCCTTTTGACCCGAGACCACCGATGGTGACCTCGGGTGTTCGCATTGGAACCCCCGCGCTTGCAACCAGAGGCTTCGGTGACACCGAATTTACTGAAGTCGCGGACATCATTGCCCACACGCTGATGGGCAAGCCTGACGTGACGGCGTTGCAAGCTCGCGTGGCATCTCTCACGAGCGCGTGGCCGCTGTATCCCGAACTGGGTTAGGCCACGATGGCTGCTCAGAAGCTTGATGGCACAGCAACGGCAGCTGTTATCAAGGCGCAGCTGCGGGAGCGTGTGTCCCATCTGGCTAGCCAAGGGATTAAGCCGGGTTTAGGGACTCTCCTGGTGGGGGATGACCCTGGGTCGCACTGGTACGTCGCAGGCAAGCACAAAGACTGCGAAGAAGTAGGCATCGCTTCTTTCCGCAAAGATCTTCCGGAGACTGCGACCAGGGAGGAAGTTCTTGCTGCGGTCGAGGACTTCAACGCAAACCCTCTAGTCACCGGATACATTGTGCAATTGCCCTTGCCGTCTCACCTGGACACGAATGAGATTTTGGAGAGGATAGACCCCAATAAAGACGCGGATGGTCTTCATCCGATGAACCTTGGTCGCCTAGTGAACACGGTGGGCGGTGAGCTGACCTCGCCGCTGCCGTGCACTCCACAAGGAATTGTGGAATTGGTGGAGCGGGCAGGGGTGTCCTTCGAAGGCGCGCACGTTGTCGTGCTGGGACGAGGAGTTACCGTGGGGCGTCCCATGGGGTTGCTTCTCACCCGACGTGGGGTGGATGCCACCGTGACCCTGACTCACACCAAAACAAAAAATCTCCCCCAGCTGGTGGCACAAGCTGATGTGGTGGTTGCCGCCGCGGGTGTGGCCCGGATGGTTACAGCAGACATGGTGAAACCGGGAGCCATTGTGTTGGACGTGGGGGTCAGTCGAGAGGTAGTGAACGGGCGTTCCGTGGTGGTGGGGGACGTTGATGAGGGCGTCTGGAATGTTGCCAGTTTTGTCTCCCCCAACCCCGGCGGGGTGGGACCTATGACCAGGGCGTTGCTGTTGCGTAATGTGGTCGACATGGCGCAACGGAGGGTGGCATAAATGGCAAAGCTGTATTTCCGGTATGGAGCCATGAATTCGGGTAAGTCAACGGCTCTTTTGCAAGCCGCCTACAACTATGAGGAGCGCGGCCAGCGAGTTCTTTTGGCTAAACCTATGGTCGACACCAAAGGCGATCGCATGGTGGTGTCGAGACTGGGCGTCTCTCGCGAAGTGAACCTCGTGGTGGGGCCCAGCACCGATGTCCTTAATCTTGTGGATACCGAGGTCGATCGCATTAAGCGCGAAGAGGGCACAGGGGTGTCCTGCCTGTTGGTCGACGAATCACAGTTTCTTTCACCGCGGCAAGTTGATGACCTGCTTATCCTTGCTTTGCGCCGAAACATTCCCGTCTTGGCATATGGAATCAGAACTGATTTTCAGACCGTGGCGTTCCCGGGGTCGCGAAGACTCTTGGAGATTGCGCACTCTCTGGAGGAGCTCAAAACAATTTGTCGCTGCGGTCGCAAAGCGATGTTCAACGGTCGGACAGTCAATGGGGCTTTTGTTTTCGACGGCGCTCAGGTCGCTATCGATGGCGACGAGGTCACCTATGAATCACTGTGTGGCGAGTGCTATCTCGATGAGAGCGGCGGACGATTGGCGAGCGGTTATCTGGCCGTGGAGGACACCACCGAGCTCTCTGGTCCTGATTCGGATTTTAGCTAGGCAGCTTCTTCTGCGGGGGTCGGGCGCCAAAAGTGCGCACCGCTCGAGCTTTTTCCCACCGCCCCACACCCTAAAGGACACTTTCGGCGACGCTAACCGCGGACTAGTTACGGGTTACCGCGGTCGTGGGAGACATCTCAGTGGTCGGGGTGACAGGAATTGAACCTGCGACCTCGTCGTCCCGAACGACGCGCGCTACCAAGCTGCGCCACACCCCGCGATGTGGTTCTCCCCTCACGGGCAGAGTTCAAGCGTAGCCGATATCCTCGCCCACCAAAGTGACAAGGACAGCCTCCGGTGGGCAGAACAGTCGAACGGGTGCGTAGATGCTGGTGCCCAAACCGGCGGAGACTTCCAGGAAGCTCGACCGGGATGCGTGTCGCCACACGCTCACGCCAGATGCTTGATCCAGGGGCAAATCACAGTTCGTGGTGAGTGCTCGTCCGCCTGGGAAACACACTTGCCCACCGTGGGTGTGACCGGCAAAAATTGCCTCCGCTCCTTGAGTGACAAAAGCGTCAAGGACGCGGCGATAGGGCGCGTGGGTCACCCCAATGGTGGTGATGGAGTGGTGGGGCCGAGTCGTCTCACCTTCTTGCTCACGCAGGCTCTCGACAATGCCCGGGAGCTTGCCCACGTCGTCGAGGCCGTGGTGGGCATCTCCCATGCCAACAAAATCCAGGGTGGAGCCCTTCAGCGCCATTCTCACCGCGGCATTGTTGATGTCATTCCAGCCCAAAACCTCGGTGTAGAGGCGCAGGAGACCCGCAAAATCTAGAGGGGTACCCTCGCCACCACCCCGAGAAGAGGGTGCCATGAGATAGGTCAGCGGGTTCTTCCATCGTGGCGCCATGTGGTCATTAGAGCCGTGCGTGACCACGCCGGGGATCCCGGCCAGAGGCATGAGAGCTTCGGTGAGTGCCGAGAGACCTTCGGGGTGCCCCAAAAAATCTCCGGTGCCGATGACGAGATCCGGTTGCGTGTCTGCGAGCGCACGAATCCACGAAATTGCGCTGCTGTGCCAGGGCGCCATGTGCAGGTCACTCAGGTGCAATACCGAAATGGGGTCGCTGCCCGCATCGAGCACTGGGAGCGTTTCACGACGGAGCTGGAAGCGAGTTCTCTCCGCCGTGGCGCCCCACAGCGCTGACCCTAGAGTGATGGCTCCCAGTCCAGCCAGAGCAAGGCTCGATCGGCGCACGGCTAACCCCCTGCCCCACAGGCCACACTCATTCGAATCCCCACGTAGCTCCAGACCTGACTGCCTGCCCCCACACTCTGGGAGAGGACGGTTCCCGAACCCGGATCAGCGGAGACGCTTCCTTCACCGCAAGAGTACAAACGCGGTCCTGTCATATTCATCGAATCAAGCGTGGCATTTGTCTGAGCCACAGAAAGCCCCACCACATTGGGCATGATGGCGTCGCCCAGAATTTCTCCTCCCGCCCCGCTGCCTCCGGAAGTTACCCGCACGGTCATCCCCCGGGCGAGATAGGTACCGGCAGCGGGCTCAAACAGGAGCACAGTGCCCGCCTCCAACCCGGCGGTCACTTCGAGCTTGAGCCCCAAGCTTTCGACGAGAACGGTAGCGTCGTTTATCGTCAGCCCGATGATGTTGGGAAGTTCAATTCCGCTCCCGCGGAGCAAACGATCAGCTACTTGGGGGAAATCTTCACCACCGTATTGCTCATTGGCATCCTGCATGATGACCCGCCAAATATCGTGACGGAGAGTGGTTCCGTTGCGGTAATTACTCATTCGGTAGTCGCCCACAATGTTTCCGACCCAGACGGCAGTCGCCACATTCGTGCTGGACCCCACCATCCACGTTTGTTGTTGGGAGTCTGTCGTTCCTGTTTTGCCAATTACCGGCACAGATCCGCCTGGGTTTGAGGCTGATCCGGTGCCTCCAGTGATGACCGACCTCATCGGAGTGGCGGCTGCGGCGGCGATGTCCGGGGTGATTCCCTGTCGGCACCGCGGGCTCTGACCGGAGATGGAGGCGCCCTCGGCGGTCACAAACCGGTCAATCACGATGGCCTCGCATGCCACCCCGCCGTTGGCAATTCCGCCAAAGGCGCCTGCCATCGTGAGCGGTGCTATTTCGTTTGTTCCCAGCACTGCGGAAGGATTGGTCTGCAAAATTCCGCTATCCGCGCGGTGGACGAGGAGCGATTCAGCTGCGGCGCGGATTTCGCACTGGTCCAGCTGCTCCGCAATCGAGGCATATGCGGAGTTGATGGATCGCACGGTGGCTTCAAAAACAGTTGCCGCGGGAAGAATCAAGTCCTGCGAGTTTCTAAACTCCCACAATCCAGCCCAGGGCCCGCCACCATCACCGCAGGTGTCTAAAAAGTTGGCCTGTTCCAGTTCCATCCG
>CAYUJX010000047.1:0-10043 GCA_964445125.1 uncultured Microbacteriaceae bacterium
AAGTATGAAATCTCCAACAAACCCAGGGCGGTTCAGCTCGTCTCTTGTGGGGATGTTTTGATGCTTGCCCCAGGCAACAGATACCTTGGACACGACTCCAAACCTGTTCCTGACATTCGCGGATCTGGGCCGAGTTCGGCTCGCGTGGGCGCGAATCATTTGGCTGTGGCCCGATCGTCCGGACTGAATCCCTATCGGGTTCTCGCTCTTGTCTGACAGAGGGAGGCTCTGCCCGGCGCCGATAACCGGATAGACGGCGCCTGGTGGATTGGATGGTGACGAGCAAAAACTATCCCTTGCCCAAGAGTGGCCGAGATTTTGGCCTTTGAGGCAAGGAGAGGGGTGGCATGAGCTACCGACACTAGGGTTCCGCCACTGAGTGTGGCCCAGAATCCGGGTAATTAGAAGGGACAACACACGGGCCGCCTGGGGTGGGGTTCACCTCATCACTCTGGTCTTTCACTCCCGACCCTCTCTGTACCCGTCGGGGCCATCTCCGACCACAAGGAAGCAATATGGTTGGCGGGCTTGGGCCTGCCCCCGCAGGGAACCCCTCTGCAGAGAGCGCTCATCTTTGCGCTCACCCCCGTGACACAATTACGAGTGCTCCAGCCGCGGAGCTACAACCCGAGCCATGAGATTAGTAAGAACGTGGCGAGGAGCAAAAACACGGCGCCTACGGTGACCTCCAAAGCAATAGCCACGCCGGGCCGAGCGAAGAATTCCCGCATCGCGCTGGCCGCATACACAACCGGTATCAACCACAGCGTTGTGACAACGAGGAAAACCACAGCGAGAAGGCTCAGCTGCGACGTGACACTGCTGGCGCTTCCCACAAATTGGGGAAAGAAAGCCAAGTAAAAAATCAAGACCTTCGGATTGGTGGCGTTAGTTATCAAAGCCGCAGGGAGCGGCCGCCCCTTCGTGAGAGTCACCGCGTTGTCGAGGCCCAGCGTGCCTTGCACAGGGCCCCGATTGTCCCTCGCAAGCGAGATCGCCTTGGCAATGCTTACTCCGCCGAGGGTCAACAGGACCCCTGCTCCGAGAAGCGTCAAGAGCTCTAACGCTCCTGGTTGAGCGTTGACGAGAATACCCACACCAGAAACCAGGAGAGCTGACACCACCGTGAGCCCCAAAAGGATGCCAATAAGTGCAAGAAACCCGTCACGAGTTCCACCACGAATGGCATAACGCAATAACAGCACCGTGTCTGCGCCGGGGGACAGAATAATGACGAGTGAAGCGCTAACAAAAGCCGGAAGAACACTGATGTCTATCACGGTTTCTCCTTTCCTGGCGTGCTCAGTGTAGAGCCCAGCGCCATCTCCTTCGGGCGCCGTCGGGGACCCCCTTTCGGCGAGCAGAGGAGGAGATTTTCTCTACTACGATGACGTGGTGCCCAGAAAAGCTTTACTCCAGTTCCTGACAGTCGGAATCATCTGGGGAACCCCCTATTTCTTCATTGCTATCGCCATTGAGCACTTCCACACACCCAGCATTGTGTTTGCAAGAGTGTTCCTCGGTGCGTTGATTTTGATGCCGATTGCTCTCAAGCGAGGCATGTTAAAACCGACCCTGAAGGCATGGCCTGCTGTCCTCGGTTTTGCTGTTTTTGAAATGGTGGGACCGTGGTTTCTCATCACCGAAGCGGAACGCCAGATTCCCTCCAGTTTGGCTGGCCTGCTCATTACGACTGTTCCCTTCATAGCGGCCTTCCTGGTGGGCCTTTTGGGCGACCGCTCAGCGTGGCACCCACTCACTGTTTTGGGGCTCATACTTGGCTTGGTTGGGGTGGTGTCACTCGTAGGCATTGATGCTCTCTCGGGAACAACACCGCTGACCCCGGTGTTAATGATGTTGGCAGCGGCTGTGGGCTACGCAGTGGCGCCGATCATTGCCGACCGCATGCCCCACGAGGTGCCAACGCTCGGTGTTATCGCCGTGTCTTTGACAATGGTGAGTGCGATCTATGCGCCCTTTGCTGCAGTGACGCTTCCCAGGGACATTGCACAGGGACCGACGTGGCAGGCGTGGGCCTCGCTTCTGATTCTAGGAGTGGTCTGTTCTGCCGCCGCATTCGTTATCTTCTTTGCTCTTATCCGTCAGATTGGGCCCGCCAGGGCGAGCCTGATTACCTATGTGAACCTCGCGGTGGCAGCGGTATTGGGCGTCTTCTTCCTGGACGAACCTATAACTGCGGGAATTTTAGTGGGACTCCCGCTGGTGGTGGCTGGAAGCTATCTAGCGAGCAGGCGGCGCCAAGCCATCGTTCGCAAAGGTAGGAAAATCCACAAAAGCGAGGAAATTCCGGAAACCCTTTAGCGTCTGGCCTCGTCGCGGTGGCGCTCGGTGATGGTCGCGTACAGCCCCACGATAACCAAAGTAATGAGCATGAAGGCGGGCGCAAAGTCGCCGATAATCCAGCTTAGGTTTACCGAGGCTATTTCCCATCCCAGGTAGTCGAAGTTGTAGTCACGGAGTTTCTCAAAAGCTCCGGAGCCAAAGACAAAAGCCATGACCGAGACGACGCCCCCGAAAACAATCGAGAGCACAAAGTTGAGGTTCCAGGCTCCGCTTGCAAGAGCGGTGCGGGGTTTCGGCGGAGCCGGTTTTTCCGCCCGTGCCCGCCTGGCAAAGCGGGTCCCCAGGATAATCCCCGCAGCGATGATCACCTGGATGATGACCCACACCCAGGCTTCCAGGGATGTGCCGGTGACGTCGTTTACCGTCAGGCCGAAAATGATTGCGACGGCAGCAGCGAGTATGGGAATCGCATACCCCCAGCCAAGGGCTTTCTGTCGCGCAGATACTCCGGGGGCGGCGTCGCCTGCGTCGCTCGGGTCTCCTCGATAGACAAATGACAGAAGCAGAAGCACAACGACGAGTGCAGCGGATAACACAATGGGGATATAGACAGCAAATATTCGGACCGTGAGCGAGTCTGAGTCGCCACCTCCAAAGGCACTGAGGAAATTACCAATCGCGAATATTGCTCCACCCGCCAGTCCAATAATCACAGCTAGGTTGCCAAACCGATATGCCGCCAACGTTAGAGGGTGACCCGGGCCCTCCTCACTGCGTTGGCGGCTAGCGATGCGCAGGCCCCTAAGGGCGCCCAGGGAATAAAGCGCAATGCCTGCAAGGTAGAGATATGTGGAGGGCTGGACAGAGGCACCATCGTTGAGGTAATTGCCCGCACTGTCATATTCGGGCTGAATGAAAAGGTTGGACCACGCGGCAAACATAAAAAGAATCCAACCGAAACCGAGGCCTATGAGCGGTGCGAGGATAGCGCGTTGCGAATTTTCCATAGCGAGATTCTACGCCGGAGACCGCCATCCAAGTCGCTCCGACAGAGCTTCGGCTGATTGGGAAACTAACAAGCCCAGAGCACGGTGCCCATCCCGAATACGATCCTTTTGGGCCCCGACGGCGATGGCGCCGACAACCACTCCGGACCCATTGCGTAGCGGCGCAGCTGCATCAACAATGTGCTCAGTGAGCTCACCATGGGAAAGCGCGTACCCCACTTTTCTCACCGCTCGACATTCCCGATGAAGCCCACCGAGGGAGCGGATGGAGCCGGGGGTTCGCCTCAATTTTCGCATCTGGGCTGTTTCTGGAGGGTGCGGTGAATGGAGTGTCTGCGGCTGCTCTCGAAGCTCTCCATGTTCTTCCCACCAGGCAGCTCGCTCATCAGCGGTGAAGGTCGCGAGAATGGCTCGGCCAGAGGCGGTTTTGAGAGCAGGCAGAGGTACGCCGTTAAAGCTGGCATCTCTCTGTGGGTGCTGAGCAAGCTCTGTGTGAATCGCCATAATCATCCCGCCCCGTAACACCGTGAAGTGGGAGGACTCTTCGGCTTGAGCCATCAGTTCCAAAAGGGTGGGCCTCGCCAGTAATGCAAGGTGAGCCTCCTGGGTGCGCATGGCAAGGGCATACAGGTGGTGGCCTAGACGGTAGCGCTTGGTCAGGCGATCGCGGTTAATCAGGCCCGTTCCGGCGAGCGTCTGGCACACCCGCGACACCTGACCTTTGTCGCGAGCGAGCAGATTGGCAATTTCCAGAACCCCAAACCCGCCGCCCTCCCAGGCTGAGTTTGTCCCTAATAGCTCGAGAACTTCGAGATCGCGGACCAAACCTGAGGTGTGAAGAGGCATAAGCCCATCGTACCAATCGTTGACATATAGACAACACCATTGGCTATCGTCGGCCAGCCTCCCTACGGTCGAAGTATCTAAACTAGAGGAGGAATATTTAGCAAATGAATAAATCGATGAAAAATATTGTTGCACTCGCGGGGGCTTCAGCGTTGCTGGTTCTCGCTGGTTGCGCTACAGACGCAGCCGAAGTAGAGGCAGAAGACACCGATTCCGCAACCGAGGCAGTCACCACACTGGCGCAGTACGACCTATCCGAAATCTCCGTCGCTGTCGGGTCTAAGGACTTCGACGAGCAGTTGGTTCTCGGCGAAATGATGGTCCTGGCGTTTGAAGAAGCTGGCGCCACCGTTGATAACAAGGTCAACTTGGGAGGCACCAACATTGCTCGTGCAGCCTTGGAGTCCGGCGACATCGACTTCTACATGGAGTACAACGGAACTGGGTGGGCCGTTCACTTGGCTCAAGAAGATCCCAGTTTCGATCCCGATGAGCTGACCGCAGCTGTTGCTGAGATGGACCTCGAAAAGAACGGAATTGTGTGGGTTTCTCGCTCGCCGTTCAACAACACCTACGGTTTCACCTCTTCACCCGAGTTGACCGAAGCAAACGGTGGAGAATTCACACTCCAGACCATGATGGAATACGTCCGGGATAACTCTGACGCCGTCGTGTGTATGGAATCTGAATTCCCCTCGCGTCCCGACGGTCTCATTCTGACCGAAACGGCCACAGGTATCACGCTTCCCGTAGACCAGCAACTGATCCTTGACACCGGCATCATTTACACCGAAACTGCGGCGAATAACTGCGATTTCGGCGAGGTGTATGCCACGGATGGTCGCATTCCTGCCCTCGGCCTGACATTGGTCGTTGACCCAGGTGTAAACATCCTTTACAACGTCTCAGGAACGATGGGCGAGGACAAGTACAACGAAGCACCAGAAGCGTTCGATGCGATAATCGCAGCGGTTCTCGCTCCGTTGGACGAAATCCGCATGGCTGGCTTGAACGCGCTCGTGTCCGCTGAAGGACAAGACCCCGTTGATGTCGCCACGGCGTATCTCGTTGAGGAAGGCCTTATATCCGGCTAGTTCGATAGTGAATGGTGGGGACCGCTGAGGTCCCCACCATTCACGTTCGAAGCCTGAGGTGCAATTATGGAATTTTTGACAACGTGGTGGGCCTTCGTCTCCACCAGAGGGGACCAGATTCAGTCTGGACTCGCTGAACACAGTCTTTATGTCGTGACCGTTCTCGGCGTGGCAAGTGTCTTCGCTATCGTGCTAGGCATAGTCACCCGACGCAACGTCTTTGCCAAAGAACTCTCGCTATCGATCTCCTCGGTATTTCTGACTATTCCTTCACTCGCTCTATTCACTATCTTTATCCCGCTGGTGGGACTTGGCTTTGCGCCATCCTTTCTGGCGCTGTTTCTGTATTCGCTGCTCCCCATTCTTCGCAACACCATTACCGGGCTTGATGGCATTGACCATAGCGTGCTTGAGTCCGCCAAGGGTATGGGTCTGACGCCCCGCCAGGTCCTCACGCGTGTTGAACTGCCCTTGGCATGGCCGATCATTGTTGCCGGTATTCGTGTCTCTTCCATGCTTATTGTCGGCGTTGCCGCTATTGCCACTTTGGTGGCTGGTGGTGGCCTTGGCGACTTCATTAAGAGCGGGCTTGCCCGCTTACCTCTACCCAACTCCCTTGAATCCATTTGGACGGGAACCGTACTCTGTCTCCTACTAGCACTGGTGATTGACATCTCCCTGCAACTCGTGAGGCGCGCAACCATTTCGAAAGGTATCCGATGAGCGAACCACTGATTCGGCTAGAAAATGTGGGTAAGTCCTACCCAGGCACCGACGCCCCCGCCGTGGGGAACCTCACCCTGGATGTCTATGAGGGAGAGGTCCTCGTTTTAGTGGGACCTTCTGGATGTGGAAAGAGCACGACTTTGCGTCTAATCAACCGTTTGATTGAACCAACAAGCGGCCGGATCTATCTCAAGGGCGAAGACGTAACCGAGATGGACTCAAGCAAGCTTCGGCGGAAGATTGGGTACGTGATCCAGCAGGTGGGGCTTTTCCCCCACCGCACTATTTCCGAAAACATAGGTACCGTACCCAAGCTCTTGGGCTGGGACAAAGAGACCATCTCTGCTCGTGTTGACGAAATGCTGGAGCTCGTTTCGATGGATCCCGCAATTTATCGTGACCGCTATCCCAAGGAGCTCAGCGGTGGTCAGGCCCAGCGGGTTGGCGTCGCTCGAGCGCTAGCTGCGGACCCCGACGTGTTGCTCATGGACGAACCTTTTGGCGCTATTGACCCCATTACCCGAGACCGCTTACAGAATGAGTTTTTGCGGCTCCAACAGGACTTGAAAAAAACCATCGTCTTTGTCACCCACGACATCGACGAGGCCATCAAAATGGGAAACCGCATCGCGATTCTTCGAGAAGGTTCCGAGATCGCCCAAATTGACACCCCCGAGGTCATCCTTTCTGATCCTGCCGATGAGTTTGTGGAGAACTTCTTAGGTTCCGGTGCCATCTTGAAAGGACTAACCCTGAAGAAGGTGCGCGATATCGAGCTTCACGACATTCCCGCGATGGAGATGCCCGTGTTGCGTGATGAAGCTCTCAAGGTGTTGGAAAACTCGCTCGAAAAGACTGCGGTCTTGCTCGATAAAGACCACAAGCCATTGCGGTGGATTACCGAAGCGTCCCTGAATCGCACTGCGCAACCTATTGAAAAGAGCGGCAAGCCGATTACCATTGACTTGCAGCCTGAGGACACGCTTCAGGATGCTTTGGGCGTGATGCTGCAATCCTCGGTAGGTATGGCGGTTGTTGTGGATCGCCGAGGGAAGTATCTCGGCTGTTGCAGCATTGAAAGTCTGGCGTCGCTCATTATCAGTGACGGTGGGGGTTCTTCCTCCTCATGACATTGGCTACCCCTGCAAAGACACGACGGAGTCCGCTCGCTGACCGACTCGATGTGATTGTGGCCCCCGTCTTTATTGTATTTTTGGCCATTATCGGCGCCGTGGTCTGGCTGTATTCGGACATTGATAACACGACCAGGTCGATCCTGGCTCCGGAGAAACTTCAGGCCCAGATGGTGGACACCGTCATTTTGGGCTTTGCTTCCTCGGCTTTGGTCATCATCGTGGCGATTCCTATAGGTATTGCGGTGACACGAAGGGGATTGCCGCGAGTCAAAACCTTTCTCGTGGACACGTTGGGTCTTGCTCAAGCACTGCCGGCGTACGGTCTGATTGTGATTTTTTTCTCCTTCTTAGGAGCGGGCATTAACACTGTCATTCTCGCTTTGGCGACGTTTTCCCTTCTACCTGTGTTACGTAACACCATCGTGGGGCTGGAGCAGGTGGATCAAGCGGTCATCGAAGCGGGTCGCGGCATGGGATATACCAAGCGACAGGTCCTTTTCGAAATCGAGTTACCCCTGGCTGTCCCCGTCATCATCGCCGGAATCCGGACCGCCATTGTCATCAATATAGGTATGGCCGCGCTCGCATTCCTTGTGGGGGGTGGAGGTTTGGGAGAAACAATTAACTCTGGTCTCAAACTTGATAGAAGCCCGGCCATCTTAATTGGCGCCGTGTTGGTCGCCATTCTGGCCCTCATCTTCGATTTCCTGGGTGCCGTCGCCCAGCGCTACCTCAAGCCCAAAGGGATGTAACGCTTAGTCGTCCTCTTCGACCCAGAGGTCGTCATCGGCGCGCAATGTTTGCCAGGCGGCGTAGCCCACCGCGGCTAAGGCGAGAGCCCCGACGGCCATCAGGACGTACACGAATGGATTTGGCGTCGCCTTCACGGGCGCCTTTGCAGCCAGGGACCAGGGCAGCTTGGCCAGGACAGGTTCGATGTTTTCCCGGTAAGTCTCGTGTGCTCGAGGCCAGACATCGCGCTTGGCGGCTTCACCAGCACTCCTACCCGCATGCCGAGCAACTTTTTTGGCGTTCATAAACACACCCCTCTGGTCTTCCCAGAGCTCTTGGGCCTCACGGGCCAATCGAGCCATTTCTTTTCGGGTATCGCGATTTAGTTCCATAATGTTCTCCCTCGATTATCGAGCACCTCCATTGTCCCAGATATGGGCAAGAAATTCTTGGGGTTTGCCGACTGAGCACGATGCCCTGCGAGCCCTGACACAATGGGTAAATGACTATGCATACACATACAGCCACTTTGCACACCAACCACGGCGACATCGTTGTGGGCCTTTACGGCAATCACGCACCGAAAACGGTCGATAACTTTGTTGGACTTGCCACCGGAGATCGGGAATGGGTAAACCCCGCCACGGGAGCCCCCGGTGAAGGTGCACTGTATTCGGACGTAATTTTTCACCGCATTATCCCCGGCTTCATGATTCAGGGCGGAGACCCCACCGGAACCGGGATGGGCGGGCCGGGCTACCAGTTCAACGACGAAATCCACCCGGAGTTGAACTTCACCAAGCCTTTCATGCTCGCAATGGCGAACGCCGGAAGCCGGGGCGGTCAGGGCACCAACGGAAGCCAGTTTTTCATCACCACAGGGGCAACTACCTGGCTTCAGGGTGCCCACACCATTTTTGGCGTGGTCTTGGACGAGGATTCCGAGGCCATTGTCCGGGCACTCGACGGCGTCGCCACAGACGGCAACGACAAGCCTCATGAGGACGTCTCACTCAAGAGCGTGAGCGTCACCGCAGTCTCGTGACCTCCCGCCCCTCCACTAGTAGTGACGCGTGCTATCGCCATCCCGAGAGGGAGAGTTACGTCCTATGTCAACGTTGTGGAAACATTATCTGCGGACAGTGCCAGGTTCCTGCTGCGGTCGGGTCACACTGCCCTGATTGTGCTGCGGCCGGGGCACCCCGGGCAGCAGGCCTGTCGAAGCGGCGAGCACTCGGTGGTTATCGCCCCACGGCCACCTATGTACTTTTAGGCATATTGGTAACTGTTTTCGCTGCCCAGCTGCTGAGCGGGGGCTGGGTGACCGAGCTCCTGTTGTACTGGCCACCCCTGACGGCCATTGAACCGTGGCGGATGGTCACCGCGGTTTTCGTGCATTCGACGTCGTCCTTTTTTCACCTTTTGTTCAATGGTTTTTCGCTCTATGTCCTGGGAACACTGGTGGAGAAACTGGTGGGGCGCGGCCGGTTTGTCACACTGTTTCTCCTTGCCGGTTTCGGCGGCTCGGTCGCGGTGCTTTGGCTGGCGCCATCCTCGGCCGTTGTGGGAGCATCCGGAGCGGTCTTCGGTCTGTTTGGCGCCCTCTTTGTCATTCAACGGTCTTTCGGAGGCGCGAATGTTCAGTTGCTGATTGTTTTGGCGCTCAACCTCGTCATGGGTTTTGTGGTCCCCGGGATTTCCTGGCAAGCTCATATTGGCGGATTAATTGTCGGGGCGCTCGTGGCCTGGATTATGGTGGCGACACGGGCTGCGTCTCAGCGCACCGCACAGAAAGTTCTGTTGGTGGCTGTTGCCGGTGGGCTGATTGCGATTTCAGCTCTGAGACTGGTGATTTAGAGAAAGTTATCCACAGGTTTTCCCCTGTGGGGAGAGTTACATCGGTGTAAGGAGTCCGCGAGGACTATTTCCACCGTGTGGTCATTAAGAAGCCCACAAACATGATTCCAAAGCCCACGGCAATGTTCCATGCGCCCAATGCAGCGATGGGGAGCTGTGTGCTGGACACGTAGTAGGTCAAGATCCAGGCGAGCCCCAACAGCATGAGTCCGAACATGACGGGTTTGAACCACGCTGGATTATCATCTCCCTGGGGGAGCGACGTCGTGTTGGTGCCGGGGTTTCTGGGTCTCTTTGCCATGGCAAACAGTCTAACCTGCGAACAAGAGCGCTGACTCTTC
>CAYUJX010000048.1:0-1279 GCA_964445125.1 uncultured Microbacteriaceae bacterium
AGCAAAACAAGGGAGGCAATGAGACGCACGCCCAACTCCCTTCCAGACATCTTTGCCCTCGGTGGCGCCGGGGGAAACAACTCTTTAGGGTATCCGATGCGAGCGCACCACACCTCTTCCCAACCAGTAAGCTTAAACAATCCTGCCCCCCGCTCCCCCGCAGAGAGAAAAACACCCCGATGGCCCACGATGACACAGAGTTCTCCACGGAACTGCGCGGTTACAAACGCAACGACGTGGACGCCGCCATCGCAGGCTTGCGCGGTGACCTCATCCAGGCTGCCAAG
Organism: uncultured Microbacteriaceae bacterium; assembly: GCA_964445125.1. Taxonomy (GTDB): domain Bacteria; phylum Actinomycetota; class Actinomycetes; order Actinomycetales; family Microbacteriaceae; genus Pontimonas. Next base: position 288 of record CAYUJX010000048.1, read on the forward strand.
CAGCGCCAAGGGGCACTCGACGAAATTTCCGCACTCAAAGAGCAGCTCGTGGCCTTGGCCGTTCCTGCCACCTACTCCGCTTTAGGGGCCAGGCTCGAAAGTATTTTACGTATTGCCGAAGAGCAAGCCACGGCCCTCGTAGGACAAGCCGACATCGACGCGGAGAGGAGGATTGCTCTCGCAAAATTCGAAGCTTCGTCCCTCGTAGAGACGGCAAGGAGGGAAGCCGACAGACTCTCCACTGATTCGCGCGAGGAATCCGAAATCCTCCTGGAGAGCGCCAGGGCTCAAGCCGCGGCGATTTTGCCGTACGCGAAAGAAGAAGCACAGCGGTTAAAGTCCGAGGCTATCGATGAAGCAGGAGCCATCCGGGGTGCGGTAGCCACTGAAAGCGCCAAAGCGCGGACTTCGGCCCAAAGAGAGTCCGAAGCGTTGCGGGCGGAGGCCAAGCGCTCCATTGCAGAATCTAGAGTTGTTGCCGAACGGGAAATGAACAGGGCACGCGCAGAGATTGGCAAACTGGAAAAGCACATCGTGTCCGAGCGCGCCGGCGACGAACTGCCTCTCCCAGGAATCAAAGAGGAGGGAGAGCTGGCCGAGACATCGTTGCACAAAGAAGTGGCCCAAACTACCGCGCGACTCAAGATTGAAAACGAAAGGCAGTCAGAATTGCTGGCTCGACAAGCCTCGGAAGCACGCGCTGATTTGGAAGCGGAACTCTCCGCGAGGCGGGCCGAAGCGGAAATAGCCCTTCTGGACGCGCACCAGAGAGCGGTGGAGATGAATGACCAATATCTCGAAAAATCAACGACTCAACTCGCCGAGACAAAAGCCCGCCTAGCGGAGCTGCGCGCCGACCATCGGCGCATACTGGCTGCAATCGAAGAGGCCAATCTCACCGGCAAGCTCGCTGCTACTCGTAACGCCCAAAAGACTGTTCTCGAAGCTGAGAAACGTGCCCTCGAGATACTTCGCAAGGCCGACGTGGAAGC
>CAYUJX010000048.1:1379-9940 GCA_964445125.1 uncultured Microbacteriaceae bacterium
GCTGCTTTGCGAATGATGTGAGAGTCCATAAAGCCCCCCGCTGTGGGGAGAGGGTGAAGAAAGAGCGCGGTGGCAACAGGGGGGTGACTTTCTGGGAGCGAAAGCTCTCCCACCAGCTCGACGCCATCACGGGTCGTGAAGGTGATGTTTTCGCGCTTGGCCGGAAGAATGGTGGTCGAGGTAATCAGCACGCTCAGGCTATTTTCCAACAGTGGTTGTGCCAATGGCGGCGATCAGAAACCGCCTGGGATTCTCCCATAACACCGTCGTTACGCCAGGCGACAAGGTGGGAGACACCCGCAGCGATGGAAAAGTTGCAGCCCGGGCAGGTGTAGACCTTCTGTGCGTTGCGTTCGCTAATGGGTTGAACTGTATAGGACTCTCCCCGCTTCGCTTCATTACGCCGAAGTCCCGTTCGAAGCCTGTCAATGTCCAGGGGTTCGCCTTCGTCGCGAGGGCGACCTTTGCTTCGATTATTGCGCGGCATGGATCAGTACCACCCTTTTCTTTCAGAATGCCCCCACGCTTCACACGGTGTTCCATACCGGGCGTCGATGTAGCCCAAGCCCCAGCGAATCTGCGTTTCAGGATTCGTGGCCCAATCCGCCCCAGCACTGGCCATTTTTGAGGCAGGAAGGGCTTGAGGAATGCCATACGCACCAGAGTGGGGATTCTCGGCTTGAGAATTCCATCCAGATTCTCTCGACCACAGCGCTACGAGGCAGCTAAACTCCCCGCTGCCCCACCCTCGCGACTCGACCAGGCCAAACGCGATGTCTTGAGCTCCACCAGCGTCCCCTCTCCCCCCTTCAGGGCGCTCACCCCAACCGCCTGAAACGCTCAGCGCTTCGCGCTCAAGCTCTACCCCCACACCTGTCACCAAAAAAGGTTGAGAGGCAGCCAAGGGAGCGGCGAACCAGCCATTTGCGACGCTTGCAGATGGCCCAGCGAGGGGAACGGCCACAAAGGCTGTCACCGCAAGAAAGGCAAGCACCGAACGCCCGCTGGCGGACCGGTCAAAACCCGGACGCTTTGAAGGGCCCTCTGGGCCAAGCAATGACTTCACAACGTCCACAGTCTAAGGGGGGCTTCTGTGCGCAAACGGGTCAGCGAACAGCGAGCATCACGGTCAGGGTTTCATCTAGGAGCACGTCCACCTGCTTCTCGTCATAGCCACCGAGCTGAGTCCGCAAACTGCGCCGACGAATCGCGGCCACGGAAAGTGATTCCTCTTGCTGGAAATATCGCACGATCTGACCGCACAGCACATCAACATCGCCGCAGTGATACCCCGGCTGAAGAACCGAGGTCGTGCGGAATTTAGTCTTAGCTGGGCGGGCAACACGATCCAAGATTTCCTGGGCTCGTTCCCTGATTTCCTGGTAATAGATTTCTTCACCACGCTCTGCGGTATGAGCGAGTCGTTCCTGATCGGCGAACGCTTCTTCTAACCGCCAGAGGGCTCCATCCACGGCTTTGGTGGCATAACCCTCTTTCGATACCAAGGGAAAAACTTTGCCCCTAATATCCTGCGAGCTAAGCCCCTCTTCCCGGCCTTCAAAGACGCGCTTGGCGCGGTCGAGAAAATCATCAACAACGCCAGGGTCATACCCCGACATGCCTTTTTCGGCGAGAGCAAAACGTATTTCCACAATTCCTATTCTGCCAGGGAGCTACGTAGAACTGGGGAGAAACGGCGGGTTATGCCCAAATCTGATACGCCACAAAAAGTACAGCCATAGAGGGCAATATCGAGTCCAGCCGGTCCAAAAACCCCCCGTGTCCAGGTAACCAGGAAGAAATATCTTTGATTCCCAGGTCGCGTTTAATCAAGGACTCAATCAGGTCACCCAGTGTTGCCGAGCCCAACAAAAGCAGACCCAGAACAATCCCCACCCAGACAGGCAGATTCAACACGAAGGGCGCGAGCAGCCCTCCTGCGATGATCGCTGCCACCGCGGATCCCGCAAATCCCTCCCACGTCTTCTTGGGAGAAATCTTCGGAGCCAGCGGCGTTCTCCCCACGCTCAGGCCTGTGACATAGGCGCCGACATCAACACTCACCACGATGACGACCCCTGCGAACACCCACCACACGCCTCCCGGCACTGAGTGGAGCGCGAGGGCAAAACTTCCCAGGAAAGGAATGTACGTCAACACCAAGATGGCCACACCGATATCCGAGACGGTCGTGGGCCGTGACTCGCTTTGCACCACGGCGCGGCCCAGACGAATGAGAGCCGCGAGACCGACTCCTGCCAGCAGGACCCAGAGGTGTCCCTCGGGACCCAGGAAAAAAACCACAGGCGGCATCACTGCAGAAATGGTGGTGAGCGGCCAACGCGACCGCAGACGGCCTTCTTCCACCAACGCCCCTGCTAATTCCAGCGTGGCGAACACCACAAGAGCCGTGACAAAAAGCATGAAGAGCTCGCCGACGAAGAACAAGCTTGCGAGAAACACTCCACCCAAAAGCAACCCAAAAGTAATCGCCTGCCAGAGTGGGCGTCCCGCCCGTTTGTCAATGCGCGCATTGACTTCGCGAACCTGCTCCTCCATATCGTGGACCGCCGCCTCAAATTGCGCGAGCGGTTCCAAAGGGGAAGGAGCGGGAGGACGCTTTGTCGCTTTCTGTGGCCTAGGGCCCGGGCCGAGTGTGCTCATTAGACCTCGAGCAGCTCGGCTTCTTTCCTCTTCAAAATTTCGTCCACGTGATCCACCTGAGACTTCGTCAACGCTTCAATTTCTTTCTCAGCGCGCTGCACTTGGTCTTCTCCCACATCTGACGTCAATGCCTGGAGCTCGTCCATCGCTTTACGGCGGACGGAGCGCAGGGATATGCGGCCATCTTCCGCTTTTTGGCGGACAATCTTCACGTATTCTTTGCGCCGCTCCTCAGTGAGCTCAGGCATAGAGACGCGGATCACCTCGCCGTCATTGGTGGGAGAGGCACCTAGATTGGGAAAGTTGGCGATGGCCTTCTCAATTTCTTTCATCGCGCTCTTGTCGTAGGGCGTCACCACGAGGGTTCGCGCCTCATTGTTTTGCAAGCCGGCCAGCTGCGCCAAAGGAGTGGGCTGGCCGTAATAGTCGACCATGATTTTCTGAAACAAAGCGGGGTTCGCTCTGCCGGTGCGCACCGTTTGGAAATCATCCTGGACGGCATCAATCGCCTTGGTCATCTTTTCCTTCGCTTGCGCGAGTACGTCGGCAATCATGGTGTCTCCTTTAGTAGCAGTCTATCGAGAGGTTTTTAGGAAACAAGCGTTCCCAGACGCTTGCCATGGATGGCTTTGGTGACGTTACCCGCGGGTTCCATTCCAAACACGACCATGGGCATTTTATTGTCCATGCAGAGGCTAAAGGCGGTGGAATCCACAACCTTGAGGCCCTGCACGAGGGCCTCCTGGTAGGTCAACTGTTCGTATTTCTTGGCAGTCGGGTCTTTCTTGGGATCCGTGGAATACACGCCATCGACACCATTCTTGGCGACAAGAACCTGGTCAGCCAGAATCTCGAGTGCCCGCTGAGCTGCGACCGTATCTGTGGAAAAGTACGGCAAACCCGCGCCGGCTCCGAAAACAACAATCCTCCCTTTTTCCAGATGACGGATAGCGCGCTGGGGAATGTAAGGCTCCGCAACCTGAGTCATCGAAATGGCAGATTGCACCCGAACTTCCGCGCCGGCCTGCTCAAGAAAATCCTGCAAGGCCAGGGCATTCATCACAGTGCCGAGCATTCCCATGTAGTCCGCGCGACGCCGATCCATACCGCGTTGAGAAAGTTCTGCGCCACGGAAGAAGTTTCCGCCACCGACAACGATGGCCACCTCGGCTTTTTTAGCGCCCTCGGCTATTTCCCGGGCTATTTGCGCCACCACATCAGGATTAACCCCTACTTGGCCATCCCCAAAAGCCTCCCCTGAAAGCTTAAGAAGTACCCTTCTGGTTCTCTCCGCCATGACCGCCGCCTTTCCGCGCACCCCTAGCGTAGTGGGCGGGAAAAGACCTCGGGGGCCAACGCACAGCGTGCCTTGGCTCCCGAGGTACTACCTAAGATTCTTTATGAACCCACTCGGAATCGAGCGAAACCACTGACGCTCAGGCCAGCTTGCTCCAGGACCTGCTTGATCTGGAGTTTGTTATCTCGGGCGTAATCTTGTTCCAGGAGGGCTACCTGCTTGAAGAAAGCTCCCACACGACCCTCCACGATTTTAGGAAGGGTCGCCTCTGGCTTGCCCTCTCCGCGGGAAATTTCTTCCACTATCCGACGCTCGGCCTCCACCGCTTCGGCGGGGACGTCATCGCGAGAAAGGTACTGAGGGTCCGCAAACGAAATGTGCTGAGCAACGCTGCGCGCTGTCTCAGCATCGCCACCAGAGTAAGCAAGAACTACTCCAACCTGCGGGGGCAGGTCTTTGTTGGTCTTGTGGAGATAGAGCACAAAACTGTCCCCCTCGAGCCGTGTCACTCGACGAAGTTCGACTTTTTCGCCCAAAATTGCCGCTTGATCTTCGATCATGGATGCCACCGTGCCGCCGTCAGCAGGCGAGGCTAAAGCAGCCTCGGTGCTATCCGCACCCGCCGCAACAGTGGCTGCCAAAACAGCATCAGCCAAGCGAACAAACTTCTCGTTTTTGGCGACAAAATCGGTCTCGCAAGCAAGCTCGAGCAGGTAGGCGACTCCGTCACCTTCGTGGGCCGCGACGAGACCTTCGCTCGTCGAGCGATCGGCACGCTTTGCGTTACCTTTCGCCCCTTTGAGGCGCAGAATCTCGATGGCCTTATCTAAGTCTCCACCCGCTTCTTCCAAAGCGTTTTTGGTGTCAACCATTCCGGTCCCAAGCTGCTCACGCAGCTTCTTGATGTCTTCTAAGGAGACGCTTGCCATAATTCTTTCCCTTACTTCTTATCCGTCTCGGTGGCGGGAGCCTTCGGTGCGGGCTCTTTTGTAGCAGAAGGCTCAGCTTTCTTAGCTGGTTCCTTCTTTGCGGCTGCCATGGCCTCAGCCACAGGAGCAGGGGCCTTGGCAGACTCCTTGTCTGCGGTTTCCTGGGCTGCGGGCTCTTCAACCACTGCAGGAGTCTCTTCAGCTGCGGGCTCTTCAACCACTGCAGGAGTCTCTTCAGCTGCGGGCTCTGGGACCACTGCAGGGGTTTCCTCACCTGATTGCTCAAGCAATTCGCGTTCCCATTCTGCGAGAGGTTCAACAGCAGAAACGTTGCCTTCTGCTCCGGGCTTCTGATGGCGCTCAATCAGTCCTTCAGCAATAGCGTCAGCCATGATTCTGGTGAGCAATGCGACGGAACGAATCGCGTCGTCGTTACCAGGGATGGGGAACTGAAAATCATCAGGGTCAGCGTTAGAGTCCAGAATTCCTACGATTGGAATCCGAAGCTTCTTGGCTTCATCGATGGCAAGGTGCTCGCGAAGGGGATCAATGACCCAGATTGCGTTGGGAGCTTTTTGGAGTGTGCGAATGCCGCCAAGAGACTTCTGGAGCTTCGTGAGCTCGCGCTTCTTCATCAGAAGTTCTTTCTTGGTGAATCCCTGGGTGGTGTCGTCAAAGTCGAGTTCCTCGAGCTCTTTCATGCGACTCAACCGCTTTGAGACTGTTTGGAAGTTGGTGAGAAGCCCACCCAGCCAACGCTCGTTCACATAGGGCTGACCCACGCGAGTGGCCTGTTCAGAAATGGCCTCCTGCGCCTGCTTTTTGGTTCCCACGAAAAGTACGGTCCCGCCAGCGGCAACGGTGTCTTTCAAAAATTCATACGCGCGGTCAATGTATGCCAGCGACTGCTGCAAGTCGATGATGTGGATACCGCTGCGCTCCGTGAGCATGAAGCGCTTAACTTTCGGGTTCCAGCGACGAGTTTGGTGTCCGAAGTGAACACCGCTATCGAGTAGTTGTCTAATAGTGACGGCAGCCATTGCTGCACTCCTTCTGTTGTTCTCGGTTTTTCCCACACCGGCGGTGCGAGCCTGGTGTCGAGGCCACCACCGCACCTGTGAAACCTCAATTCTGGGAACCAGAGCAGAGAGAAACAGAGGACCGACGGATGTGGACCTTGGTTCGACACGCGAAGTCACAGCATCAGAGATACTGTGCGTTTCCCAGCATAGCGCGCTGGTCCGGTGTCTAGCGAGTTCCCCGAAAGACCCGAGTCCTCAATACAAGCGCAACACCTCCCAGGTTGTGGTTAGTCCAATCGCACTGCGAAAGGTTGCGTTTCCCTCAGCGCACACTGCCAACAGGTGACGCTAAATGGCCGTGGCGAGATTGCCGGGCTTGGTGATCGGGGCCGGACCAAGGCGAAGACCCATGTTCATGGGAGGCCTACTGCTGCTCGCAATCGCGATCGGCAGGGGCATGAATGACAATCCTGCTTCTGCCCGCAGCGCCTTTTAAGGCCGCGAAGGCTGAGGCTCCAGACGATCCTGTGACCTCCGCCGTGCCGTCAGAAGCCCGATAAGTACGAGCCCCGACACGACAAGTGCTAGGCCGAGTAGTGCGCGGCCGCTGAGGGTTTCGTGAATGACGAGCACACCAAGAAGCGTCGCGGTAAGCGGTTCGCCAAGACCTAGAGTGGCCACGGTGGATGCGCTAAGCGATTTAAGGCCGTAGCCAAGGAACAGGCACGCAATCGTGATCGTGCCGATGCCAAGCCACAGCCCCATGAGCAAGCCATCCAGTGAGGCAAGCCAGCTCGGGTCTGAGAGCAACAAAATCGGGAGTGCCCCGACCGCTGACCAGCCAAAAAGGATCGACACAGAGCCCATCGGAGTCCAACCGTCGACGAGCAGCTTCTTAGCCGACAGCGCGTAGAACGCATAACACGCGCCCGCTCCGAGAGAGAGCAGAAGTCCCGCGGGGTCGGTAACACCGGATTGGTTCGCGCCAGAAAGCAACGCGATGCCGGCAATTGCGACGACTGTTGCCACGAGCCATCCGTAGCCCGGAAAGCGCCGAGAGAGTGCCCACTCGAGCACGCCGGTGAAGAGTGGGCCAGACCCAATCGCCACCACCGCCCCGATCGCAACACCGTTGACGCTCATTCCCAGAAAGAAGGTGGGCTGGTACGCGATGACCGCGAGCGCCCCAGCGGTGATCGTGGGCCACGCGCGCCAGCGGGCTGATGCGGCCTTCGTCAACTGGGGTTCAGGCCCGCTGAGGTTGGGAATGTGCAGCGTCAGCATGTCGGTAATCGGATGCCCAGGCTCAAGATGCCGCATCGTTCGACGTGAACGCAGCGACAGCAGCCAGGCGACTATGGCGAGCGCGGCGCCGCCGATCACGATGCGGGCGGAACCCACCGAGAGTGAAGAGGCGGCATCCGGACCGAGCGCCTGCGCCGTTCCCGTGGTGCCATAAAGGATTGCCGCGATGAGGGCGAAAATGATTGGGCGCACCTGAACATCGTTTCACAATCAGGTGCGCCCCACCGCGACGGATTTCGGGATTCGACCCTCAGGATTCGGGTGTGAGGATCTTTTCGGTCGTCGAATCAAAAGTGCAAGCAATCGAGCGCGCGAGCGGGAGCCTCAGGTCCTGCTTCCCACCTTCGATTGCGGTCACCTTCTGCCTCGTGACATCCGGTTTTGCCCCAAGATTGGCTGTGGTGAGGTCGTGCCCCGAGGTGACCCCCGTTCGAGCTCAGGAACCACGGCAAGGCTTAACGCAGCATCGATGTCAAGCACTTTGATCACACCAAATCCCGAAAGATGAAAGCACGCTTCAGGCACAGAAAGCGCGGATTGCACCTTCGAGGATGTCGGTGAGCTGTTCGATAGATTCGACGGTGGCCCACTCGGTGGCAGCATGCGCCCCGCCGCCATCGACACCGATAAGCAGACACGGAATACCCGCCTCGAGGATCAGCCCAGCATCCGTCCAGAACGGCTCGCCTCGGGATGCCGCCGGCCGGCCAAGCACACGCTCGGCACTGTCGGCGACGGCGCGCACGATCGGCCCGTCCAGATCCGCCTCGAATGCGCCCCTCGCGACGAGCCTTCGCAACTCGAACTGAAACTCTGAATGTGCGGCCTTGAGAGTGTCGAGCAGGTCGCGCAGTTCTGCCTCGACGGAGTCCGGCGTCTCGGCAGGCAGCATGCGCCGCTCAATCGTGAGGGTGCACGATTCGGCGACGGTGGCGGCATCCGTCCCGCCTGAAATCATTGACACCCGCACGGCGCTGCAGCCAAGCAGCGGATGCGGCAGCGCAGATTCGAAACGCGCTCGCAGGTCGTCAAGTGCGCGCATAACAAGCCCAGCGTGCGCGATTGCATCCACTCCCTGGTGCGGCATAGACCCGTGTGCCGCCAGCCCAATCAGTTCGATTTCGAACCACGCGAACCCGCGATGTGCGAGCACGAGGTGCATCTCGCTCGGCTCAGTGACAATGGCAGCATCTGCCGTGACAGCGGCGAGTGCGTCTTGCGTTCCTTGGCTACCAAACTCTTCATCGGAAACCAAGGTGACAATCACGTCGCCGGCGAGTTTCGCGTTTGCAGCCCGTGCCCCAGCCACCATAATCGCCGCGACGCCAGCCTTCCTGTCGAAAG
>CAYUJX010000049.1:0-9831 GCA_964445125.1 uncultured Microbacteriaceae bacterium
TTGAGTGACCAAGAGTTTCTTCACTGCCGTCACCTCCCACGGTGCTAGGGCGTATGATCCGCCTTTTATTCTACCGCGGCCAGATGCTTAGTGGGAAGGTTACTCACAACCCAGATTGGATGGTGAGGAAGATTTTCATGATCAGACGCTTGCGAAAGTGTCTGACCACACGAGCACGCCCCGCCTCGCGAACTCCATAGGGATGTCAGAAGCACTCGGGAGCGGGTCTGCGAGGTCCACACCGAGGGTGCTTGGGCGGGGGAGGAAAAATCTGTCCTTCTCGACCCAGGCGGGTAGGGGGAGGGGCTCCTCACCAAGGCGCCAGGAGACGAGACCAGCGAGTGCCGCATCCCACACCGGGGAGCCTGTTGGTTCTGGTTCACACAGCCCCAGCACACCGCGAAGGAGACCCTGCTCCGAAACGAGATTGTCATTGAGCTGGATGAGGGTTCTGAGCGCTCCGTAACGGTTTCCAGACTTGAGCTGACCCCGGATTGCTCTCGCAGCTTCTAGGACATCTGCTTTTTGCAGCGGCAGAGCAAACAGACTGTGTCCTGTTGCTGTGAGCAATTTCTCGAGAGTTCTCACACTGAGGTCGCGACCGCTTTCAATCTCGGAAATGTTGCTCTGGTAAACCCGAGATTTCTGTGCCAGCTCAGCCTGAGTCACTCGAGCGCTTTTTCTCGCGGCCCGAATAAGCGTTGATGTTCTCGTCATAGCCGCACTCTATCACAATATGGTTCCGAAGGGATATTTATGGATCCCATGTGAGAGCACCACAGTTCCCACTCACACTTCGAGTGACATTGAGTGTGCTGCTGGTGCACATTAAGTGCACATCACCACCTCACACCCCTCCAACACCATCCCCGCCACACCTCACCTTTTTACTGGCATCTGAACCGCCCTGGGTTTTATGGAGACCCCAGAGTTGCGTTTTCTGCCAGTGATGGGGTCTGATGGTTTTCACCTACCAACACCAGCGAATACCTAGGCATCGAACTCATAAACCGGTGGTCGCGGGTCACGTCCCGTCCGCCCTACGTGGTCAAAATTCTCCACCACGATTATGAGTTGGGTCTCGGGTTGATTCGGATGATAAGTGACATCCCCACTGGTCTCGGCCGGAAATCTCTCAGGCGAGCACAGTGAGTCGACTGCAGGGACACAAAAGTGATAAGGTTTACTTATCATGACCCTTATGCAGCAGGCGCAAAGCATTCGTCGGCACTGGCAGGCAGAGCAATTAGCACGCGATGATGCTCTTTTTGCCTTGCGTGAAACCGTAAGACATCATTCGCAACGGTCATTGGCGAAGCAGCTGGGTGTGTCGCAGTCAGCGATTGCTCAGCGCCTTCAGGGTTTTGAAACCGACTACGACAACAATCCCTATCTGACGCTGTGCTCTCTGGCTGAGGCCCTTAAGCAAGAATTGCGTCAGGATCCGACTGATCTGAGCTCATGCTTGAGGTTGGTTGCTCAAGGCGTGAGTGATTTTCGGCGCCTTCGTCACCCGCGAGATCGCAGAACCTTTCTGCGTCAGCCACCGTCTACGGGGGATTATCGGTGGGACGCGCTAGTGGCAGCAGTGGCAGCACGAGAGGCCAGGCTCAGTGCAATGGATATTCCCGTGTGGAGCGAGCAGTCAGAGTTTTTTCTCAATCAAGCGTGGTTTGTTACCAGATCAGCAGGCCTTAGGCCACTCGCCTTCGTCGAGTCTCCGGCAGACTTTTTCGTGCGCAATGTGTATCTTGACCCCGCAGAACTCGAATCGGTCTAATGAGCGGGTTTTTTACCAGTGAACGAATTCGTGAGGCACTGATCGAACTTGGGCGCCGGCTTGATGCACGGGGTCACCGGGCAGACTTGTACATTGTGGGGGGTGCCGCGATGGCCCTCGCATTTGATCGAACTCGGGTAACCCGGGACATTGACGCTGTTTTTGCGCCCAAGACAATCGTGTACGACGCGGCCCGCACCATGGCCGATGAATCGCCCGACTTGGACGAAAACTGGCTCAATGACGCGGTGAAAGGTTTCCTTGCCGAGACAGAGGACGAGGATGCCACCGTCTTCATGGAGGAGAGAGGAATCCGCGTCCTCGTGGCATCCCCCAGGCGGCTGCTGGCTATGAAAGTATTTGCGGCCAGAGCAGACCGCGATCGTGACGATATTCTGAGCCTCTGCGTCCACATCGGAGTCGCCAGCATCCAGGAAGTGTTGGATCTCACAGCCGACCTTTATGGAGATCTACTGACTCCCAAGAGCAAGTTCATCGCCATTGAGGTTCTCCAAGACATTTTGCCGATGGACGCACCCCCCTCTCGTGACATGCCCTAGCTGTGCGGCTTTCGTGTCCCGAGTTAGAGAAGACGAGATCCCCCCGCAAGACAGCGGTAAAGTGCTCATAATCTCTCAGTCACAGGTTCACGTCCCGTCCCCCGGGTGCGGTGCACGTTAGGTGCACATCACCACCTCACCCACTCCAACACCAGCTACGCCAAACCTCACCTGTTTGCTGGCTTCCGCAGCGCTGGCTAACACGTCCTAACACAAGCTGATACCGAGGCATCGAACTCATAATCCGTCGGTCATGGGTTCACGTCCCGTCCGCCCTACAGCCCTACAGCCCTCCGCATGGCGTGGGAGGCCACTGCGCAGTCGTAGTGCGGGCGCCTTTAGGGGTTTAGTTGCAAAGGAGGCACGAGGACATCGCGTGCGAGCAGATCCTCATACGTCTCGCGTCTCACCACAAGGCGGGGGACACCCCCGCTCACAAAAACTACCGGCAGACGCAAAGAGCCGTTGTAGTTGTTTGCCATGGTGAAGCAATAGGCACCGGTGACGGGCATGAGTAGTAGGTCTCCAGCTGACGGGGAGTCAAGGTGAACGCCGTCGATAAGCTCGTCTCCCGATTCGCAGTGTCGGCCAACAACGCTGACAATTTCTCCACCGTGGAATCGATTGCTGAGGGTTGCTTCAAACCTTTGGCCGTAGAGAGAAACCTCAAGATTGTCTGCCATTCCTCCGTCCACGGCGACAAGAGTCTTACCTCCGCGCTTTACATTGACCACTCGATACATGGTGACTCCGGCTCGGGCAACAAGAGACCTCCCGGGCTCCAGGATTATCCTGCATGCTGGGGGCAGAAAGTCCTTCGCCGCCTGGACAATCGCATCCAGATAATCGTCCACACTCACGTCGGGGTCATCGTAGGTGTGTCTTTCCCCTAGGCCTCCGCCCAGATCATAGATTTCAAATTCGCCAAACTCGGATAAAGCCCTAATGGACTCGGAAAAAGCATTAAGTTCGAACACCTGGGAGCCGATGTGGACGTGAAGGCCGCGCATTCGCAGGTTTTGACTACGCTGAATCCTTTCGATGGCGAGCCGCGCCTCCTCGTGGCCCATTCCAAACTTTGAATTACCGTGTCCAGTTGACATCGCTTCGTGAGTATCTGTGTCCACATTCGGTCGGATGCGAACCAACACGTCCTGTGTGCCCCGGACCAGAGCGATGAGCTGGTCAACCTCATGCAGGTTGTCGACAATGATGAGCCCCACGCCCGCGTCGAGCACCATTTTGAGGTCACCGTCTGTCTTGGCGTTTCCGTGTACCAAAATGTCTCTCGGGTCGGCCCCTCCGGCCAGCGCCATCACGAGTTCTCCACCTCCCGCGACATCAATGCCGATCCCTTCTTCGCTCATGACCCGGTAGACCGCTGTGGCGGGAAATGCCTTGGAGGCAAAGTAGACGCGACTATTGGGCCATCTCAAAATCAACCCGTCCCGGTAATGTCGGATGCGTTGGCGCAAAGCACTCTCATCCACGATGTAGACGGGTGTGCCGTACGCAGCCGCGAGGTCAGAGGCTTGAACCCCGCTGATAGCAATCTCCCCATCGACAACGCTGCTGCCCTCGGGAAATAGGCTCAGAATTGCTGGCTGTTCAATGGATTGCACGTCTTCTCCTGGGTTGATGGCGGTGAAAAGTGAGGCTGCTGAAGGCCACGAGGTATCCTACGGTGCGAAGGATCTTGACTGAGGTTTCGACCCTTCTACATCATCACCGCACATTCGCCAGAAAAGTTTGGGTCCGAACGTGCTGAGGGTTATCGAGGACATTGCTAGGTGTTCCTGTCTCCACAACTTTTCCAGCATCCATAAACACCATTTCGTCCGCCACTTCGCGTGCGAACCCCATTTCGTGGGTCACGACAATCATCGACATCCCAGAATCTGCTAGAGCTCGCATTGCCGAGAGAACTTCTCCCACCAGTTCGGGGTCGAGCGCCGAGGTTGGCTCGTCGAAAAGCATGAGCTTCGGTTTCATCGCGAGAGCGCGGGCAATCGCAACCCGCTGTTGCTGCCCTCCCGAGAGCTGACGGGGGAGGCTATCCTGACGGTCGCTCAGGCCCACTGTCGCCAAAAGTTCCTGGGCAAAAGCCGTGGCCTCTTCCTTCGATACCTTGAGGACACGTTGGGGAGCTTCGATGATGTTTTCCAGGGCAGTCATGTGTTGGAAAAGATTGAAGTTTTGAAAAACCATTCCCACCTCTGCCCGAGCCTTGCAGGCATCCCGGTCCTTCAGGTCGTGTAGACGCCCGCCTTTCTCCCGGTAGCCCACGAGCTCATTGCTCACGTAGAGTCGACCGCCGTCAATCCGCTCGAGGTGGTTGATGCATCGGAGGAAAGTGGATTTGCCCGACCCAGATGGTCCGACCAAGCAGGTCACCTGTCCGGGCATGACCATCATGTCGATTCCGGAGAGCACTTCGACGCGCCCGTAGGATTTTCGGACACCTTCAGCCAACAACATGGCGTCAACCATCGGCTTTCTCCTCTGCTGGGTGAACTGGGGTGCGCTGGGGGCGGCCTCGAACGAGGCCGCCGAGCAACCAGCCAACCATGGGGGTGGTCCCCTGACGCGGGCGACCCCCGGAAAGTTTCCGCTCCAGCATTGTTTGACCTACCGTCAGAATCGACGTGATGGTGATGTACCAAAGGCTCACCACAATGAGGAGAGGGATTGTCTGGAAGGTTCGGGTGTAAATCGACTGTGCCGAATAGAGAAGGTCGGCAAGCGCCAAAATGCTCACCAGCGATGTCGTCTTCAGCATCAATATGGTCTGGTTGCCAGTTGGCGGAAGAATAAGTCTGATGGCCTGGGGGAGGATTATCCGGCGCAGCGTCTGCGAATGCGTCATCCCAAGTGCCTTTGCTGCCTGGGACTGCCCAGAATCAACGCCGAGAATTCCTCCTCGAACAATCTCCGCCATATAAGCCCCCTCGTTGAGACCCAAGCCGAGAATTGCAACGGCGAGCGGTGTGATGAGGTCATTTGCATTGAAGATAAAGAATGGTTCGATGAAGGGCAGACCGATCGTGAATTCGGGGTAGAGAGCGGAGATGTTGTACCAAAAAATCAACTGAACAAGGAGCGGTGTCCCCCGGAAGAACCAGAGGTACACCCAGGCGCAGCGCGCCACCGTGGCGTTTGGGGAGAGTCTCATCACGGCAAGCCCTATCCCGACCACAATTCCCAGGATCTGGGCGATGACCGTGAGGCCAATGGTCAGCCGGACTCCGCTGAGGATGATGTCGCTAAAAAGGTACTCCCCGACGATGTCCCACTTGAACCGCGGGTTGGTGATGACAGAGAACAGCACCTGGCCAGCGATCAGAAGAACAATCACGGACGCCACCCATCTGCCGGGGTGACGGGCGGGAATGGGGGGTAGGTCTTTCGTTGGTCTCGTGTCTGACAACGACTTTCTCCCTGGTATCAACGATTAGAAATTTGTGTGCTGAGCCACGTTGGGCCTTGCTACGGAATCATTACCCCGGCAAGGCCCTTCGCGTCACACCTTACTTGTCGACAGTTCCACCGTTGATGGTGGCGGTTGTCAGGATGACATTCTGGAGTCCCCATTTCGTCCAAATGGTTTCAAAATCACCGGAGTCCATGAGCTGCTGAATAGCTGCTTGGAATACTTCGGCGAGGTCACCCTTGCGAAGCAGGATTCCGTTGATGTCTTTACCATCCTCAGGGCGAAGGAAAACTTCCAATTCGTCAGCATCCCCCTCTGACTGCTTTGCAATCCACGAAGCTGCGTGAGCTCCAAAAAATGTCAAATCAGCTCGTCCTGAGCGCACAGCTGTGACGCCGTCCGCTTGGGTGGGATATTCCTGAATGTCAATGGCGTCTTTCCCGCCAGAGACGCAGGCTTCACTCTGCGCGACAACATTTTCAGCTGCCGAGGTTGCGAGAGCAACTGCGACCGACTTGCCACACAGCTCCGCTGATGCGTCTTTCAATTCGGCCTGTTGACCCTTCAGCACCAAGAGCCCGCGTGACGTGGTGAAGTAATCCACAAAGTCAACGACCTCTTGTCTGGCAGGTCGATCCGCAAATCCGGAGACTGCGCCATCAAAACGACCGGCTTCAACGCCGGGGATGATGTTTCCGAAAGGCGAGACGGTGATCACGAACTCAATACCGAGAACTGTGGAGAGAGCGTCAACCATGTCGATTTCTGCTCCCACAAGGACGCCACCCTCGTCATAGAACTCGAGTGGAGGGTCAGTGGGGTCGGTGGCCAAGACAATGTAACCCTTATCTTTGATGTCCTGGGGGAGCGCCTCATAGAGCGCTGCGTTGTAGGCGATTCCCACCGAGGCTTCAGCTGCAGCGGGTGCTGGCTCTGCTGGTGCCTCGGGGGCTGTTTCGGTCGCGCTGGGAGTGCACCCAGCGAGAATGAAACTGAAAGCAAGTGCACCGGTGGCCCAAAGCCCCGTGGTGCGGGTCATACTTTTCATTCTGTCCTCATTTCCTTAGTGCGCTGCCGGCGAGGATTCGCTGGCCAGCGGTCTGTCGGGAAAACGCGGGAATCTTGGTGGATTCACATGTCACCAGACCTAACTCACACCGTATTCGACAACACCACGGCGGATATTGTTCAATCGGCTAAAGTAGCGTTCACGCGTTATGTAGTTCGGACAAAACAGTTGACGGGGGCAACCCCTGAGCTTACCGGCGTTCCGCAGTGTCCTCGGCCGCGCGGAGGACCCTCAGAATGTTGCCACTAGCCAAGCGCTCGAGATCAGATGGCGACCAGCCGCGGCCAGCCAGTGCGTTCATCAGAAGTGGGTAGCAGGAAACGTCAGCCAGATCAGAGGGCATGTGGGGGGAACCATCGAAGTCAGCTCCGATGCCGACATGGTCAATCCCCGCAACGTCTCGGATGTGCTCAATGTGATCTGCTACATGCTCGACGGTGACCTTCGGCGCCATCGTGCTTGGCGCGTTTCCCTCTCCCTGTGCCAGCGAGGCGGCGAATTCGGCAGAAACAAAATCGGAGACGAAGGCCACCATGCACACCCCGCCATTGGTGGCGAGCAACGTGAGGACATCATCGGGAACATTGCGGGGGATGTCCACCAGTGCGCGAGCACACGAATGGCTGAAGATTACGGGGGCAGTGGTGGCTGCCAAAGCGTCGCGCATCACGCCATCCGCCACATGGGAGAGATCGACCAGCATTCCCAGTCGATTCATCTCTCGGACAACCTCGAGCCCAAAGGCGCTCAATCCCCCGAGTGCTGGCACATCAGTTGCGGAATCGGCCCAGGGGGTGTTGTGGTTGTGGGTCAAGGTCATGTAGCGCGCCCCTAGGGCATACATCATCTGGAGGATTGTCAGGGACTCATCGATGCAATGCCCACCCTCGAGCCCCAGAAGGGAGGCGATGCGACCCTCATCGTGCGCTGTCACGATGCCCTCGGCGGAGGTGACAAAAGCAAGGTCTTGGCTAAACCGTTCCACGAATTTTCGGATGAACATTATTTGCTCGACGGCCATTACAGCGGCCTCTGCGCCACTGAGAGTCGAGGGCGCATAGACCGACCAGAATTGCCCGGTGACTCCACCTGTGTGCAGCCTCAGGAGGTCTGTTTGCAGGTTCGAGGTGATCTGAGAGCGGCCAACCACGTCAAGGTCATAGTCATACAGCTGGCGCATTGCCCAGGCAAAGTCGTTGTGGCCATCAATCAGCACGAGCTGCACCTCGCCGCCGAGCGTGACCGTGAATACATAGCGTTTAGTCTGACAGTCACAAGCCCGGCAAAGAATTATCCAATTCGCTATAATTTGAACATGAAATTGTCCAAACTTACAGTACCGCTTGTTGATCATGCGGCAGAGGCGACCACCGTTGGTCATCTTGCCGAAGCTCTAGCCCCGCCAATCCTTCGTGTTCTCGCAGCTACTCGCGGTCTGGACATGCTCGTGAACGGAACTGTGCTCCACGATCCACTCGAACCCCTCCCCGAGCAGCCCGGAGCAGTGCTCCTGCTCTCGGCCTTGCGCACGGACAGCAGCGAGGCACTTGCCCTCATTGGTCAGGCCGCGGACTACGAATACTCGGCAGTCGTGGTGAAGCGCCGGGATTCAGACGCCACTGATCTGGTCACCACCGCATCAACGCGTGGCCTCGTAATTTTGGCGGCCGCGGACGAGATTCCGTGGCAGCAGCTCGATGCCCTCATTCTTTCGGTCCTCGGCGCTCAAGGCCTCGAGGCACTGTCAGCGACGGGTACCGGCGGGGAGCTCTTTGTCATCGCTAACGCAGTCGCCTCCGTCATCGGCGGTTCGGTGTCGATCGAGGGTATCGACCGCCGCCTCCTGGCGTATTCTTCCGTACCCGACCAACGCATTGACTCTCTGCGTGAGCGCGGCATTCTCGATCGACGTGTTCCCGATATGGATCGAAACCTCAGCCAGTACCGCAGTGTTTTGGCGGCTGAGGGTGTGGTCCGTTTCCCGGAGGCTTCCGACGAATTTGCCCGGTCAGCGATTGCTATTCGCGCCGGTGCCCGACCGCTGGGAACAATCTGGGCGATTGAAGAGCTCGGTGAAACAGCAGGTGACGGGGAAAGGGTATTGCGTGATGCCGCCCGTCTGGCGGCGCTGCACCTCTTGCGAGGTCGGAGCCCGAGCCTGATTGAGCTGGAGGTAAAGGAGGCCACCCTGAAAGGCGCTCTTGACGGCTCGCTCGCCCCTGAGGAAGTCGCCTACCGACTTGGCCTAGGTGGGGGAGCGGCCCTCGCACTACTTGGTTTTGCAGCCGCCCCTGATGCGAAAGGGGTGTTGCCACTCATTACCCATATCGGCAATGCACTGACCCGGTATGTGGCGGCTTTTCGGCCGGATGCTGCCATCGCCACCACATCGAGGGCGGTCTATGTTCTTCTTCCCAACGGAGGCCCCACGGAGCCAGATCTACTGGCCAGCGGCGCACTGAGCGCTATTCGGCAGGTTTTTGATGACGGTATGCGAGCGGCCATTGCTACATCCTCTGTGGGTGTTGCAGGACTTGCAGACATGCGCAAAGAAGTCGATGACATCTTGAGAGCAATCACTCAACAATCAGACCTCCCGGCAATTGCGAAACTCGTGGACGTGCATTCACAGGTTCTCCTGTCCCATATTTCTGACGAGCTAGAGCGTCACCCCCGACTGAGACACCCGGGAGTAGCCGCAATGGTTGCGCATGACTCTGGACACAAGACGGAGTACGCGTCGTCGGTAGCCGCATGGCTGGATGCTGTGGGGGACATTGCGGCGGCATCTGAAAGCTTGCACATCCACCCCAACACCCTCCGCTATCGCCTGCGACGGATGGGGGAACTCTTTGGGATCACTCTTGATGACCCGAACGAGAGACTCTCGGTATGGCTTCAATTGCGGGCCGAACAGTGGAACCGGAAGCACACCGCACCAACACACTCTGACATCCCGGCATCGCTGGCTGGTTAGCGTAGCGAACTCATA
>CAYUJX010000050.1:0-3694 GCA_964445125.1 uncultured Microbacteriaceae bacterium
TCGACGCATCTGACTTGATGCCCGGTGAAGTGGGTGCTGGTTCCTTCTGGACCGAGATGACCGCGTGGATTGCTGAAGACAAAGCAGACCAAGATGTCCTGGATGCCATTGAGGCGACCTGGCCAGCTAGCTAGTCTCAGGTCCACCACGTAACATCGGGTGGGGGCTTGCTCCACGGAGCAGGCTCCCACCTTGTTACGCCGACGATGTTGTCACAGCGAGAGGAGCACCGTTTTATGCGGCAAACACTGTGGGAAACCATTGCCCCCAACCTCACATTGCTGGTGATTTCTCTGGTCGCGTTCGCGGCTGTCATTTACGCACTTTTTCTTATCGGCTCGCGCGCGTCAATCCGGTGGCAAGGTTGGTTGCGCTACGGGATATTTCTCGGTCCCGCGCTGCTCTTGTTGCTGGTCGGTCTGATTTATCCCGCGCTGCGGACCATCTGGATGTCCTTCATGGACAAGCGCAGCGAAAGCTTTATTGGTTTTGACAACTACCTCTGGGCGTTCACGATTCCTGAGATTCAGATTGTTCTTCGCAACACCATGCTCTGGGTGATATTCGTCCCGCTCCTCTCCACCGCTATCGGTCTCGCGATTGCCTATATGACCGACCGGATGAAAAATGCAGGCGTCGTTAAGTCCCTGATTTTTATGCCTATGGCCGTGTCTTTTGTCGGCGCGAGTGTGATCTGGAGTTTCGTCTATAACTTTGAGCCCAGCGCCGACAAGCCAGAAATAGGTTTGCTCAATGCAATTGCCCGAGGGCTTGGGCTGGAAACTCAAAACTTTTTGCTGAACCCACCGTGGAACACCTTTTTCCTGATCATCGTTTTAGTCTGGATTCAGACGGGGTTTGCGATGGTGATTCTGTCCGCTGCCATGAAAAACGTCCCCGACGACGTTTTCGAAGCGGCAATGCTCGATGGCGCGAGCAACTGGCGGCGCTTTACCAGCGTGACGTTGCCGATGATTCGCGGATCGGTGGTTGTCGTTCTCACGACCATCACTATCGGGACACTCAAAGTGTTCGACATTGTGCGAACAATGACCGGCGGAAATTTCCAAACCAACGTGATTGCTAATGAAATGTATGCGCAGTCCTTTAGACAACTCAACTACGGCCAGGGAAGCGCCCTGGCCGTCATCCTGTTCATTGGGGTGGTGCCGATTATCTGGTACAACGTGCGACAACTGCGCCTGGAGAGGACGGAACGATAATGTCGACTCTCACACCAGCTGCCGCAAGGCGTAAGAAAGCTAAGGATGTCTTTTCTTCCCCGATCGCGTCGGGCATCGCGGTGGTCATTGCGGTCCTGTGGACGATTCCCACCTTCAGTTTGCTAATCACCTCAATCCGACCTGAGGCTGATATCAACACCACGGGATGGTGGACGTTCTTCGTGAATCCCAGCATTTCATTGGAGAACTACGAAAAAGTATTGTTCGTGGGAACAGGGGTCAACCCGCCCATGTTCCAATACTTCTTCAACAGCCTTGCGGTCACCATTCCCTCGGTAATCTTCCCGATCACTCTGGCCGTGTTTGCGGCCTACGCGCTGGCCTGGTTTGATTTCAAAGGTCGGGACGCCATCTTCTTTTCAATTTTTGCCCTTCAGGTGGTGCCTCTTCAATTGACGTTGGTTCCCTTGCTCCAACTTTTTGCCAAAGGGCTAGTCATCGGAGAGACGACATTGATTCCCGCGCTGGGAATTACCGGGACGTACATTCCCATCTGGATAGCTCACACCATATTTGGCTTACCGCTGGCGATTTTCCTGCTTCACAACTTTCTGCGCCAGATTCCCCGGGAACTGATTGAGGCGGGTCGTGTTGATGGGGCAAACTGGTTCACCATGTTCACCAAGATTGTGTTGCCCTTGAGTGTTCCCGCGATTGCGTCTTTCGTCATCTTCCAATTCCTGTGGGTGTGGAATGACCTGCTGGTGGGTCTCACTTTCGGGGCCGGCTCCAAGAGTGTTGCGCCCATGACGGTGCGCCTGGCAGAGATGGTTGGCACCCGTGGCTCTGGGTGGGAAGTGCTGACCGCTGGTGCCTTCGTGTCGATTGTGGTGCCGCTTATCGTGTTCTTTGCGCTTCAGCAATACTTCGTGCGCGGCCTGCTTGCGGGCTCAGTGAAGGGCTAAGACCGAGAAGTAAAGACCTCGCGGAGGAAGTGCGCGCTGTCTTTGAGCGTTCGAAGTTGGGTGTCCGCATCAACACGAATAACGCCAAAACGTTTGGTCCAACCCTCCGCCCACTCGAGGTTGTCAAAGAGCGACCAGGCGAAGTAGCCGCGTAGATCCACGCCCTGATCCTTGGCGTCCAGGGCGGCGGCAATATGGTCTCGGTAGTAGGTAATGCGGCTACTGTCGTGGATGCCATCCTCAGAGACAACATCGTCAAACGCTGCACCATTTTCGGTGACATAGAGTGGGACGCCGGGCAACCGCTCCGCGGTGGTCACCAACGTGGTGGTCAAGCTTTCGGCTTTGATTTCCCATCCCATGGCGGTGCGGGGGGCCCTCGGCACAAAAGAGACGCCCGTGACGCCGGGATAGACGTCCGATTCCTGGCCGACAACTTTCCCCCCAACCGCCTTACGTGAGCTCACCCGAGTGGGGGTGTAGTAGTTGATTCCCAGCCACGTAATAGGCTCGGCCGCCATGGCTAACCCCTCTCCGGTCACAAAGGACCAGTCCGTGATGGCTTTGGTTGCGTCGACAACATCTGCCGGGAGAGGACGCCCGGCGAGTAAATCGAGGAACATCCGGTTTTGTAAGCCATCAATCACCTGGGCCGCCGGGGCGACCTCCTCGTCTTCTGCGATGATCGTGGTGAGGTTGAGAACAATCCCCGGGTTGCCAATCGAGGCTGCCTTGAGGGCCTGCATGCCGTGGCCGCTGGCCACCATCAAGCGGTAAAATACTTTGAGGCTCGCGGCGGGGTTCTTCACCCCTGGCGCGTGCACGCCGGAGGCGTAACCCAAAAATGCCGACACCCATGGCTCGTTGAGAGTCGCCATCGTGTCGATGCGATCACCAAAGTGCTCCCCTACGAAATAGCAGTAGTCAGCGAACCATTTGTGGCTATCCGGGTGGAGCCAACCACCCTTTTCCTGCAAAACCTGGGGCAAATCCCAGTGATAGAGGGTGGCAAAAGGGGTGAGGCCCCTCTCGGACACCTCATCGACAAGTCGGTTATATACGTCAAGACCTGTCGCAGAAACCGGCCCGATGCCTTCGGGCATGAGGCGCGGCCAGGAGAAAGAAAAGCGGTACGCATCAACGCCGAGCCCAGCAATGAGATCCACGTCTCCCGTGATGCGAGCCAGGTGATCACACGCGGGATCTGCGGTGGCGCCATCGAGTACGCGCCCAGGGGTTTCGGAAAACTCATCCCAAATGCTGCGCCCTCGGGAAGCAGACGCCCCCTCTATTTGCCATGATGAGGTCGCTACCCCCATCGTAAAACCGGAAGGAATTCTTTGGGCAAGTTCCAGTGCGTCGCGGTAGGCCACAGGCATACCACCACAGTAGTCGCCCGGTTTCTGAGAGGAAAACGGAGCTGTTCCTCAGCCTCTGCACGCGCGTGTTATCCGCCGCGCGAGAACGGGGTTCCCAGCGTCGAAGGCACAATTCCGGGAGCCCCCGCCACGATGTCACTCTCGGTCCCGGTCGAGACCAGCGTCT
>CAYUJX010000050.1:3794-9666 GCA_964445125.1 uncultured Microbacteriaceae bacterium
GAGTTGGTGTCGGGGCGAATGGTCGACATCAAGCAGGATGGCGTCATACCGTGTGGTGGGTTCGCGACGCATCATCTCAAAAAAGTCGTCACACACCAACGTGGTGCGGGTGTCTCCGGTGAGTTTTGCGGAAACGGGCAATAATCCCCGCTCATGCCACTCAATCACTGTCGGCAACGCGTCGACCACCTCGAGTGAGCTCACTCGGGAATCGGCGAGCGCCGCAACAGCCGTGTATCCAAGACCTAGGCCCCCTACAGCCACCGTGAGGGTATCGCTGCAGGCCGCAGCCAAACCGAGGTCGGCGAGTGCGACCTCCGCCACAGTGAACAAGCTCGACATGAGAAACTCGTCTCCGAGCTTTACCTCGAAGACCTCAACGCCAAGAGTTGGTTCGAGTCTCCTCCGCAGGGTGAGCTCGCCCATCGGGGTCTCTTGGTAATCGAGTTCCTCGAACCGGGCGTTGTTCATGGCTCGAGCCTAGCGAGCCTCACTTTCGCGCCCAATGACTGTGCTTGGCCTCTGCGGAGGTGAGCGCGGTCGATGGCGGTGCGCTGACCGGGCCGAGGACAGGTACTCGAAGGATGAGCTGGACGTGGCCACCGCGTCGAGCCTGCGCGGGAACCCGTGTAAAAATGTCTTCACTCTGGAAGCGGGGGTAATCTGCAGTGACAGCCACCGGACCGGTAACCACGTTTCTCAGGAGGAAAGCCATGGCCCAAGCCCAGCCTTATGACGTAATCCGTGGCCTCGAAGGGGGAGTGGAGTTGCGGCACTATCCCGCTCACACACTGATCTCGATTGACGTCCGCGGAGATTTTGACTCCGCGGGAAACCTGGGGTTTGGGCCCCTCGTCCAATATATATCTGGACTTAATAGTGCCCGCCAAAAAATTGCCATGACCTCACCGGTGGTGCAGGCCCCCCACGACTCTCAAGAGCACACCGTGAGCTTTGTTCTGCCCGAAGGCAGCACACCTGAGGACGCCCCCATTCCCTCCGATGCGCGGGTGAAGGTCGCTCAACAGCCGGCGCGAGATGTTGCGGCTCTGCGTTTTAGCGGGTCGTGGAAGCAAGCGCGCGTCATGGAGAAAACCCAGCATTTGCTCGATGTTTTGCGCCGTCAGGGGGTAACCACGTCGGGCGACGTGTTTTATGGACGATTTGACCCCCCAGGTGTGCCACCTTTTTTGCGCCATAACGAGGCTTTGGTTCCGGTGGCAAAGCTTCAGGGGGAGTGAGATTCCAGGAACTCGTAGACTTCGGTGCTGTCCACGCCGGGGAAGACGCCTTTGGGCATTGCGGCCAACAGTGAACTGTTCAGCCGTGCGCTTGGCAGGGACTGCTGTTTCCATCGCGCGGCGAGATCCTCTGGTGGTTGGCGGCAGCAGAGCTCGTCGGGGCAGGTAGATATCGACCGGTTGGCCGTGGCACGACCCCGAAACCATTTGGCGTGGGCAAAAGGTGTGCCAACGCTCACGGAGAAATCGCCGCGGCTGGTCGCTTGGATGCGCGAGGTGCACCAGTAGGTTCCGCCGGGCTTGTCGGTGTACTGGTGGTACGGGCTGAAACGGTCGTCAACGTCGAACACGCGGCGCGCGCTCCAGAACCGGCAGACAAGCTGCCCCTCTACGGCCCCCAACGGGTCGGTGGGGAACGCCGCGTTGTCGTTTTCGTAAGCTTTAAAGATGGTGCCACTTTCGTGCACTTTGAGAAAGTGCACCGGCACACCCAGGTGCTCGGTTGCGAGGTTGGTGAAGCGATGGGCGGCGGTCTCATAGCTCACGGCGAAGGCATCGCGGAGGTCCTCCACTGAGAGCTCACGTTTCTCTTTCGCGCCGGCGAGAAAGGCCACCGCCGAGTGTTCGGGAACCATGAGAGCAGCGGCAAGGTAGTTGGCCTCAATCCGCTGTCGGAGGAAGTCGGCGTAGTCCTTTGGCTCAGCGATGCCCAGGACGTGGCTTGCCAGCGCCTGAAGCAGGGTTGACCGCGGGTCGCTGCCCGCCGCCTGGCCGACCGGTAGGTAAATGCGTCCGTTCTTGAGGTCGGTGACGCTTCGTGTTGACGTAGGCAGGTCTGAGACATAGTGCAGCGAGAAACCCAGGTGCGAAGCCAGGTCGGATGCCACCCGCTGGGAAAGCGGACCGCCCGCGTGTCCAACCGCCTCGAGCAAGCCTTTCGCTGTGGTCTCTAGCTCGGCAAAGTAGTTGTTGCGCTTGCGCATCGCGCCCCGAAGCTGGGTGTTCGCGCGGCGTGCCTCCTCGGGAGTGGCGGCTCGCTCGCGGTGGAGGCGCTGCAACTCGTCGTGGAGCCCGAGAATCGTCTCGATTGCGTCGTCGCTGAGGGACTTTCGCACCGGGAGGGCGGGGAGCGGCAGCGATGAGTAAAGCGGGCCGCGCTGCGCGCGCTCGAGCGCGATCTCCAGCGCTGCCCGTCGGGACGGCGCCTCCGGGGTGAGCAGGTTGTCGAGGGTCACCCCGAATATCTGGGCAAGCTTCTGCAGCTCGCCGACCTTGAGTTCACGCTTGCCGTTCTCGATCACGGAGACCTGCGAGGCCGCCCGCCCGAGCGCGGCGCCCAGCTCGTCGAGGGTGAGCCCGCGGTCGGAGCGTAGCTGGCGGATGCGGCGGCCGATGGTGAGGGAGTCGAGCATTTCCTCGTCTTCTGGCGCGCTCAGGGATATGGGGTCCATTTGACTACTGTGCCATACCGACTTCTTATGCGGAATAGAAGAACAGCCAAATTTCTCGCTGACTTCTCTGCGAAGAACCCCCGTGTTGGGCACAAGCTTGCATTATCAACCCCTGAGGAGTCCATCATGATCAACACCCACCGCCCCGGCGACACCGCCCAGACCGCGGTCGAACTCGAAACCGAGTGGAAAACCGACACCCGCTGGAACGGCATTGAGCGTGACTTCACGGCCGATGACGTGATTGCGCTCCGCGGCAGCGTCCGCGAGGAGCGCACCCTCGCCAGGCGTGGTGCGGAGAATTTGTGGGCGCTCATTCATAGCGAAGAGTGGGTTCCCGCTCTCGGGGCCCTCACCGGCAACCAGGCAGTGCAGCAGGTGCGCGCAGGCCTCAAGGCGATCTACCTCAGTGGCTGGCAAGTGGCGGCCGACGCGAACCTGTCAGGCCAGACCTACCCAGACCAGAGCCTCTACCCCGCCAACAGTGTTCCCGCGGTCGTGCGGCGCATTAACAATGCGCTGCTGCGCGCCGACCAGATCGAGCACGCCGAGGCCAACGGATCCCAGATCGACTGGCTCGCCCCGATCGTCGCCGACGCTGAGGCAGGCTTCGGCGGTCCACTCAACGCCTACGAACTTATGTCCTCCATGATCGAGGCCGGGGCCGCGGGGGTGCACTGGGAGGATCAGCTCGCCTCGGAAAAAAAGTGTGGGCACATGGGGGGGAAAGTGCTTGTGCCAACCGGTCAACACATTCGCACCCTCAACGCGGCCAGGCTGGCCGCTGATGTTGCGGGGGTGTCGACCATCGTGGTGGCCCGTACCGACTCCCTCGCGGCGGATCTCATCACGAGCGATGTCGACGACCGCGATAAGCCGTTTCTCACCGGGGACCGCACAAGCGAGGGTTTCTTCCGCACAATGCCGGGCATCGACACCGTGCTGGCCCGCGGCCACGCATACGCACCGTACGCGGACCTGCTCTGGGTGGAGAGTGCCGAACCCAACCTGCAGCTCGCGCGTACTTTCGCGGAGAGCATCCACCGTGAGTTCCCCGGCAAGAAGCTCGCCTACAACTGCTCGCCGAGCTTCAACTGGAAGAGCCACCTCGACGACGCGCAAATCGCCACCTTCCAGCGCGAGCTTGCGGCCATGGGTTACGCATTCCAGTTCATCACCCTCGCCGGATTCCATGCTCTTAACCACTCCATGTACACCCTCGCGCGGGACTACTCGCAGCGGCACATGAGCGCATACGTGGAGCTGCAAGAGGCGGAGTTTGCGTCCGAAAAAGACGGCTACACGGCCACTCGCCACCAGCGAGAAGTCGGCACCGGGTACTTCGACAGAATCGCTACGGCGCTCAACCCCGATAGCGAGACCCTCGCCCTGGTTGGCAGCACCGAGACCGCCCAGTTCCACTAGCCAGTTTTGGCCAGCACCACACCCACACGACTGAAAGGCACGACGATGACCCACTCACGCATGGATGTGCTCGCCCCCCTGGATGAGCGCTTCGACGAGGTATTGACCCCGGAGGCACTGCGCTTTCTCAGCCACCTGCATGACCAGTTCGCGGGCCGGCGGCATGATCGCCTCGCAGCCCGCATGGTTCAGCGCAGCCGCATCGAGAACGGCCACAACCTGCGCTTCCTGGCCAAGACCGCGGCCGTGCGCGAGGAGCCGACGTGGCGCGTGGCCGGCGCCGGACCTGGACTCGAGGACCGCCGGGTGGAGATCACCGGTCCGACCGACCGCAAAATGACGATCAACGCGATGAACTCGGGAGCGAAAGTCTGGCTTGCCGACCAGGAGGACGCCACGAGCCCGACCTGGGTGAACGTGGTCGGTGGGCAACTGTCGCTTTTCGACGCAATCCGGCGCCAGATTGACTTCACGAGCGAGGAGGGGAGACAGTACCGCCTTGGTGAAAAAACGCCGACCATCGTCATGCGCCCGCGGGGTTGGCACCTCGTCGAGAAGCACCTGCGATATACCGATCGCGCCGGGCTTCGGTCTCCGGCTTCGGCATCCCTTGTCGATTTTGGGCTGTACTTCTTCCACAACGCGAGTCAGCTCATCGAGACGGGCTCGGGGCCGTACTTCTACCTGCCGAAGATCGAAGGCCACCTCGAGGCCCGGCTGTGGGATGACGTGTTCACCTTCTCGGAGACCGCGCTCGGCATCCAGCACGGCACGATTCGCGCCACCGTGCTAATCGAGACCATCTCGGCGGCATTCGAGATGGAGGAGATCTTGTATGAGCTGCGCGAGCACTGCGCCGGGCTCAACGCGGGGCGCTGGGACTACATCTTCTCCATCATCAAGAACTTCCGCGGGCGCTCGGCAGGGTTCATCCTTCCCGATCGGTCGGCAATCACGATGACCGTACCGTTCATGCGCGCCTACACCGAGTTACTCGTCTCCACCTGCCACAAGCGCGGTGCCCATGCCATCGGGGGGATGAGCGCTTTCATCCCGAACCGGCGAGACGCCGAAGTGACCGCACGCGCACTGGCAGCCGTGACAGCGGACAAGAAGCGCGAGGCCGGCGACGGTTTCGACGGCACCTGGGTGGCGCATCCCGACCTGGTGTCAACGGCGCGCGCGGAGTTCGACGCGGTGCTGGGCGAGCGCCCCAACCAGCTCGACCGCCAGCGACCCGAGATTAACGTTACGGCCGCCGACCTGCTCGACCTGCGCATCGACGGCACAGTGACGGATGCGGGCGTGCGATCGAACGTGTCCATCGGGGTGCGGTATATCGAGAGCTGGCTGCGAGGCGTGGGAGCTGCGGCGATTGACAATCTCATGGAGGATGTCGCCACCGCCGAAATCAGCCGTTCGCAGTTGTGGCAGTGGATGCACCAGCGCGTCGTGACGGCGGAAGGCACGCTCATCACCCGCGATCTGGTGGAGTCCGAGCTCGAGGGGGTTCTCGCCACGGTCGAGCGTAGCCCCGGCGACCGCTTCGATGACGCGTCTGCGGTGTTCCGCTCGGTGACCCTCGAGGAACAGTTCCCCACATTCCTGACCATCACCGCATACGCCCGCTACCTCGTCGAGAGTAAGGAGCCCATCCCGGCGTAGGGTGATTCTCCTGGGTTAGCACCGAGCATGGGCCTGCGAGTGCTGGCGTGTACCCCAGCGTTTACCATATGCATATGCATATGCATATGC
>CAYUJX010000051.1:0-9520 GCA_964445125.1 uncultured Microbacteriaceae bacterium
CCCACCCCCACCCAGGTTCTGATCGCTCCTGAATGCGATTTGGGATACACCTCTTGGTTGTCTAAAGCGGGCCTCGTCGTGCCTGACCAGGTAACAGGTTTTTCTTTCAGAAGTTCAGCAAAAAGATTAAGTTTCTCTTCGAACAAGACTTGGTAGTCCCCCAGCTGATATCCAAACAGCGGGAAAGATTCGGTGAAAGAGCCCCGGCCCATAATAATCTCTGCACGACCCATGGACAGGGCATCGAGGGTGGCAAAGCGTTGGAAGACTCGAATCGGGTCATCCGAGCTCAAGACCGTCACCCCGGAACTCAAAAGAATCCGCGACGTTTTCGCAGCGATTGCCGCCAACACCGTTTCCGGGGTGGACACGGCAAAGTCATCGCGGTGGTGCTCCCCCAGCGTGATGGCGTCAACGCCTACTTCATCCGCTAAGACCGCTTCGGCAACGACGTTGCGAATAACTTCGGCATAGGGAAGCGGGATTCCGTGGGCAGAATGGGTGACGTCTCCAAAAGTGTCAATACCGAACGCGACGTCCATCATTGCTTCCCCTTTGGTTCTGGGACGAAAGACTAACAGGGGGAAATGAGAAAGGCCCTAGGGCTGCAGGCGACGGGATTCCCATCCAGAATCAGTCCGGTCAAAGCGGATGCGGTCATGCAGTCGCGAGGTGCGACCGGCCCAAAATTCAATGCGCTGGGGCACAATCAGAAACCCACCCCATCTGTCGGGTCGAGGAATCTCGGCGTCGGCATCAAAGCGCTCCTCCATGGCGACAACCTTGGCTTCCAAGGCTTCCCGGGACTCAATCGGCTGGGATTGATCACTCGCCCAGGCGCTCAGTTGAGACCCGCGGGGACGCGAGGAGAAGTAGGCGTCAGACATCTCGCGGTTGGTGCGGGTGGCGTGACCGAAGATCTTAATTTGGCGGTGCTGGATATACCAGGGGAACACGACAGAAATCGACGGATGAGCCACGAGCGCTAGGCCCTTGCGAGAGGTGTAATCAGTATAAAAATACAACCCGTGATCGTCGATGCCCCGCAACAGCACGGTGCGAGAGGAGGGTTCCCCATCGGGGTCAATCGTGGAAATGACCATCCCGTTGGGTTCGTACACGTCTGCGTCATCAGCCTGCTGCACCCAGGTGGCAATCTGTTCCAGAGGATCAGCGGACAGAGTGCCGTCCTCTAAAGACACGGAACCGTAATCCTGGCGCTTACTCAAAGCTTCTGGAGTTTTCTCCACCATCAGACCGCTTTCCTTCCCGAATACGCCACAGAAAAATTCTCCCCTAGCCTCTGAAATCTGAGGCTACACCGGGGCGCAGAGGCCTACTCCGGGGACCTCTCAGGATTGCTCGTACCTGACGAACATCACTCAGAGGTCCCTCTACCCGCGTGGAACACAAACGTCCCACAGGTCGCACCTGGTGGTTCGGTGTTGCGTGCAGAGAACCTCAGCCTAATGACCCTTATCCTACTCATTAGCGAACATTATCCCTATAATGACCAGTATGAGCGACATTACTCGCACGACAGCAGAATGGCAGGCCTTAATCGGTCAGTCGCTTCGTGATTCGCGGCTTGCGCGCGAGATTGACCAGCAAAGCTTGGCAGAGAGAGCGTCCATCAGTCGAGCCACTCTCAGCAAGCTAGAAAATGGCGCGCCCACCACCGTGGCTGCGCTCATCAAGGTGGTCCGGGCGCTGGGGCGCACCGACTGGTTCGAGCTGCTTGACGAGACGGGCGGCGAGGTCAGCCCTCTGGCTTTGGCGCGAGAGCTCTCCCGTCAGCCAGCCAAGCGCCAACGCGCGCCGAGAAAGCAGGCGAGTCCCCATGGCGTTTGAACCAACACAGCTCATCAAGGTCTACCTCTGGGGCACCTATGTCGGTGCACTCGCCCGGGGCACCCGATCCCGGGCGTATGTCTTCGAGTACACACCAGAGTGGGTGCGGACGGGGATGGAGTTCGCGCCGCTCACGATGCCCGCTCGGGAGCGAACGTACACCTTTCCGGGGCTTGCCGCGGAGACGTTCCACGGCCTACCGTCAGCAATCGCTGATGCTCTCCCCGACCGGTTCGGCAACAGCATCGTGAGTGCGGAGCTGGAGCGCCAGGGAGCCGGCCTTGGCAGCGTGAGCACGCTGGATCGCCTCGCGTACACCGGTGCACGCGGCATGGGAGCTCTCGAATTTGTCCCTGATGCCGGACCGGGCGCGCCCGAAGCATCGATGCTCGATATAGGAGAGCTGGTAACTGCCGCCCGCACCGTCATCGCCGGCACACTCGGCACCGAGCGCGAATCCCAGACCGCGTTGCAACAGATCCTCGCTGTGGGCACCAGCGCCGGAGGAGCCCGCGCTAAAGCAGTGGTCAATCTTGATCCGAACACCGGAGCTCTCTACCCGGGCCAGCGAACCGTGCCCGGTTTAGAATCCTGGCTTCTCAAGTTCGACGGCGTCGGTGAAGACAAGCAGCTCGGCCGCACGCAGGTGTATGGGCGTATTGAGTACGCGTATTCCCTTATGGCGCGCGCTGCAGGTATATCTATGGCAGAGACACGTCTCCTCGAAGAGAACACACGAGCCCACTTCATGACCCGTCGCTTCGACCGACTCGATGAACTACCAGGCACGCTGTCGGGAGAGACGAAGGTGCACATGCAGTCGCTGTGCGCCTTGAGCGAGCTGGACTACAACGCCATCGGCGTTCACGACTATGCCCAGTATCAAAACGCGATTACCGCTCTTGGCCTGGGGGAAGATGCTGCGGCCGAGGGATTCCGGCGGATGGCGTTCAACGTCGCGTCTGCCAACTGCGATGACCACACCAAAAACTTCTCGTTTCTTATGGACTCTGCGGGGAAATGGTCCCTCGCCCCGGCCTACGACGTCACCTATGCATTCAACCCCGCCGGCCAGTGGACGTTTCAGCACCTGATGAGCATTGGCGGGAAGTTTCACGGCGTGACGCATGCGGACCTTATGGTGTTCGCTGAACGCCACAGCATCCCCTGTGCCGCACGTATTCTTAGCGACGTCAACGATGCCGCTGATTCTTGGGCCACGTTCGCCTCTGCGGCCCGTGTTCCCACCACTGTGCGCGACAGCATCTCCGGGGACTTCCAGCGCGTGTGAGGAACTCCCCATGCCTTGGTTCCTCCTGCCCCACCCAGGCGTCGCCGTGGAGCCAGCGGTTTTGGTGTGCTCACTGGTGAGGCGTGTTGATGCCGTGGACAGTGGAGTGTTTAAAAGCCGCGAGCGGGGGGCTGAGCACCAGAATTGATCACCTGGGGAAACGTTCTAGAGCATGGAGCCGAGATCAGACCCCACAGTCGGGTACGCGGCTGTGGCGGACTTGAGTTGGCGCGTAGTGAGCCCCAGCTTGATTGCCAGGCCCAAGGTGTTGACCAGTTCGGCGTATTCGGGTCCCAGCAGATGAGCCCCGACAATGCGGTCATGTTCCTTGTCGATAAGGATTTTGGCCGCGGCCGTGGTCTCCCCAATCCGGAAATTGGAGAACCACTTGCTGGTGTCGGAGTAGCGCACATCCAGGTCGATGCCCTGCTCGATGGCTTCGGATTCGAGCATGCCGACGCGGACAAGTTCGGGAATGGTGAAGACAGCGGTCGGAATCCCGGTGTAGTCAGGGGTGACGGTGGTGCCCTTGATCATATTTGACGCGGCAACTTTGGCTTCAGAGATCGCGACGGGAGTTATGGGCACTCCGGCGGTGTCCGCGGAGTCACCCGCAGCCCACACTGCGGGGTTCGACGTGCTTTGAAGATGTCCCTCCACACGCACGCCCCGCTCGCTCCATTCCACACCGGCTTCTTCTAGGCCAAGTGCGGCAAGGTCCGAAACGCGCCCCGCACCGTGGACCACAAGGTCAACTTCGACTATTTCTTTTTCACCGGCGTGTTCGAGGGTGACCTGGAAGACGTCTTGGGTGCGCTCGACCGCGGTGATGTCCGTGTTTCGGCGCAGGTCAATACCGACCTCACGACCGCGGTCAACCAGTAATTCCACCAGATCCGGGTCGAAGGCCTTGAGCGGGCGTGCCCCGCGGTCGACGACCATGGCAGTGCTTCCCGCGCGGGCGACGAGGTGGGCAAACTCGAAGGAAATGAAGCCACCACCCACGAACAATATGCGCGGCGGGAGGGCACCGAGATCAAGAAACTCGGTGCTATCAATGAGGTGCTCGCAACCCGAGAAATTCAGTGGTCGCGGTCGCGCTCCGGTCGCAATCAGGAAGCGTGTGGCCTGATACCGGGTGCCGTCAATGTCAATCTGGTCTGACCCGACGAACCGGGCGTGGCCGTGGAGTGTCTCGACGCCCTCGCCGGCGAGGTTCGACTCCATGCTGTGGGGAATCGGGTCGGTAAAGGCGTGCTTGTGCGTCATCAGGTCTGACCAGTTCAATGCCAGCCCCGCCGCATCGATGCCCTTTCCTTTCATGAGCCGGGCGCTATCGATAATTTCAGCACCGCGACGCAAAATCTTCTTAGGGTCACATCCGCGCAATGCACACGTTCCGCCGTAGGGAAGGGAGTCAACGATGGCGACTCGCCAGCCATGGGCAGCACCCTTTTGTGCAGCACTGATTCCCGCCATGCCCGCGCCAATAACGATCAAGTCGTACGTCTCGCCCGCGGCGGGTTCTGCGGGAGACCCCGCGTCGCCGGTGGCGACCCGGTTATTCATGGGCGAGGACCGTGCGTAGTTGCTGAAGTGTCGGTGCGCCCTCATACCCGTGCGGTGTCGGGTATCGACGACAGGCCAAGCCTGGTTGCGAATCAGGCTCGGCGAACAAATCACGACCGTCAACATGAATGCTGGGGGAGCCAAAAAAGCCCACGAGGTCAGCCTGTTCGGGTGTTTCGACTAACTGATAGGTGACCGTGATATCGGGACGCTCGCTCGCAAGCAGGGTCACTCTTTCGTCCGCGACCTTCGCGTTCGGACACCCATCGAAGTAGAGAAGTGTTAGGTCCATAAGAGACAGCATAAACCTTCATCCTCGGTATAAGGTCAAGCGCGTAAGATATGGGGCATGCGAATCGGAGAGGTAGCGTCAGCAGTGGGGCTTCCCCCGCAGACCCTTCGTTTTTACGAGCGCCGTGGTCTGATTCCTCAGCCACACCGCGACTCGAACGGCTATCGCACCTATGACGCCGAGATTCTCCACCGGCTCCAGTTCATCCGCAGCGGGCAAGGGGCCGGGCTCACTCTGTTAGAAATCCGCACCATTCTCGATCTGCGCGGTGAAGGTGTCACGCCGTGTACCCACGTCCGCGAGCTGCTTTCCACCAAGCTCCTCGAGGTCCAGATCCGACAACACGAACTCGCCACCCTGGAAAGAGAACTGGAGGGGCTCATCATTCGCAGTCAGCAGCTTGATCCCGCCCAGTGCATGGACGCCGACATATGTCATGTCCTTGTGCCCACACGCGACGCTGTGGCTTCTTAGACGCCCGATGCCCGTGGGGTGTTTTTTGCATGGACAAGTTCGGGAGCAGGAGGGACCACTGCCGAAGCGAGGTGGTGGTCAGCCGCCGGCAGAAGTAGTCACCACGCAGATTAATCTCCCACGGCTGCCGCCTGGGCGCCCGGCGCCCAGGTGCGAATTGTCTCGATCACAATCGTTGTCATAGGTCGGGCGGCTGCGGTGTTGCCGGCGAGACGGATTTGGCTGAGAGCGCCCCACAGTGCCCCCAGGAGGAACCCCGCTCGTGTCTCGGAGTCGGGAATACCTTCAGCGTCAAGGCCTCGCTGGAAATTGGATCGAAAGAGTTCGCGGTATTGGGCGATTTCGTGTGCCACGGGAGCGCCTGGTTCTCCGATTTCAAAAACCGTGTTGACCATAAGGCACCCCCCGCGGCGAGGGTCGTTACCCTCCGCGGGAGAGCTGGCCCTTTCGAAGATGGCCACAATGGAGTCAAGTGACGGCGGGTCAAACATCGCGGCAAGGTTGCCCTCCACCATGGTGCGGTAGCGAGCAAGGGCTTTGCTAAAGAGTTCGTCCTTGTCACCAAAAGTATTCGCAAGGCTCTTGATTCCTACCCCGGAGAGTGTTTCCAGGCTCCGGTAGGTGGTGGCGGTGTGGCCGTTACGCCAAAAGGCCATCATCACTGCGTCCAGAATCTCTGACTCTTCAAAGGATCGAGGGCGAGCCATTAACGTTTCCTTTCTGTTTTTGGACAAGCACTACCTCCCATTATACAACACGTGTTGCATTTCTCCTGTATGCGTGATAGAACTGTTCTACAACATCCGTTGCACAACCAAAGGAGAACCTCATGGAACCCAACACCAGAAGCTCAGCCATCACCATCGACGCCAGCGCAGCCGCGGTGTGGACTGTACTCGCAGACGAGTTCGTCGACATCGCCGCATGGAGCCCCGGCGTGAAATCATCCGGACCCAACCCCGCAACGCCCCAGGGCGTCAACGGAAGCCGCTATGGAGGCCGCGTGGCCGACATTGAAGGACTCGGGCACACGGACGTACGCATCACCGCCTATGACTTTGACACACTCACCTTGAGTTACACCGTCGAAGCAGAGAACATCCCCCCTTCGTCGAGAAACTCACGAACACCTGGACCGTTACCCCCGATGGACCAAACTCCTCCACACTCGAAGCCATGGTGACGATTACTGTCGCCGAGGCGATGTCGACCAACGAACAGGTAACAAAGGCGGTCGACGCGATGCTGACGGCGGGAACAGGTGCCTCGAGCAACCTCAAGACCTACCTCGAATCCGACACCCGCTAGGCCGGGGCACATCGTCTATAACACCCAGGACAGTGCCGCACCCTCCCCCTTCGAATCGACATTCCGAAGAGGCGCACGAATCGAAGCAATTCCCGAGTATGAGCCAGGCGGCGCAGTGCGCCGCCTGGCTCGACTAAATTAGGAGAACTATGGTTGTCCCACACACGACGCCGCTCACCAGCACCTTCGAGCGAATTCGTCGGCACACCGAAGCCGCTGCGGCGAAACTGAGTGAATCCGACCAGACCGTCCAGTCCATGGCTGATGCGAGCCCCTCGAAATGGCACCGGGCGCACACCACCTGGTTTTTTGACACGTTCGTGCTGGGCGATCGCCCCTATGCGTTTCGCGAGCGTTTTCCTGGCTTTTCGGCGCTGTTCAACAGCTACTACGAATCTGTGGGGCCCCTGCACCCCCGTGGGGATCGCGGGTTGATTACTCGACCGGGGAGCGAAGATGTGTCTCGCTACCGCGAAGAAGTAGACCGCGCGGTATCCGCACGCCTTCAGGCCAACCCCTCAGACCACGAAGCCCAGATGGTCCGCATCGGTCTGCAACATGAGCAACAACACCTCGAGTTACTCCTGATGGACATCAAACACGCAATGTCCCTTAACCCGCTGTGGCCGGTCATCTACGATCCCTCCACCGACTCACCCCAGCCCCATCCGCTGCGCCGACAGGAGTGGAGGAGTATTCCCGGTGGCCTCGTCACGATCGGAGCCCCGGCCTCGGAGCAACCCCCGGCCGGCGACGCCTTCTCCTTTGACAATGAACGCCCTGAACACCAAGCGTTTCTCACCGATTTCGAGATTTCCAACACCCTGGTCACGAACGCACAGTGGACTGACTTCATCAACGACGGCGGCTACACCCGCCATGAGCTCTGGCTTTCCGAAGGGTGGTCGAAGGTCACATCAGAGGGCTGGCAAAGCCCGTTGTATTGGCTCTGGAACGATTCCCAGTGGTCGACCTACAGCCACTACGGATTAGTGCCCGTCGACCCGCACGCACCCGTCCTCCACGTCAGCCACTACGAAGCCGATGCGTATGCCCGGTGGTCACTCGCTCGCCTGCCCACCGAAGCCGAATGGGAGCACGCCGTCCGCCACGAAGGCGCCACCCCACCCGCTGAAGAATTTGGTGCTCACCCCTTTGGCATCAGTGGGCTTCTGCCGCCGGCCACCGCTGCCAGCAGTGGCCTTGACTCGGTATTCGACTCTGCCTGGCAGTGGACATCATCGGCCTACTTGCCTTACCCAGGTTTTCAGGCCGAAGGCGGGGCTTTAGGCGAATACAACGGCAAATTCATGTCCAACCAGATGGTGCTCCGCGGTGGCTCCGCCATCACACCGCTTGGTCACACCCGAGTGAGCTACCGAAACTTTTTCCCTCCCGATAGCCGCTGGGTGTACTCCGGGGTGCGCCTTGTCCG
Organism: uncultured Microbacteriaceae bacterium; assembly: GCA_964445125.1. GTDB lineage: Bacteria > Actinomycetota > Actinomycetes > Actinomycetales > Microbacteriaceae > Pontimonas. The sequence continues at coordinate 8,221 of CAYUJX010000051.1, forward strand.
TTAATGCCTTAGAACGCGCGCAACTGCGCACCTTTCTGCGCCGATTTCCCCCACAAATTCCCGCGCGCTGGCTCTATGACACCAAGGGTGCGGATCTTTTTGAGGACATCACCATGCTGGAGGAGTATTACCCGACCCGCGCAGAAGAAAGCATCCTGGCTCACAACGCCGAGACCATCGCCGAGATTGCTCCCGCCCACACCGTCGTCGAAATCGGCGCCGGGTCGTCCAAGAAAGTGCCGCTGGTGCTGCGAGCCTTGCGAGAGATAAACGCTGGCAAACTTTTCGTCCCCATCGACATTTCCCAGGTTTACCTCGACTCTGCGAAAGCCTCCCTCAGCGAGCTATTTCCCGGACTGAAGGTGGCACCGGTTCGCGCAGATTTCAGCGACAACCTAACCCTGGACTACGGAGAGGGACCACGTCTTGCGCTATTTCTTGGTGGTACTCTCGGCAACTTTGAGCGCGACGAGGTGGACGGTTTTCTCTCGGGAATATTCGACCAGTTAGAGGTCGGAGACTCTCTGCTGCTCGGGGTTGACCTCGTGAAAGATACGAAGCGTTTGATCCGCGCGTATCACGACTCCCAAGGAATAACCGAAGCTTTCATTCGCAACATTCTCGATGTGGCGAAACGCGAATGGGGCGCCACGATTGAACAAGAGTGGTTTGACTACCGGGTCGACTGGAACGACACAGGCTCCCGGATTGAAATGTCACTGGTAGCCAAGGAAGACCTCGACATCAGAATTGATGACCTGGGCATGAATCTGGCTCTCCCTGCCGGAGATCGAATTCTCGTCGAGACATCCCATAAGTTCAGAGTTGACGAGGTTTCTTCTCTGGTGGAACGAGCCGGCTTCACCGTCGCCAAGCTGATGAGTGATGCCGACGAAGAATTTTTGCTGGCCCTGGCTACCAAATCGGAGTAATCCTTGAATCAATCGGCCCCTCACGACTCACGTCATCCTGCAGGACCTCCTGCCTGAACGGCCCTGCGGAAATTACCCCCGTCGTAATCGCTTTCGGGGACGCTAAGGGCAAGTACACCCTGTAGTAGGCTGGGGCTTTCCGTCTTTGGGCCTGTGGCGCAGCTGGTAGCGCACCTGCATGGCATGCAGGGGGTCAGGGGTTCGAATCCCCTCAGGTCCACCAAAAGGCTGATACTCAAACTATTGGCATGAGAAAATGCTGTTCGGCTTCGTGCTGAGCAGCATTTTTTGTCTTTGTCGTGGTTGGCTTTTTAGTGGAGTCTCCAGTGGCTTTCCACTTGTTTCATCTCGGTGCCGAGCAGCGTGTG
>CAYUJX010000052.1:0-1862 GCA_964445125.1 uncultured Microbacteriaceae bacterium
TGTTGCCAATTCGGAAGACCTCAGGAATGCGATGGGAGATGTAGATGATGGCCATTCCATTGGCCGCAAGCCTCTGAAGCATGTTTAGCAGGTAGTCAGTTTCTGTCGGGGTCAAGGTTGCCGTGGGCTCGTCCAAAATCAGGACTTTAGGGTCTCGTGCCACAGCGCGGGCAATTTCGACGAATTGACGCAGGGCAACTGACAACCGCGAGATTCTTTCGTTGAGGTCAACGGACACCCCGATTTCGTCCAGTGCTTTGGCGGCAATAGCGTTTAATTCTGCAGACTTGGTAAAACCGAGTCGAGTGGGCGAATACCCGAGCATGATGTTCTCTGCCACCGTCATCTCGGGCACCAGGCTGAGCTCTTGGTGGACGAGAGAGATTCCAGCTGCAATCGAGTTTTTTGCACCCGTTTCGAGCCTGACACCGTCGACCAGCACTTGGCCGCCGTCTTGGGCAATAACCCCAGCGAGGACGCGCATCAGCGTTGACTTACCAGCACCGTTCTCGCCCACGACCGCGTGGATTTCTCCTGCACGAACTTCAAGCGACACATCGTCAACGGCAGTCGCGCCTCCAAAACGTTTGACAATATTTCGGGCCTCGATGACAACATTTGCCGCAAACGGTGACGATGTGGTCATAACCAGGGCTCCTTTGCCTTACCGGTGTGTGCACAAGCACTTTACGGGGTACGGCAAGTGTAAACACAGAATTGACACCTTGTCCACTTACGAGGCCAGAGTGACCAAAACGTTATCTATTAGAGAACGTTTACGGTACGGGCTGGTGGTGCGAACCAGAACCTGCCCCAGGGAATTCTGCTGCCATGTCCTGGGCGACCGCATCCCATACGAACCACACAGCCTTGACTTCTTGCTCCGTTCGGTTCCAGAAACGGTGGGGGATACTGGAATCAAAGGCAATGGAATCCCCGACGTGCATGTCGGCCTGCCCAAATCCCACCTGAACACTTAACGTCCCCTGAGTAATAATCCCGTATTCCCTGCCGATATGGCGGATAAAATCCTCGGGTGCTTCGGCGCCAGGCGCAGGTGCATAAATCACCTCAAGAAACTCGGCTCCGACCTCCGGCTTTACGGTAAGTCGTTCCCACCTGGGCCCCGACTGCAACTGCATCGCCGGTCGTGCGCTAGCGCGCAGAACGATTCCCGCACCGTCCAATGGCCCATCGTGAGAAGTGGCAGCCACCTCATCCTCGACTCGAGAAGGCCTGGTGTCGAGGCTCGAATTCTCAAACAGCGAGTCCATCGAGATCCCGAGAATGCTCACGACGTTATAGAGAGCGCGAACGCTAAACGATGCAAGCCCACGCTCAACCTGCGAAACGTGGCTCGCGGACACGTCTATGCGACGCGCAAGCTCCCGGACACTAATCCCATCAGCGACGCGGGCACGGCGGATGCGTTCTCCGACAGCAGACCACTCAGTTTCCGAATTCATGGTGCCCATTTCTCGTGTCTTTTATTACGGTACTACGAAAAACAGCCAAACGTGCACTAGGACAGCACAGTCCTCCAGGACAGAACAGCGACCTGCGCCGGGTGGCTCGGGCTTCTAGACTGCGGGCGCCTCCTCAGCGGTGGGCTGGACCCACAGCACGATCATGACGATGGTGCCAAGAACAGGCACAAGACCAATGAAGATTAATCCCCAAGCCAAGCTGGCATCGCGCAACCGACGCACACCCGCCGCGAGGTAGGGCACCACTGTGACAAAGAAAAACACGCCTCCCAAGGGGGCCCAGAGAGTGCTCAATGCCAGAGAAACGAGTACGAGCAAGAGATTGAACCACCAAAACTCCGAGCGGGAAGCAGTTCCTGTGAAGTCTGCATACTT
>CAYUJX010000052.1:1962-4496 GCA_964445125.1 uncultured Microbacteriaceae bacterium
GTGGGGTGTGGGTGGGGGCCTTTGACCATGGGAATGGCCTTGGAGTCTCCCGCCGCTCACGTCTGGGGTATCGATGTCAATGATCGGGCCCTTCGCACCACCCGCGAGAACGCTCACTCCTTGGGCCTCACCCACATCAGTGTGTCTCGACCAGAAGATGTGCCCGCGTCGCTCACCTTTGACGTGATCTGGTCAAACCCCCCGATTCGGGTGGGAAAAGAGGAATTACATCAGATCCTTACCCAGTGGCTGCCGCGCCTGGCCCCGCACGGCGAAGCGTGGCTGGTGGTGGCCAAAAAACTAGGGGGAGATTCTCTGCAGGCTTGGATTAACGCTGGGCATGCGGGCCCGCTAAAGGCAGAGCGTCACGAAACCTCCAAGGGCTACCGTATTCTGCGAATCCAGAGGGTCTAGATCTCCACAACGGTGTCAAACACCAATGTTGCCGGGCCCGAAAGGCTCACGTGTTCGCCCTCTTCAGTGGCGAACATTCGAACACCCAAAGTGCCCCCCGGAACCTGCACTCGCCAACGGTTGGGAGCGCCTTCTCCGGCCCAGTGACGAGTGGCCAGAGCGGCAGCTAGCGCCCCCGTCCCACACGACTGAGTCTCGCCGACACCTCGCTCATATACCCGCATGTGAATGACCCCCACCCCATCAACGACGAGGGGGTCTGAGGGCACCACAAATTCCACATTGGCTCCGGCAGGAGGCACTGGCTCCACCACAGGTGCCAGTGATAAATCAAGAGACTCGAGTTCCTCCCGAGACGCCAACGCTACGACGAGGTGAGGGTTAGGAACGGTTATCGCCAGTGAAGGCCTCGCCACCTCAAGCCCTCGTGCCGACACAACATACTCGCCCTCACTAAATCGCCACCGCCCCATATCCGCTTGATAGGTGCCACGCGCACTGCGTGTGACATCCACAATGCCCGCTCGAGTCGTAATCGGAAACGTGCTCCCCGCCTCCAGGACAGCCAATTGCTGTGCCAGCAGGAATTCGACAAACACCCGCACACCATTGCCACACATCTCGGCGAGAGACCCATCAGCGTTGCGATAATCCATAAACCACTGCGCTGCGGGCTCCTGCTCCAAGAGGTGCGCTACCTCGGGTGAAGCCACGGTGTGAACGGCACGGATGATGCCGTCCGCTCCAAGCCCTCTATGGCGATCTGCGAGAAACCGGTATTGATCACCCGTGAGCTCAAGGGCTCCATCGGGATCAGCAAAAAGCACGAAATCATTCCCCGTGCCGTGGCCTTTGGTCACCGCTAAGGGCATGCTCATCTGTGCTTTTTTCACAGCTCCTAGCCTACGCGAGCGCGCCGGTCACGAGCGAGGTGGCGTCAGATACCCGAGCAGGCTCATCACTGGCCAGCCATACGGTATTTTCATCGCGCCGAAACCACGACACTTGTCGCCTGGCGTACCGCCTTGTGAGCGCTTGGGTGCTCTCGATCGCCTCTGCCTGGCTGAGCTCGCCAGAAAGCACAGCGAGCCCCTGCTGGTAGCCAATCGCCCGGGACGCGGTCACACCATTCTCAATTCCCCGCGGGATAAGACGGCGAACTTCTTCGATTAAACCTTCCGACCACATTGCCTCCACGCGGGCATCAAGAGCTTTCGTGAGGAGCTCTCGCTCGGTGTGCAGCCCCACAACGACAAGGTTGTGTTGCCACGGGTGATGTTGGGCATCCAAACCTGCCCCGAAAGGCTTGCCCGTGAGGGTCACCACCTCCAGCGCTCTGATGAGTCGGCGAGAATTGCGTGAATCAATCGCCACCGCGGCAAGGGGATCCTGGCGCGCAAGCTCTCTCACAAGCGCTTCGCGACCCTCCACCTCTAATCGCTTTTCGAGCTGCTCGCGCACCACAGAATCGGTGCCGGGAAACTCAAATTCGTAAAGTACAGAGGACACGTAGAGACCAGATCCCCCGACAAGTATGGGGACAACGCCCCGCGCTTGAATACTTTGCACATGACCGCGGGCAAGCGCTTGGTAGTCGGCAACGCTGGCCTCCCTGGTGACCTCCCAGATGTCACACAGATGGTGCGTGATTCCCCGCCGGTCCGCGACCTTCAGCTTGGCGGTGCCAATATCCATTCCTTCGTAGAGCTGCATGGCATCCGCGTTAATAACCTCGCCTTGGTGGCCCTTGGCAGCAAGATCTTCGACGAGGTCCAGGGCGAAGGCGCTCTTGCCCGTACCGGTAGCTCCGACGATGGCCACCAAGGGTGGCACTCTGTGGGGAGATGTGCCGGCCGCAGGGCTAGTCACCGAGACGTACCAGCAATTTTGAGCGTGGGCATTCCCAGGTTGACACCCCCGGAGGATTGAGCGCTCGAGGGGGCGGCACAGCTTTCTTCTTGCCACCGATCCCACGCATCACCGGCACGAGTTCGTCTGAGGGAGAAACTTTCCTTGGTCGGGTTATCCGCTAACAAGAAGTAGGGCTTGGCCTCAGTAACCACACTTGTCACGACATCCCCAGGTCGCGGCACAGCCGACCACTCGGGCAGCGCACAGTG
>CAYUJX010000052.1:4596-5938 GCA_964445125.1 uncultured Microbacteriaceae bacterium
AGCTGGGGCATCACCACATCGGTTTCTGCCATCGCGTGAATCACATCGTCAGTGAACGCTGCTGGGTGAGGGCTGGTAAAACGCACGCGTTCTAAACCTTCGATTCCCCCGGTAGTGCGCAACAGCTTCCCAAAGGCAAGGCGGTCGCCAAACTCCACCCCATAGGTGTTGACGTTTTGCCCGAGCAACGTGATTTCAATCACACCGTCGTCGACAAGGGCCTGAATCTCTTTGAGCACATCGCCGGGTCTGCGGTCCTTTTCTTTGCCCCGAAGGCTTGGCACGATGCAAAAGGTGCAGGAGTTGTTGCACCCCACAGAAATGGATACCAATCCCGAGTAGCTGGAGTCGCGCTTAGTAGGTAGCGCAGAAGGAAATGTTTCAAGAGCCTCCAGGATTTCCATCTCTGCTCGCTCATTGTGTCGAGACCGCTCTAACAGCACCGGCAGCGAACCCATGTTGTGGGTACCAAAAACGACGTCAACGTAGGGGGCCTTTTCCAAGATGGTGCCCGTGTCTTTTTGTGCCAAACACCCGCCAACAGCTATCTGCATTCCGGGATTTTCTCGCTTGATCGAGGCCAATTGCCCCAATGTTCCGTAAAGCCGGTTGTCAGCGTTTTCGCGCACGGCGCAGGTGTTGATAACAACGACATCAGCGAACACACCGTCTGGACTTTTGGTGTACCCGGCTGCCTCCAGCGACCCTGACATTCGCTCTGAATCGTGAACATTCATCTGGCACCCAAATGTGCGCACTTCATAGGTGCGGTCGTGCAACTTATCCAGGCTGTCGATTTCGCGCGCCAGATTTACGCGAGCATCCGCTTCATTCATCATCGTCACCTGACCATCCTAGGGATGCGACCTTTGCCCCCTCATCGAGGCAACCCAGGATGCCAGCCTGCAGGCCTGAAACTCACTCGCAAAGAGGTGAGCGTCCGGCCGCGAGCGCGCAAAACCTCCAGGGGAGACACCGGGTCTGGGGCTTTGCTTTTCCCTGCATAGGCCGACGCGCACCGTCCCAATCTAGGCACGCCGAAACCTATTCACTGCAACAACCACCACGGCTTCAGGAACCCGTGGCATGCAGCATTGTGAGGCTAAGGTGATCCCAAAACTCGGTCCACAGTGGCATAGACCTCGGAGGAAGAAAACCCTTTGCGCTGCAAGAAGGCAGCGAGACGCCTTTTGGTCACGGCGGGACTCAAGTCGCCCATTTTTCGCAAACGATCCCGCGCAAGATCGTCAAGCTTAGACATCTCAGTGTCGTCGTCGAGGCTCCCGAGAGCAGCAATAACACTTTCCTGATCAAGATGGCGCAAGCGAAGCTTCTGCGCCAC